>JAURZE010000005.1 GCA_030653545.1 Nitrospira sp. | reverse complement strand
TGGTCTTCGCCCGCATCCACGCCTCCAACGTCTGTTTCTGTTCTCCCGTCATCGGCAACGAGTCGGTTGGTTTCCACATACCCCAGACGATACCAGAACCAACCAATATTGGAAAGATATTACTGAGACACTACACTAGGGGATTTCCTGATCGATGACAATGGCGATGCCGCTGGCTCCGGGTTTCATCGGCGCACTCATCCCCTGAAGATCGCCGCTCTTCGGCATGGCCTCGCCGGATTTCGACAGACGCGCCACGATGACGACCGTTCCCATGTCGGACAGTTTTCTCGACGGCATGGGGCTGGTCGAATCATCGAGTCGAAACGTGAACGGCAAATCTTTTCTCGTCGCGCGCACGATCGACACCGGCATCGGCGGGCCGTTCATATCTTTGGCGAATACAAAAAGCGTGTCGGTCGATGCCCCCTTGGCCGCAAGGCCTGGGGAGATCGTCACCTGTCCGCTGATAGCCAAGGACGGTCCAGCCGGCGCAGTCACTTTCGCCGGCGCTGATGGCGTGACAACCGTCGCTGCCTGGCGACCACCCGCGAGTTCTCTCGCTTCGGCAATTCCGGCCATGATTTCTTGGATTGCCTCTGGATCCGTCGCCGGAGGGAGATGGGCGCGCGCTTCTTCCCAGTATGAAGCGGCGCGACCAAACTCTTTGTGGTTGTAGGCAACCGTCCCGGCCAACATCAGAGCCTTGACGTTGCGGGGATCGGCCTTGAGGGCCTGCTGAATCAAGGCTTCCGGACGCCCCTCCAACTTCCGCCCGTTGAGTACTCCCAGAGCGTCGGCATAATCCGCCAATAATTGAGCATCGTTGGGAATCAGTTGTATCGCCTTTTCATACACCTGCACCGCTTCCGGATGACGCCCTAACTCGACATAGGCCCGGGCGAGCAACGCCCAGCCCACCCCGTCGCCGGGATTCTGTTCTAGCTTCGCCTTCAATCGCTCAGTCAACGCGTCCATCTCGCTTAACGAGAACGGTTCACGCCCCCTGTTCCCTGATTCGCCCGACGCTGAAGAGTCCGCAGGCGAGAGGGCCGATGGGCTGCCGAGTTTTTCGTAGAGAACCACGCTGACGATGGGAATCAATACCGCGAGGGCCACAGCCACCGTCTTGCTGTTCAATTGGGGCGAGGATCCGGCTGCCGGGAGCTCAGCGCTGCCGGTCTCATCGAGAACACGACGGTCCAATTCCCGCCGTGCAATCTGATATTGCTCATCGGTCAACACGCCGTTCTTGTGATCCAGCGCCAACTCAACAAACTGCTGTCGATACACGGACAGCCGCTTCTCCTGTTCGCCGGAAGCCGGCGTGCTTGTCCCCCGCAGCAAGGGCCACAGCACGAAGCCGAGAATCAGGATCGTCAAACCGGCGGCAATGAGCCAAAACGTCACAATCATGGGTGTTTGGCTCCATCGGATAACAATTGCTCCACTCGTGCGTGGTCGGCATCGGACACCACCGCCTCAGGAAGGGTCTTCTGCCTACGCCGAACGGCCAGGATCAACGCCGTCCCTCCGATGGCCAGCAGGAGAAATGGTCCGACCCACAGCAGCGTCGTCGTCACCCGTAACGGCGGCCTGTACAGAACAAAGTCGCCGTAACGTTCCACGAGGAAATCAATGATCTGCTGATCGCTCATGTTCTTTGCGATCATCTCGCGCACTTCCCGGCGCAGATCCTCAGCCAACGGGGCATTGGAATCCGCCAACGTTTGGTTCTGGCAGACCAGGCAACGCAACTCGACCGCGAGCGCCTTGAGCCGGGCCTCAGCTTGCGGGTTCTCGGCCAGCGGGCGCGCTTCTTGAGCGGCCACCAGACCGGGGATTGCCAGCGCCAGAATCAACGTCCAAACTCGCATCATTGCTGCTGCAGCTCCCGCACAAGAGGAAGAATCTTCTTTTCCAAAACGTCCTGATCCACCGGCCCGATCTGTTTATACCGAATCGTTCCGGCCTTATCGATCACGTAGGTCTCCGGAACGCCGTACACGCCATAGTTGATGCCCACCCGGCCCGCTTCGTCCACGGCGACCAACTGGTACGGATTACCCCAACGCCGCAACCAGGTGAGCGCTTCCTCCCGAGTGTCCTTATAATCCGCCCCGTAGATCGGGACTTCGCCCGATTTTGCTAGTTGCATCAGGATCGGATGTTCATCCTTGCATCCATTGCACCAGGAGGCCCAAAAGTTTAGCAACCAGACCTTCCCGGCCAGATCTTTCGGGGAAAACATCTTGTCGGATTCATGCAGCTGAGGCAGTGAAAAATCAGGGGCCGGTTTTCCCACCAGCGGCGACGGGACTTCGCGCGGGTTCAAGGTCAAGCCAACCGCGAGAAATCCCACCATCACCACAAAGATTGCCAGCGGGAGCAAGAACCGCTTCATACAATCGGCGCTCCGACCGGTTGAGAGACAGCGGGCGCTGCCTCTTGTTCACGGCGCCAGGCAAGGCGATAGCGGCGATCAGTGATCGCCAAGACTCCGCCGAACGCCATGATCAAGCAGCCGCCCCAGATCCAGTCGATAAACGGTTTGTGGTAGAGCCGCACGCTCCAGGCCCCGCCTTCCAGCGGCTCCCCCAAGGATACGTAGAGATCGCGAAAAACCCCGGAGTCGATCGCCGCCTCCGTCATGGTCTGGCTCTGCACTATATACCGGCGTTTCTCCGGATACATGGTCGTCACTTCACGGCCATCCTTTGTCACGCGAAACGTGCCGCGTGCCGCAATATAGTTCGGCCCCACATGATCCTTCGCGCCGTCGAACTGAAACGTATAGCCGCCGATCGTGGCAGTCTCGCCCACATTCATCCGCAGATCTTGCTCGACCTCAAACCCCTTCACCATCGTCACCCCGACGATGAAAACGGCAATCCCGCAATGCGCCAGGATCATGCCCCAATAGGAACGCGGAACCGACGCGAGACGACTCGTAAGACTGGCTCCCTCAAGATGGGTCAGTCTCTCACGCACATTCACGACGGCCGTTGTCACAATCCACAGCGCCAACAACAAACCGAGGCTAAGCAGTGGCGTCCATTTCCCCAGTATAAACGGCAGCAGCAGTGCGGTAACGACGCTGGTGCCGAACGCCCAGCGCAGCCGCAGCGCCAGAGCCGGCAGACTCGCTTTCTTCCATTGGGCCAGTGGACCGACCCCCATCAGAAAAATGGCGGGGGTCATGAGAGGAACAAAGACCGTATCGAAATATGGAGGGCCCACCGAAATTTTTCCGAGGCCCAACGCGTCCAGAAACAACGGATACAACGTCCCCAGCAACACCGAGCCCATGGCGACGACCAAGAGAACATTATTCGCCAGCAGCATCGCTTCGCGCGAGACCAGATCGAACCCGCCCCCCAGGCCCACACGCGGCGCACGCCACGCATAGAGCAACAACGATCCGCCGATGACGACCGCGAGAAAGACAAGAATAAACAGCCCGCGCTTCGGATCAGTCGCGAAGGCATGAACCGAGGTCAAGACCCCGGAACGTACGAGGAATGTACCGAGCAAACTGAGCGAGAAGGCCAGGATCGCGAGTAGTACGGTCCAGACTTTGAACCCACCCCGCTTGTCAGTTACGGCAAGCGAGTGCATCAGTGCGGTTCCGGCCAGCCAGGGCATGAAGGACGCATTTTCAACCGGATCCCAGAACCACCACCCGCCCCAACCCAACTCGTAATAGGCCCATCCGCTGCCTAACGCGATGCCGACCGTCAGAAAGCACCAGGCAACCGTGGTCCAGGGGCGAGACCACCGGGCCCAGGCTGCATCCAGATTGCCGCCTAGCAACGCGGCGATGGCAAAAGCGAACGCGACCGAAAATCCCACATACCCCATATAGAGCATCGGCGGATGCATGACCATACCGGGATCCTGGAGCAAAGGATTCAGATCGCGGCCATCAGGCGCGACCGGGATCAATCGCTCGAAGGGGTTCGAGACCGTCAACATGAACAAGAGAAACCCCAGGCTCACCAAGCCCATCACGCCGAGAATCCTCGCCCGCATCGCTTCCGGGAGATGTTTTGAGAAGAGCGTGACCGCCATCATCCAGAGCGTCAGGATGAAGGTCCACAAGAGGAGCGAGCCTTCATGGGCTCCCCAAATGGCGGCCAGACGATATTGGAGCGGCAACTTTGAATTCGCGTTCGCCGCCACGTAGAGCACCGAAAAATCTTTGTCGGCGAATGCATAGCCCAGGCAACAGAAGGCGATCAGCACTAACAGAAACTGCCCACGCGCCGCAGGTTTCGCGACCGCCATGAATGAAGAATTGCCGGATGCGGCGCCGAAAATCGGCACGGTGCCCTGCACAGCCGCGACACAGAGGGCGAGGATCAACGCAAAGTGGCCGATTTCTGGGATCATGCAGGTGTATCCTCTATCGCTTACGGAGTGACTACGAGCGTGTTGCTGCTCTGCTTCCCCGTCGCTTTGGCCTTGGCCATCGCTTCAGCGGCTTCCGGCGGCATATAGTTCTCGTCGTGCTTCGCCAGCACCTCACTGGCCACGAAGGTTCCCTCCGACGAGAGCCTCCCCTGCGCGACCGCACCCTTCCCCTCCTTAAACAGATCCGGGAGGATGCCTTTATAGGTGACCGGGACCCGTTTCACCGTATCGCTCATGACGAAATGGACGGTCAAACCGTCGTTCTCACGCGTGAGCGTCCCGGCCTCGACCATTCCGCCGATGCGAAAGCTTTGCCCTTTCGGCACTTCCCCATTGGCGACCTGCGTGGGCGTAAAAAAGAACACGAGGTTGCTATTGAACGCATTCAGCACCAACGCTGCGGCGATCCCCAACGCCACGAGTCCGAGACCGATGAGGCTAAACCGTTTCTGTCGCGCGGTCATCAGTGGGTCACTCCTTCTTCAGAAGACTCGATAGGTAAGGCCCTCGCCTGACGCCGACGCACCATCAACACTTCCCAGACCATGCACAAGGCGGTCGTGCCAAATGACATCCACACATAGAAACCATAGCCACCCATGGCCAGGAACTCTGAAAGACTTCCCCACGTCATGCACGGACCTCCTTCGCACCCTGCCCGAACGCGCTCTGGCTCGCCCGGGCCTGACGGTTCCGCTCAAGGATCACACAACGCAGCCTCGCCAGAATCACGGCAATACTGTATAGCCAGAACCCGATCGACATGAGCAACATGGCCGTCAACATCGTCGCGGCCATCTTCGGCGCCGCCGTCATGCTGACGGACGCGCCTTGATGCAGCGTATTCCACCAGCGCACGGAAAAGTAGATGATCGGCACATTGACGACGCCGACCAACGCAAACAGGGCGCTTGCCCGGTCCGCCCGCCGAAGATCATCGATGGAGGCATGCAGCAGCATCACCCCCAGATACAGAAATAGGAGAATCAACTCCGAGGTGAGCCGCGCATCCCAGACCCACCAGGCGCCCCAGGTCGGCTTGCCCCACAGAGCACCGGTGAGAAGCGCCACAAAGGTAAACATCGCGCCGGTCGGAGCGATCGCTTGCGCCATCATAAACGATGGACGCGCCTTTAGTCCCAAGCCGAGACCGGCCCAGAGCGCCATCACCACATAGAGAAACATGGACATCCAGGCCGCCGGCACATGCACGAAGATAATGCGATAGGCGTCCCCCTGTTGAAAGTCGGTCGGAGCCACAAAGAACCCGAGGTAGAGCCCTACCGCCATAAATAAGATCGCCGCGCTCGCGCACCAGGGAATGAGTGTCCCGGCAAGCGGATACAGCGCCTGCGGCGAGGAATATTTCGACCATGTGATGCGGGATTCGCTCATACGTTCCTGCTTACTCTACCGCAATGCGCACCGCGGCCGCCGCGGCCCAGGGAGCCAGCGGAATCGCCGCCATCAAACAAGCCCCGAGCAGCGAGAGATTGGCCTCGGCCCCGATTCCAGACAGGGTGCCGCTCACCGCGCCCGCACCGAAAATTAAGACCGGAATGAACAACGGCAACACGAGCAACGCCACCAACATCCCGCTGCCACGGACACCCAGCGTCAGCGCGGCACCGATGGAACCAATCAGACTCAATGTCGGCGTACCGAGAAGAAGGGACAGTGCGAGCACGGCCAGCGCCTCTCCCTCCAAACCGAACTGCACACCGAGCAACAGCGACAGCAAGACAACCGGCAACCCTGAAACAAGCCAATGGGCAAAGACCTTGGCCAACACCAGCACCGCAAGCGGATGCGGAATCAACACCATCTGTTCTAACACGCCGTCCTGATGGTCCGCAGTAAAGACTCGTCCGAGAGAGAGCAAACAGGAGAGCAAGGCCGCCACCCACAACACACCCGGAGCAATCATCCGCAACACCGCGGGCTCCGGACTGACGCCAAGTGGAAACAGACTCGCCACGATGACGAAGAAAAACACCGTCGTCATCACATCGGCCTGCCGCCGAAACGCCAACAGCAGGTCCCGCCTGACTATCGCCTGAACCACCGCGCCCAGCCCAGCCTGGTTCATCCGGGCAGCCTCAGCGAACGGAGCGACTCTTCACGAACCCCGACGGCTTGGTGCGTCGCCACCACTGCCATCCCGCCGGCCTCCAGATGGCGCGACAGCTGCTCGGTCAGCAACGCGGTTCCTACATCGTCCAAGGCGGCAAACGGTTCATCCAAAATCCACAGAGGCCGTTTGGACAACCACAGTCGAGCCAGCGCCACCCGGCGTTTCTGCCCTTGGGAGAGCACCCGCGTCGGTAATGACTGTGTCTGCCGGCCCAACCCCACCGCCTGCAAGGCCCCACGGGCGGATGGCACCGACCGGTCGTCCCCGAATAATTCAGCGGAGATCTGCAGATTTTCAATCGGCGTCAAATCGTCCTTGATGCCATTGAGATGGCCGAGATACGTCAGCTGCCGCCTGTAGTCGTCATTCAATTCGTCAATATCGGCGCCGTTCCATCGGATTATCCCTCGCTCTCTCGGGAGTAGGCCGGACAGCGTGCGAAGCAGGCTCGATTTCCCGCTGCCGTTCTCCCCCACAATCGCGATGAGGAGTCCCGGTGTCACCGCGATCGTGAGGCCGGAAAACAGTTCACGCTCCCCGCGCGCGCAGGCCAGATCAATCGTTTCCAGCATGGTCAGTGTGGTCCAATGGAACGAAACAATCCCGGCAAGGCGCGGACAGCACTCCTGCCATCAACCTGCAGATATTGCCTGTGCCAGAGAGCGCTTGCAAGAAGCAAAGCGAGCTCAAGGTCAATGGTTAAGGGGGGGGTCCGAGCAGACCATCCAATGCTCTGCCTATCAATGTTCTGCCTACAGACCTGTCCACAGTCCCCTCCCCCCCTCGGATCTTGACAGAGAGAGACTTGAGCGTGAGAGAAGGCTCAGGTACCGTATCGATACAGTTTTCCATGTCAAACCCGACACCAGAAGGATTCGGCTGTAAGAGAAGGAACCGGTGAACCGATGAATCAAATGCCCCTTGCGTTACCCCTCATATTGGTAGCCCTCTTGATAACCGGCACATCGTGCGTCGGGCCTTTCAAGAAGGAGATAGCAGAGCTCTCCCGCATACAGAGAGTGACCCTCTATCCTCTGGAAATTACAGATACCCTTTATAACCCGGGAATGGGATTCGCCGATTTTCACTTCGGATTCGACCACCCCCCCGCGCCGGGCACCTATCCGCGCTCAACCGTGGCCTACTTCCGCTGGTCCTGGGCCGATCTCGAACCGGCGGAAGGCCAGTACGCCTTCGATCTGATTGATCGCACCATCGAGCTGGCCAAAGCCAAAGGAGAGCGGCTGGCATTCCGCGTCATGTCCGAATATCGTTCAGGGTCTCCGGCCTGGCTGCTGGCAAAAGGCGTCCCCGCCATTGCCGTCGGCGGCGGCCGCTTCCCCGATTACAACAACCCCATCTTTCTCGACTATCATGAAAAACTCATCAAGGCCTTGGGCGCGCGCTATGGCAGATCGCCGGACATCGATCATGTGGATATCGGATCGATCGGATGCTGGGGCGAATGGAATATGGCCTGCTGCCAAGGCGTAGAACGGCAATGCAAACAGTACTTCCCCACCGAAGACGTCCAGATCGCGATCACCGATTGGTATTTCAAATATTTCCCGCAGGTCCCGTTAGTCATGCTGCATGGAGGGCAACTCCGGTATGCCACCGGGCGCGGAGCAGGGTGGCGAGGAGACTGCTTCGGCGACTATGGCTACTTTGGCCCTGACTGGAATCATATGGAGCACGCCTATCCGCCGGTGCTCCAGGATCCGGTCATCGCCGCCGCATGGACCCGCGGTCCGGTGCAGTTTGAAGTCTGCGGCGTCATGCAGGATTGGGAAGACAAGGGCTTCGACATCGATCGCATTCTGCAACAAGGGCTGGATTGGCATGTCTCCGTCCTGAACGCGAAGTCCTCTCCGGTGCCGGCCCGCTGGCGGCCCAAGGTCAATGAGTTCCTCAAGAAGATCGGCTATCGGCTGGTGCTGCGGACCGTCAGCCACCCGGCGGAAGTCAGGGTTGGTCCGGCCTGGACGCTTCAGACCGAATGGGAAAACATCGGCGTGGCCCCCGTCTACCGGCCCTGGCCGCTCGCGTTCCGGCTGAGGAATGCGACCGACGATGTTGTTGCACAGTGGACCAGCAACGCCGACGTGAAGCAATGGCTTCCTGGGACGCGCTACCAGATTGAGGATACCCTGAGAATCCCTGCCCAGATTGCGTCAGGAATCTATTGGCTGGATGTCGCCCTGCTGCATGAAACCGGCGGATCAGCGCTCGTCGAACTCGCGATCGAAGGCAAACGTCCAGACGGCTGGTACGCGCTCTCCACGATCACCATCGATGAATAACCGCGTGGCATCGCGATGCCACGTCCCTAGTGGCCTTCGCTTGCACCACTTTCAGAAGTGCGCTAGATTCACGCCATGCCCCCGTAGCTCAGTTGGATAGAGCAGCGGTTTCCTAAACCGAAGGTCGTACGTTCAATTCGTATCGGGGGCACCAACCCACACGTACTCGTTCCACGCGCGTGATCCATTCGAAGGAGCATCGATGATGGGCAGACTACTGGTTCTTCTTGCCGTGTGCACCTCGCTCTATGGCTGCGCCGAGGCAGTCTATGGAAAATCCGATGAGTCGTGGAATACGTGGATCGGCACCACCAAAGACGACCGTGTGAAAGACCAGGGTATTCCCACACGCTGCCATACGTTCAAATCAGGCGGAGAAGCCTGTGAATGGCCGGTGACGTGGGCTCCCAACAGCGTGGGCACCATCACCATGACCTTCGACCCCAAAGGCGTCGCCTGCCAATGGTCATACAAAGACGCCTATATCGAGAAACGCAGCGCGCACAAATGTTCGTGACCGATCCTGCCTGGGCGACTGACCGGACAGCATCATTGTCTGACCGTCCTTAACGAGACAAGCGCGCTAAGTCGTCGACGCCCAAGGCGAAACAGATACACGGCCCGGCGCGCATCAATCTCATTTTGTTCGATCCCTCCTCGGCGAGAATCCCTCGTTTTCTTGCCAGTGTGCGGACCCTGGGCTAAGCTTCGTTCAATCGTATGGCACGCACACGCTCCGCAGAGTCTCCCCGCACACGTTCGAAGACCGCCGCGGTCGAAGAGGTCGCGCAAGGCCTCGCTACCTTTCAGAACATTCTGACTTCGATTGAAGACTTCAGCCGGGAAGGGTTTCCCTATCGCGACGGCGCGCGGGCCAAAGCCGAGTTGCAGATTCGTGAAACCGTTCGCCGGCTGTTCGGCGAGCGCTCTCCGGAATATCAGGCACACCGCGCCCACAAGCTCAAAATCTCCACTCCGGCTGAAACGACGCAGAGCGTGCATCTGGTCAAGTCATTCATTACGGCGTTGGAACGCAAGAAACTGGAGTTGCAAGGACTTGCTCCTGCGACGCCGGCGCCTGAAACCGGACAGAATCCCGCAGCCTCTGGCCCGCCGCAAATGACCTTGGTCCCACCGACGACGCCGGCGGCTCAGATTACTATGGCGCAATCCACCCCGGGGAGTACGCCGCCGGTGACGATGTCCGTCGCCATCACGACCAATTTGAGCCAGCCAACCGCGCCGCCCCCGCAAACACCTGCGTTCACACCGCCTGCGCCGGTTCACCCAGCGACGTCGGCGATTCCGCCAAGCCATCTTGAGTCGGCTCGCTTTCGCACCATGCCTCCAGATCCACAACCGGCAGCACCAGCCCCGACATCAATACCTGCGGCCGAGGCCCCAGCCACCAGGCAGGAGCCTATCGCGCCCCTCGCACCAGCACCGACTGCACCGCTGCAGGTCACCGCTCCTCCTCAACCACAGATCGGAGCCTTCTCCTCTCCATTAGCATCGCCGCCACCAACGCCCCCGCTCCTCGCAAGCGAGAGCTTGCAGAAGCCGCCCGATCAACCCAGTGCACCGGCCGTATCCGTCATAGCGCCACCGCCATCTCCGGTCCCATCGCCACATCCGACTCCGACACCGGCCTCGCCCACTGTCGTAACACGCAGAGAACAGCCCACGTCGGATCCGGTCGATGCACTCCGGAAGGTCTGCCTGCGCTTTCACGCCGTAGCCCGGCAACTCCGCTTGCGGAAGGACTACCGCACGACGCTGGAAGTGGAAGACGACTACGATCTGCAAGATTTGCTGTGCGCGCTGCTGAAATTGGAATTCGATGAAGTGGGGGCCGACGAATGGACGCCGCCCTACGCCGGCGGCTCGACGCGCACGACTCTGCTGTTGAATCGGGATCGCCTTGCCGTAGTCGCCAAGAAAACCCGCTCCGGCCTGACCACCAAGGAGTTGGCCGAGCAGGTTGCCGCCGACGCCGCCCACTACGCCTCGCGTCACCCCTGTGTCCACTTGTTCTGCTTTATTTACGATCCGGAGGGGCGCATCGGCAGTCCGACGCGGCTCGAAACGGACCTAACCAGCGTGAGCGACGCCTTCACTGTGGACGTCCTCGTCGCGCCGAAGTGAGGCCCGATCAACTATGCCAAGAAAACCAAAATCCGCCGCTGCCTCATCGGCCCGCGCCACGTCCGTATTGACACCGCCGCAGGGAGTTCGCTACGGTGAGCCGCAGCCCGATCCACCGGCTATTCCCTTTACGATTCACGCGCCAAACGCGGGAGCGTCCCTGATGTCCGACCGGGCCTACATCATGATCAATGTGAGTCCCGGATTGACATCCAGCGTCGTGAAAGCGCTCGGGCAGATCAAAGCGATCAAGACCATTGATCCTTGTTGGGGAAAACCGGACATCATTGTCGTCGCCGACGTGGCCGATCAGGATGCACTGACGCAGCTGGTCCTGAGCAAGATTCATGGCATTGAAGGCGTGACACAAACCGATACGCATCTCGTCTACCGTACACTGGAAAGCAACGCAAAATGATTCTGAGAACAGGCCTCCTCCTCGCAACCATAGCGCTGATGATCGGTTGCAGCGGAGCACCCCATCCCCTTCCGGCCGATCTCATCGACACTCGGCTGGCCGCCCCGCTCGATACCGTCAAAACCGCCCTCACACAGGTCCTCACCGACGGCGGTTACGATGTCGACTGGAAGAATGACTCCACGTTGGAAACCAGCTATCGGAAAGAAATGCATGGCCCCTGGAGCTGGCTCAATCGCTGGCGCTTCGGCACGATCAAGAGCCGGGTGAATGCGACGGTGACAGCCGCTGATGAGCAGACCACTGCACTCAAGTTGGAAGTGAGGTCAGAGGGAAAAGACGGGATCTTTACCAGCTGGGATCAGGTTCCCAGCGCGTTGCCCCAAGGTGCCGACAATCAATTGCGGCTCATCAAGAACGCCCTGCACTTGCTATAACTTCTCTGCCGGCTCTTTGTCACCGGCGTCGGGATCGTCCCCCAAATCCAGTCCGAACCGTTCCGCCATCCGGTAGAGTGTCCGGCGGTCGATACCCAGGATCTTGGCCGCCTTCACCTTGTTCCCCTTCATTTCTTTCAACACGCGGATCAGATGCCGCTTCTCCACTTCTTCGAGCGTCAGACAGACCTCATCCCCTTCAGGCGCTGCGGGGGCTTTCGCGTCCACCTGCGCAGCCGTCCGGATACTTTCCGGCAAATCGTCCGGCGTAACTAAGGGGCCGTGGCTCAACGACACCGCGCGCTCCACCGCGTTCTCCAGCTCCCGCACATTCCCCGGCCACCGATACTCCTTGAGCAACGCCATCGTGTCCGGCAGAAATCCGCGCACCCCTGACGGCGTCCCGCCGACATACTTCTGAAGAAAATGGTGGGCCAGCATCGGGATATCTTCTTTGCGGTCCACCAGCGAAGGCAGGGTTATCCGCACCACGTTCAAGCGATAAAACAGATCGTCTCGAAACTTGTCTTCTTTAACGAGTTGCTCCAGATCGCGATTCGTCGCGGCAATGATGCGGACGTCGACTTTGACGGACGCGGTCCCTCCCACGCGCCGGACCTCCTGATCCTGCATGACTCGCAGCAGCTTCACTTGCAGCGCCGGCCCGAGCTCGCCAATCTCATCGAGAAACAGCGTCCCACCCGTCGCCGCTTCAAACAGGCCGGCCTTCAGTCCCACCGCACCGGTGAAGGCCCCCTTCTCATGGCCGAACATCTCGGACTCCAGCAGCGTGTCGGGCAAGGCGCCGCAATTCACCGGAATGAAGGGCTTGTCTCGCCGTGGGCTATTGGCATGAATGGCCCGGGCAATCAGTTCTTTCCCGGTCCCGCTTTCTCCCTGGAGCAACACGGTGCTGCGGCTCTCCGACACGCGAGCCACCAGCTTATAGACATCCAGCATGGCCGGACTGCTTCCGACCAATGGAGACCACTCCTCCTTTTCTTTCAGTTCTACTCTGAAGCGCTTGTTTTCCCTCACTAATTTGCAATGGTCAAGCGCTCGCTGAACAACGAGCTTTACCTCTTCCTTTCGAAAGGGCTTGGCCAGATAGTCGAAGGCCCCCTGCTTGATTCCCTCGATCGCTCCTTCCAGTGATCCGAACGCCGTGAGCAGAACGATGGAGGTATCCGGGCTGAACCGCTTGAACTCCCGCAACACAGTCAGTCCATCCACGGTCCCCATGCGAATATCCGTGAGCACGAGATCGAACACTGTCTGTTGCCCGCGAGCCAGCGCGTCCGTCCCGTTGGAAAAGGACTCCACCTCATGCCCATCCTTTTTCAAGGCATCGGCCAGGAGTTCGCGGGCCACAGCATCGTCGTCGATTACGAGAATCTTTGCTGCCGACATTCCACCCCCTAGATTAGCGCTGTGGCAGTTGAACGTTGTCCGGGCAACGATATCACAACCGTCGTCCCCTTCCCTACTTCGCTTTCCAGCGTGAGCGTCCCGCCATGCGCCTGGATAGTTTCCCGACTAATGAACAGTCCCAGACCGGTCCCCTTCCCGATCGCCTTTGTCGTAAAGAACGGCGTAAACGCTTTCTGGAGATCCTCCTCCGGCATACCTGAGCCCGTATCGCTGACGACGATCGTGACCATCGTGATGAACGTCGCATTCCCCACGCGCAAGCCCACCTCGATCTCGTCCGGCGTGGCCGCTCGGCTCCCGGCGCTGATGGTCACGGTCCCGCCCTCCGATGTCGCCGCGATGGCGTTGGCAAACAGATTGACTAACACTTGATGCAGCTTTTCGGCATCGGCCCAGACCAGCGGCAAGGCGTCCCCAAGCTCAACCCGGAGCGCCACGCCCTTCGCTTGAAACGCCGGCTCCATCAACGCCGCCACGGGCGTCACGACATGATCGACCGGCAACCAGGTGGGATCGGGCTTCCGCTGCCGGGTCGAGGACAAGAGATCCTGAATAATGCCGACCACGCGCGTCAGCTGCCCGTCGATCACATCGATGCGCTTCTTCATATCCGGCGTGACCGTCGGTTCTTCCGCCAACGCCTGCACGTGCCAGGCGATCGAATGCAACGGCGTGCCCACCTCATGCGCCACCGACGCCACCAGTTGCCCGACGGCCGCGAGCCGTTCAGATCGGTTGAGCTGATCCTTCACGTCGACCAACTGCGCATTGGCGCGCAACAGATTTTCCGTTTGCCGGGCCAGCGCGGCGCGGGCCGCTTCTTCCCGGGCCTTCCGTTCCTCCCAGCTCATGCCGATGTAGGCCACAATCAGCAACACGCCGACGACCACCGTGCGATTGATCACGGCGGATTGAAACCGTCCCGGCTTCGTCGGCTGGAGAAGCCCGGCATAGGTCGCGACCACGCAGGCCAACACCGTCACCAGCATCAGCGGCCGATTGCGCAAGATTGCCACGAGGAGAATGGGCAGCACATAGCCGTAGGCGCCGACGACGTTTGCCGGGGCCAGCTTTTCAATAATGACGATGGTCAGGAAACAGGCGCCGGCAATACTCAGCACCAGCCAATTGCGGGTCTTCATCGTGCAGCACTCACTCCGGTGGAAGAGGCGGAAGGACCGATGCGCGCGCGCCCCTCGTTCTTACACAAGTGGACGGGCTGAACGCAACTGCGCGGCGAGCGACGCGAAACGGGAATCCTGCACCATCTGCTCGACGGTCGCAGTCAATTTCCTGGACCAGTTGGGATGCTGATCGACGGTGCCGGGCACATTGGTCTGCGCCCGTTGACCGAGCACATCTTCCACGTTCGCGAGGACGACCCATGAGGGCGTGCGTGCGAGATAGAGATGCAGCGCCGCCATCAGATCCGCGGTCATCACCGGACTCTGTGCCGGATCGTCCGACACGCCATTCGGCAGGAGGCCCTCGGATCTCAACGCCGCGAGCAACCGAGCCTTGTCGACTTGCCGTTCAGCGAGCGCGCCCCGACGAGCCTCCTCGCTCGCACAGAGCCCCAGGCTGACACGCGTCTCGATATCGGTGCCGTCCCAGTAGCCGCTCAGTGTCGGCAAATCATGGGTTGTCACGACCCCGAGCGATTGAGCGGGATAGGCCGAGGGGGACTTCAAACTGCCGTCCCCGTTCCGTTCAAAGTAGAGGACACGATACGAAAGCACGCCGGCCGCGGCCAGCCGATCACGCACCCAATCGGGCACCGTTCCCAGATCTTCGCCGATCACCAGCGTCTTGGCCCGCATGCTCTCTAACGCGAGAATCGCGAGGAGATCGTCCGCCGGATAATGCACATAGGTCCCTTTGGAAGCCGGCATCCCGCGCGGAATCCAAAAGAGCCGGAATAAGGCCATCACATGATCGATGCGAATCGCCCCGCCGTACCGCAGATTCGTCCGGAGCAGTTCGATGAAGAACTGATAGCCGCTGGCGCGCAGCTTCACCGGATCGGACGGCGACAACCCCCAATTCTGCCCCTCCGGCGCAAAGGCGTCGGGTGGAGCCCCGCAATCGGCTTGATGCGCCAATACCTCCTGGAAGCGCCATCCGTCTGCACCGTAGCGATCACTGCCCAGCGCGAGGTCGTGATACAAGCCCAACGGCATCCCGGCCTCGTCCGCTTGCAACCCCACGGCGATCAGTTGCTCAGCCGCCACCCATTGCACATACTGAAAGAACCGCACCCGCTTCATATGCCGGCGCTTGAATTCGGCGACCGCGTCGCTCGCGGGCATGCGATAGACTTCCGGCCAATCCGCCCACACGGCCGAGCGGGACTGCACAAATTGCCGCTCATCTTCGAGCGCCTGAAAGAGCGCGTACTCAGCCAGCGGCGTCCCCTCTTGCTGAACGTAGGAATGAAAGAACCAGCCACGGGCCGTCGTCGGCTTCAGATCCGGCTCCATCCCCTCAAAGTTGTCACGCAGAAAGGTCCGATAGCAGAGATCCAGCACCGTCCGCTTGAGCGCCGAGACCGCTTCGTAGTCCACATACTCGCTCGTCCGGGCCTTCGTGAGTTGCGCGCGAAAGGCGGGATCAGCCAGGCGATTCTGCACATCCGGCGTGGTCTTGGCTTCAGCCACCCGGTCAATATCGATATAGAGCTCGTTGAGATAGAGCCGACTGCTCGGCGAATAAGGACTGATATGATAGGGCCTGGTGTTCTTCAGAGCGTGCAAGGGGTTCAACCCGATGACACCGGCACCCAACTGCCTGCCCGCCCACTCGACGAGCGTGGACAAATCTCCAAAATCTCCGACTCCCCAGTTCCGTTCGCTGCGCAGCGAATACAGTTGCAGGGCGAGCCCCCACGTCCGCGTGCCGGCATGAAACGATTCAGGGACATAGCAACGCGCCGGAGCCACGATCAGACGGAACTGGAGTTCGACCGTCGCCGATCCTCCCTGCACCCAGATTTTTACATCGTAATATCCGATCGGCAGATCCAGCGGTAGCGGGAACGCCAGCCGGATATAGCGACGATTCTGGATCAGCCGCACTTCATGAATCGGAAGACCCGGCCCCTCTTTCCACTCACCGTGCTTTTCGCCACTTTCGCCGAACACCATCCAATGGACGTGAAGCTGCCCGTCATCCGAGGGCTCGCAACGCACGTGCAACGACCAGTCGCGAGGCGCCTGACCAGTCCGCACCACACACACCGGGTCGCAGCCCTGCGCCCACGGCCGTTGATCCCAGGCGGTGAGTTCTTCAATCAGCGCAGTACGATCACCCACGCGAAACCCCATGGCCGAAAGAATGGCTCGACGAGTGTCATCGGTCGTCACATGGCGGGTCCCGGCGATGTCGTGGTAGTCTGCGGCGATACCGGCACGGTCGGAAAGAAGGTACAGGAGTTCAGCTTCCGGCAGGTCGTACATGTCGGAGAGTGTGCGTGACGACCATCAGTAAGTCAAGCTATCCTATTGTTTCCGTAGACTATTTCTGACTATTCGGAATGCCATTGGATACGACGGTTCCCCGCTTCGGCACGAGTTCATGGGCCTACGAAGGCTGGCAAGGACTCGTCTACCATCGAACCTATCCGAAAAGTCGGTTCAGCCAGGACACGCTCGCAGAATATGCCGCGTATCGCATATACGACACGCCCCTCTTCACCACCGTCGGCATCGATCATTCATTTTACCGACCGGCCAGCGTCAAGCAACTCGCCCACTACGCCGAGCAAGTCCCGGACGAGTTTCGCTTCTGCCAGAAAGTGTGGGAAGAGATCACCGTCCCCGCCTATGCCAACCTTCCGCGATACGGCGCGAAGGCCGGCAAGCCCAATCCGCGGTTTCTTGAGCTCGGCACCTTTCGTGACCTCGTCCTGCAGCCGGCCTTGGAGGGCTTGGGCCAAAAGCTCGGCCCCTTCATCTTCGAGTTTCAGCGCTGGGGCCTTGATCCAGCCGTCTTTCTGCAACAGCTCGACCGGTTTCTCGAACAGCTGCCACCCGGCCCCGCCTACGCGACCGAAGTGAGAAATCCCGCCATCCTCGGCCCGCGCTATCACGACATGCTTCGAGCGCACGGCGTGGCCCATGTCTACAATCACTGGACGGCCATGCCTCCGCTGTCCGAACAACATCAGAAAATGGCCGGCACATTCACCGCCCCCTTCACCGTCCTTCGACTCCTGACCCCGCTGGGGCTGGCCTATGAAACAGCGGTCGAACGCTACGCCCCCTACGATCGCATCGTGCAACCGCAACCGCGTATGCGGGAGGAGACCATCGCGCTTGTGACGCAAGCAGCGGGGGATGGACGGTCCTCGTATGTCCTCGTGAATAATCGATCCGAGGGCTGCAGCCCGCTCACCGTCCAAGCGGTACTTGAAGCGCTCGCCAACCCGACCGGGCCACCGTTGTGAGTGCGCAACTCGCGTGGTAGCATGACAGGTATCGACGACGAAGGTTGAGTCGTTTCTCGTTCGTCCACCTCAGAGGAGGCGTTATGGCTGTCCGTCACTCCACCACCGGTGTCCTGCTCCTCTCCGCACTGATCGGCATTCCACTTTCGGTACACGCGGCGGAAGCCACGAACGGCCGGCTTGAAATCATCGGCGAGTATCGATATGCCGCGCGCGAATCAGAGTCTGTCGCCGACGCCAAAGCGCTGGCCTGCCGGGAAGCCTGGCGCCAGGCCGTCATCAGCTCGTCCCTCTATCGGGAATCCACCGCCTCCGTGATCGACTCCCCCCTCTTGCGTGAGCTGTCGTATACCCTTGCGAATCGTCATGTTCACGACCCCCAGATCGTCGAACAATCTGAACAGGGACGAACCATCTCCTGCCGAGTCCATGGGTATCTCCAGACAGACGAGAGCGCGCGCGTCATTCGCACACAGCTCACCAGCGGCCCTTCGCCGACTGAAGGGATCGACCAAAACCGTGTGTTGCGGATCCTTGCTGTGAAGGAAGACGCGACGGGCGCCATTGCGATTCAATACCAAGCCCTCAAGCGGCTGGACTGGCTCGGCACCCACTATCAGGGCGGGTTACGGGAATCGGCGGATATCATGGTGGATTTCTATGATGATCAGGGCTTGCTCATGAAGACCGAGCGCTACCCGGCCAGGCGCACGGCAACCGGCGATGATGTCATGAATCCCGGAGCCATCGCCGTCCTCAAAGCGGCCAAACCGGCCGGCAGCAAAACCTATCGTGTCTGGCTGGTGAAATAGCCCGCATCACCAGCCATTTCCGCCGCCTCCCGACCCGCCTCCACAGATTTATTCTGCCTCCCCCTTTAGTTCGACTGGGTCACAACCGATAGAGATAGCCGAGAGCCTCTTCGAACCAGTCCCGCATCTATGAAGTAGGGAGGGTGCACGGCAATGTCGTCAGCACAAGAACTCGTCCAATCCTGCTCCAACATCTTCACGCTTCCTGAAATCTATTTTCGCGTGCGCGACGTCGTCGACGACTCGACCTCGACCATGGATGACTTGGCCAACGCGCTCAAGCTCGACCCGGCGATTTCCGCCCGGCTGCTGCGCATCGTCAATAGCCCGCTCTACGGATTTCCCAAACAGATTGATACCATTACCCGCGCAGTGAATCTGATCGGGATGCAAGCCGTCAGCGACCTGGTCGCGGCCACTACCATCGGACGTACGTTCTCGGGCATGACCTCGGACTTGATGGATCTGCCGGCCTACTGGCGCAAGAGCGTGCTCTGCGCCTTGCTGGCCGGCAAGATTGCGAAGGCCTGTGGAATCGAGGACAGCGAGCGGTTCTTTATCGAAGGCCTGCTGCGGGATATCGGCCACTTGGTGCTGTATCAGACGATTCCGGAACGGGCCCAGTCGGCCCTTGTCGAAGCGGGCAACTTCGGCACCGCGCTGGCGGAAGTGGAACAGTCGAACATCGGCTTCGACTTCACCGAAGTCGGCGCAGAATTGATTCGCTTCTGGGGCATGCCGGGCCAGATCGAACAGGCTATTCGCCATCAACTGAGTCCGAATGAAGCCGGGGAGTACAATCTCCATGCGTCAATCGTCCACCTCGCAGGCGCCGTCGTCGATCACGCTGAATTAGACCCCATCCGTGCCAAGCAGCCTCCAGTCTTTGATCCCTTCTCACTCTACTGTACGAAGTTCAATCCCGACGAGTGCCCGGCTCTGCTCACAGAAGCCCAAAGCCAACTGCAAGACACCCTCTCGTTCATCTACCCACTGGCGATGGCAGCATAGAGTCCGGGGAGCGACGGCCCACTCTTCCGCCGCTCCGATTCAACGCGCCATCGCATACGGCCCACCAGCGGCCTCATCCCTCGCACGCAATCTGCCGGCACGGGACATCCGTGCCTTGGCCCCCATACCGTAACCCACCCAAACCCCATACCTAAAAAAACGCTCTCGTACAGCTTCCACTCCCCTCTTTTGAGGAGTGGCCAGGCGCACTCCCAACGCGGTAGGGTATCCACCCCGACGGATATCAGTGACTGGAAGGAAAGGGATGATTACCGCATGAAGACGCATCGGTTCCGGCTGCTCGTGGCAATGGCGCTGTTCACCCTTGCCGTCCTATCATCCCGCCTGTTCGGAGGCCAACAAGACGACGCGCTGGAAACGGCACGGTTACTGGCAGTCCTGCTGGATTCCGGGCGGGTCACGATCGCCAAGCACCAGGACCTCATCAATACTCCGAATCAGACAGACAAGAAATTCACGCCGGAATTATTTGAACAAGAAGTGCAAGCTGAGTTTCAGCGGCAGACCGGAATCGCACTCAACGCCCTTGAAGGAACGACCCTCCCGGTCATGGCCAAACCGCTTCTCGCCCAACTCCTCAAAGACAGCATTGGAACCATCCAAAGTTACCAACCCGTCCTCAGCCTTCCAGCGATGCGATACAAAGGCCTCATCCCGGCAACTTTCGGCACCGAGACCGCTGCCCGGTTTCAAAAGTTTTCCCAGATCTATATGAAGCAGACTGCACCCGACCATTTGGTACGGAATCTAAAAAACAAGCCCGACGCCTATGAGACGGCTGCCTTCGGACGGTTCGGAGGTTCCCCGTCCGGATCCAGCAAACACCAAATCATCAGCGAGCTGGTGGACGGAGGACGCAGCGCTCGCTTGATGCTCCCGCTCTACTATGAGAAATCTTGCCTGGCCTGCCACGGGGAACCGAAAGGCGAACGGGACATCTCTGGATATGCACGAGAAGGCGGCAAAGAAGGCGACCTCGGCGGCGCCATCAGCGTCATGATCCCTCTCAAGTAACCTAGGCTAACTTAGGGAAGGTCTGATTTATTCGCCTCGCCTGATGTGCTAAGAGAAATATCGCACTGAACTGGAGGCGCGTCCATGCAGCAAGCGACATTTGCCGAGGCCACGTTCGAGCCGTATCGCAAATCCACCCGCCGCGAGCGATTCCTCGCGGAAATGAATCGCGTAGTGCCCTGGGCGGAATTAGTCGCGGTGATCGAGCCGGTCTATCCCAAAGCCGACGGCCCCGGGCGTCCGCCGGTCGGCGTCGAGCGCATGCTGCGCCTCCATTGCCTGCAACAGTGGTTTAATCTGTCGGATCCCGCCGTCGAAGAAGCCCTGTATGATTCACGCGCCATGCGGCAATTCGTGGGCATTGATCTGGGCCGCGAGCCGGTGCCCGATGAGACGACGATTTGCAAGTTTCGGCATCTGCTGGAGGCCCATAAGATGGGGGAACAGCTCTTTGCCCGGATCGGGGAGTATCTGACCCAGCAGGGGTTGCAGGTGAGCCGCGGCACCATCGTGGATGCCACCATTATCAGTGCCCCCAGTTCGACGAAGAATCGCCAGAAGGAGCGAGATCCGGAGATGCATCAGACCAAGAAGGGCAACCAGTGGCATTTCGGCATGAAGGCGCATATTGGCGTGGACAGCCAGACCAAACTGATTCATTCGGTGGCGGCGACGGCCGCCCATGTGCACGACAGTCAGATGTTGCCGGAATTGCTGCATGGGCAGGAGACGCGGGTGTGGGGCGATGCCGCGTATAGCGGACAACGCGACGTCCTCCGGCAGCATGCGCCCCAGGCCCAGAGCTTCATCCAGACCAAAGCGCATCGGCATCGGCCGCTGACGGAGGAAGAGCGAGCCCGCAACCGCACGAAGTCGAAAGTCCGGGCGAAGGTCGAGCATGCGTTCTTGGTGATCAAGCGAATCTTCGGCTGGGCTAAAGTGCGGTATCGGGGGCTGGCGAAGAATACCCACTGGCTGTTCATCAGCTGCGGGTTGGCGAATCTGTACGTGGTGCGGCGGCGCCTGTTGGCGGGAGTCTAGCGGACGGGTGTGCGAACGGGGTTCTGGGCGGCCCGACGGCGGGCGCCCCCCACGGGAAACGCTCCCGGCCCAGCGAATTTCCAGCTGAGTACCCGTGCTAACGCCCTCAGAAACCGATGGCGCGGCGTAAACGGGAATTAATCAGACCTTCCTTAGAATAAACCTTGCGGCCCAAGAGCGATGCGCTACAGTCCTCCGCGCAGGAGGTCTCGGACTGCGCGGTCCATCGCAGCTCCTTACTGCAGCGTATTTAGCGAGCCGGTTGAGCGCGCGAGGTTGACGCGGGCGGCGTTGAGTTGGAAGAGTGCGTTCACCAGATTCTCTCTTGCTCTGGCCACGCTGGTAAGTCCGTTCGTCAGTTCGAAGTATCCTCCCTAAACTCATCAAACAGCTTCCGTACCTTACCCTGAAGGTCCTGGCGTGTAGCCTCATATCTCAATTTATTGGGAACCGTATGGGTGAGACCGTGCTCATCCAGCCACTTCTGATACTCTGCCCATGAATATCCCGTCTCCGATAGTCTTGAGCCTTCAACTAGCGAAATAAACCAGGCTCGCCTATAAAAACGAAAGTTAATTCGGTGGGTCGCCATTAGAACCTGGGCCGACAGCCTAGTCGGGCGAGAGACCGGACCGAGTTCGTTATCGAGCAACTTCATGCCTTCGCGTGCCACAAGATCAGCGGCTTGGACTCCAATTTCCTCTCTAGTAACAAATGAAATTTCATCGTCCATTAATTCTCTAGATGGCAATGAACGATTTATTATCCTGTCATAGAGTGCGCCAGCGTTGTATTCGATTTGCTGATTGCGGTCAAAAAAGAACTTAATCCGGCCTCTCGGAATAGAGAGGGAGGCTTTCTTGGCAATAGTAATTACGACAGAATAGAAAGCGTAGTAGTAAGGTTCCTCATGCAGTGCTGGCGCTACGATCTCCCTGTAGGCCTGCAGGTCCATAACTGCTACATATCCGATTAAGTTGCTGTCAGCAATAAGGCGCGTTAGATCGGCATAGAGTTTTTTATTTTGCGCATGCTCTATGCCTTTATAGTCGCCCTGATCTGTATCGCAGTCCGTTGCATGAAAACTCTTTCCACCGGTGCGGGCTCGCCATTTCTCCCTGAGTGCATCCCAGTCAGGTTTGCTGCCAAAAAGTCCAGAAAGGGCAAATACCCTCTGCTTAGTCTCGTCGGCACTCTCATCGCCATAAGCTGTATACACGACTTCCTCGAACCGTCTTGAGGGTCACCTTACATCCCCTCGGCTGGTGAGTCTAGTATGTTGCTGCCTTAATTTGGTGCTAGTAACCCCTACCGTTTAATGCTCAAACAACAAGGGCGCGAGCAGGCATTTCGATAGCCCACGCGCGCCCCGGTCAGAAGAAAGAGTCTGTCGCCTACTGGCCCGCTGCCGGCGGCGGCATGTTGATGCCGATGCGCTCTAAGCCCATGATGACGGTCAGGGCTGCCGGCGAATGCTGCACGATTTCTTTCTGCACTTCGATGCGACGCAAATCCACAAACTCTGGCGCAGTCAGCCCCAACGATTCGCGGTAGGCCCGGTCGGCGATGCCGCGCTGCTTTTCGGCTTTTTCACGGGACTCTTCCGCTTTCTGAAATTCCACCATCGTGATCTTGCGCTGTTCCTGGATAATGGTCTGCGTCGTCTGCTCCACCACGCCTTTGGGCGGCAGAATGCTTCCGACGACCACGCGATTCAGCCGAACCGGGATGCCCTGCTTCTCGATCAGCTTAGTCTGCACTTCTTTGGCGATCGCATCCTGCAACTTCTGCCTGGTGGTGGGATCGGTCGTCAGCTGGAAGAGGGGATACCTCTGCACTTCTTCGCGCACGAAAGTGCGAAAGGCTTCCTTCGCATTATTCGCATACCAATTGGGGCCGTACTTGCTGATCAGCTCCGGCGATTTTCCCTCGATGACATTCGCGATCAGGAACGCATCGAACGAGACCGGCGCATTTTCTGCCGAGATAATATCGAAGTGCTCGGAGTACTGAATCGGCCGGATATCGACATCGACGACTTTCGTGGTGGGAGCCACGACCACGCGGCCCGTCTTGGTGGGCACCGGATCGACGCCGCCATGGCCGAAGAAAAATGGCTGTTCGACCAATACCCCTTCGTGACCTGCCTCGATAGCCACACACCCGGTCCCTAAGGCCATCCATCCGAATGCCAGTACGACTCCACACAAACTGCTCGCGTCTCTCCTCATACGCCCCTCCTCGGTTAGCCCCGTCTCCATCGCAGACGGTGATGGGTGAATAGCCGGCGCCTATCAGCGGCGAACCAATCTCATGGCAATACCTTACGAAGCGCTTTGACGGATTGTCAAACCAGGGAAAGAGGCTACGTCACGAGTCGAGGAGAACTGACGACAGAAGAGGGGATGTCGCAAAAGCCGCTAGAAAATACCGGCTTGTTTCTGCAACCAGCGCACATACTTGATGATCTGATCGACATCGTCAGGAGTCACTCCGTCGATCTTGGGCATATTCCCGAATTCCCAGTGGTGAGCCTTCACTCCGTTCGCAGCCGCTCGCTGAAACGCGGCATCGCCATGATGGTTCGGTTCATAAATTTTATGGACCAGCGGGGGGCCCTGACTTGTCCCGACTCCACCGCCCCCATGGCAGGCAGCACAGTTGGCTTTAAATTTTCCCTCTCCCGGCTGCACCTCCGCGGGAACCACTGCATTCACCGCCGCCTTGGGTGCGGACTCGCCCTGACTGCAGGCCGGAGCGACACCCACAACACAGAAGAGGACCGCCATGCCGCACGCCCGTGAGATCTTCATCGACGACTTACCCCTTCGGAGTGGATTGATCGGGTGGCCGGGACGGCTGCCCGAATTGTTCTTGCAGCATCGCCTGCGTCTTCGCCAGCGTAATCCGACGATACACCCGTGCACCGACCGGGACGAGGACGATCAAGCCGATGGTGAGATACATGAAAAATTCTTCAGGAGACATCACAACCCTCTTTCCGTTGGAGTCTACCGTACCGCATATGCGACCGGATCCTCAACTCCCGCCTGGGCAAATCCTTGTCGACGAATAAGACAGCTATCACACCGGCCACAGGCCAGCGATCCGATCGGATCATAGCAGCTATGCGTCAGCTGGAGCGGGGCCTGGAGTCTCATGCCCAGTTGAATGATCTCCGACTTGGACAACGTCAACAAAGGAGCACGGACTTCCAGGCGCGCCCCCTCGACCCCGCTCTTCGTGCCGGCCGCCACGGCCTGTTCGAATGCGTGGATGAATTCCGGACGGCAATCGGGATAGCCTGAGTAATCCAGCACATTGGCTCCGAAATAAATAGCCGATGCTCCCACGACTTCGGCATGGGCGGCAGCCAGGGATAAGAAGATCAGGTTTCTGGCAGGGACATAGGTGACCGGAATACCCTGCGCCCGCTCCTGCTCCCGACGATCCTTGGGAACGACCAGATTTCCGGTCAGCGCCGATCCGCCGAGGGCTCGGAGATCCACCTCCACGACCAGATGGTTGTGGATGCCGAATGCAGCCGCCACCTGTTTGGCTTGTTCGATCTCGACCGCATGTCGTTGGCGATAGGCGACGGTCAGCAAAAAGAGCTCGTACCCCTCCTGCCTGGCCACGGCGACCGTGACCGTCGAATCCAGCCCCCCACTCAGGAGGACAACGGCACGGCGCTGGGATGTTGCATCATGCGGCATGAATGGAGGGGACCCAGGAGATCTCAGCCCCGGCATGAGATTGCATGCAGCACCGCAAAGAAAGAGGGACGCGGCTCAGCACATGACGGGGCGCGGAAGGAAGGGGGCGATCAATCGCGATCTTCTTCCTTTTCAATCTTTTCCAACAACTCGGCTTTGGATTGACACTCGACACAAAGCTTGGCGAACGGCACGGCCTGAAGCCGCTTCTCGCTGATCTCGATACCGCACTCGGCGCACATGCCATAGGTGCCGTCACGCAAGCGATTGAGCGACTCATCGATGGCTTGCCGACGACGATTGCGCATCTCCATGAGGGAGATGCCGAGTTCGCGATCAAGATCCATCAACGCCTGGTCACCGACATCACGGGCCGACTCCAGGCGACGCTGCTGATCCTCGGTCAATGACTGCCCCAGGTTGCCTTCGATCTCGCGGATGATCTCCTGGCGCTTGCCCATCAACATCTGATGCAATGTTTCTTGGCGGCGTTCACGGGCATCCCGGTCTTTCGCCGATTCTTTGGGACGCATCGCCTCAATAATAATCTGTGCAGGAGCTGCCTTTGCCGTCACGACGACAGCAGGAGCAGCCTTCTTGGACTCAACCGCAGGGGCCGGCTTGGTCTTCTTTGCTTCCGTCTTCTTTTTCGCAGGCACTTTGGTAGCCATAGAATAATGCTCCTTGGGTAGAGAGTCCCCCAAAAAAAGTCCGGCATCTATATCACGGCATGTAGGCTTTGACAAGGGCTGGTGGTCACTAACCGGGAGGGCCCTAGGAATAGAGGATCGTCGAATGCACAGGATAGCCAGCGAGTTTGTCTCTTCCCTTAAGCCCCTTGAGCTCGACCAGAAAGTCGAGGCCCACGACTTCTCCTCCGAGTTGGCGGACCAAACTGATAGTGGCCTCGGCCGTTCCACCCGTGGCGAGGAGATCGTCTACGATCAGCACCCGCTCTCCCATTCCGATGGCATCCCGATGAATCGCCAAGGTGTTCGATCCATATTCAAGGCTATACTTCACCTCGAAGCAATCGGCCGGCAATTTCCCCGGTTTGCGAACCGGCACAAACCCGGCCTTCAGCCGCTCCGCCAGCACGCCGCCGAAGATAAACCCGCGCGACTCGATGGCCACCACCTTATCGATCCGTGCATCTTGGTATCGTGCGGTGAGGTCGTCGCTCAGCTTGCGAAACGCCGCTGCGTCCTTCAGCAATGTCGTAATGTCGTAAAAGAGAATACCGGGCTTGGGGAAATCCGGCACTTCGCGAATGAGGGCTTGATAGTTGATGGCGGTCTCCGGAACTAAAGCAGGTCGGCCTGCGTCATGGTCTTTCGCTCGATCGTGCCCCGAAGCCGGACTAAGGCCGTTGTTTCGATCTGGCGGACCCGCTCGCGGGTTAACCCCATCGCCCGGCCTATCTCTTCCAGCGTCTTAGACTCATCACCGTCGAGCCCAAACCGCGACACAATAACAGTTTGCTCTTTTTCAGGCAACTCCTTGACCCAACTCATCAGTTCTGTGCGACGCCGGATCCCATCCGCCGTGTCGTCCGGAGACATGCACATGGGATCTTCGATGACATCGCGCAGGAAGGTATCCGTGCGATCATTAATGGGGCTATCCAGCGAACAGGTCGTCCGGGTCAACTGCTTCAGGTCGAGGATCTCCTCCTCGTTGGTCTTCATCTTCTTCGCCACTTCGTGCGGCAGCGGTTCCCGGCCAAGCTCCTGTACCAGTTGCTCAACCTTCCCCATATACCGGTTCAGCCGCTCGACCACATGGACCGGCAACCGCACGAGCTTGCCCTGATTGATGATGGCCCGTTCAATGTATTGGCGGATCCACCAGGACGCGTAGGTACTGAAACGGAACCCGCGCTTATAGTTGAACTTCTCAACCGCTTTGATCAGTCCAAGATTGCCTTCCTCGACGATATCCGAAAAAGGAAAGCCTCGATTGATGTACCGCTTGCCGATGCTGATCACCAGGCGGAGATTGGACTCGATCATGATCTGCCGGGCCTGCTCATCGCCGGCCTGCACCCGCTTCCCTAATTCCTGTTCCTGTTTGAAATTGAGCAGCGTCGAGCGACGCACTTCGCGCAGATAGCTCTTGAGCGTGTCCAGTCCTTCAGACCGATTCGAGGACTTCTCCTCGCGGTCAGGCGGACCGTCCACTTCAATCCCCTCGATCTCATCGGCCGACTGTCGTCGGGCTTCACTCATATCCTGAAGCTCCTCGTCCTGTCGACTCATATCGGTCGGTATCCTTTGACTCGGTTCGCTAGTACCAGATTTGGAACTCGGTAAATCGTTCGGTTCCCGGATTCCATTCCACCGTCACCGCCGTAACCCGTGCGGCCGGAGGTCCAACGCCAAGCTCAGTGAGCAGCGCGTCGATCGCCTCGCGCGGCCCTTCGACATCCAACTCGACTCGACCATCGTCGAGGTTACGCACACCCCCGACCAGTTTGCGCTGCGCGGCCACTCGGGCAGCAAAGGCCCGGTATCCGACTCCCTGCACACGACCATTCACCACAATGTGAGCGCGCACCTGAGATGTCATACTCGAGTCAACCTTGCGAACCCCAACAGATTGCGCAACACGGTGGAATACTCTCACACCTCCTCAGACCCGTCACGCGTTTTGCAAATCTACGCGAGCCTACGAACACACAACCAGAGCCGGCCCGTCGCGGATTCAGCCGCGCGCGCGGGAACATTGTGCCTGTGACTTCCGCGCAGACCATACGCGAGAAAAATCATGACGGTTGTGTGTCCGGCCCATCACGGTGATGCACCGATCAAGAGAGGCCGACTCGCACGACGTAATGGGTGAATTGAACAGGAAGCTTGGGTAACCCGCCCGTCGCCTCGATGAAGGAGGAGGCTCCGGGGCGGGAGAGAATCAACACCTAACGCTGCTGGAGGTCTTTATCCGCGTGCGTCAATTACAATACATCGACAAAGAGCACGCGGGCCGAACGAAGTGCGGTTTGGTCGGGGCGAAAGGATTTGAACCTTCGACCCCTGCGTCCCGAACGCAGTGCGCTACCGGGCTGCGCTACGCCCCGACGAGGCGACTCATAAAAACGGGAACCGGATTGTCTTACAAGATGGGGGTAAAACGCAAGCCATGTGCTTCAGCAACTCCAGGGCAAGTGATTTGACCGTTTTTTAGGTTGACACCCTTGGCTAATCCTGGATCGGATTGCACGGCCCGATCGACGCCGTCTGAAGCCAGACGAAGCAGATACGGCAAGGTGGCATTCGTGAGCGCGAACGTCGAGGTCCGCGGGACGATGCCCGGCATGTTGGCCACACAGTAGTGCAGCACGCCATCGACAAGATAGACGGGATCCGAATGTGTCGTGGCCTTGGTGGTCTCGAAACAGCCGCCTTGATCGACTGACACATCTACGACGACCGCTCCCGGCTTCATGCGCGCCAGCAAAGCCCGCGAGACCAGCCTGGGCGCTTTGGCCCCCGGAACGAGCACCGCGCCGATCACCAGGTCAGCCTCGCACACCGCCTGTTCGACCGCCGCCTCATTCACCGCACGCGTGACAATACGCCCCTGGTACAAGTCGTCCAGATAGCGCAGCCGGTCCACATCCAGATTAATCACCGTGACCTGCGCGCCCAACCCGACCGCGATCCGGGTCGCTGAAGCCCCAACCACGCCGGCTCCCAGCACCACAACGTTCCCAGGCTCAACTCCGGGTACGCCAGCCAACAATACCCCGCGCCCCCCCTGAATCTTTTCTAAGTAATGCGCGCCGACTTGAACCGACATGCGCCCGGCAATTTCGCTCATCGGCTTCAGCATCGGGAGGCTGCCATCGCGTGCCACCGTCGTTTCGTAGGCGATGGCGATGATCTTCGTCTCCAAGAGAGTCTTCGTGAGTTCGGGAAGGGAGGCAAGATGCAGATAGGTAAACAGAACCTGCCCGGGACGAAACAATGGGCACTCGGACAAGAGCGGTTCCTTGACCTTGACGATCAGGTCCGCCTTCTCAAACACCTCTCCTTTGGATGAAGCGATCGTCGCACCGGCCCGTCGATACTCCTCGTCGGTGAATCCACTCCCGGCCCCGGCCGACGGTTCCACCCAGATCGTATGTCCAGCCTTGTGCAACGCCGACGCCCCATCCGGCGTCAGGCTGACGCGATATTCATGGTCTTTGATTTCTTTGGGAACACCGATAATCATAATAAATCCTCAACTGGTGGCCAGAGCGAACATGCCGCCATCATCTCATAAGCGTTCCAGGGTGCCAACCTCTGTCGTCAAGAGGACTCGCACCATCCTATATCTCTGATAACACATGCACCCTCAATGCAACTGGACAGCCCAAAAACCCCTGGTGTAAGATGCGCGCGCCGTTGAATACTTTCCCGCTCATCTTATCGTGGAGGCACGCAATGGACCTGTCGACCGGATCGTGTCATGCCTGTCAGGCTTCTTCCGGGCCGGTGATTAAGTATTCACTGGGAAAAGACTTTTTCGGTCGCCCTTACGATCGGCTGTCGCCCTCTTCCGACCAAAGTCCGAAGTGGTATTGCGAATCCTGTTCCATGCACAAGACTTTGCAGCGAGACTTCCGCGATATCGGAACGGAGTACGACAAGCTCTCTGCCGCTCAATCCTCTGAACTGGCCAAGGGCGAAGAGTTTCGCCGCGCGTTCCTGCGACTGCGTGAAATCCGCACCATCCTGGACGCCCAACCCGGCCAATCTCCGTTTCTCCATGTTGCAGAGGTCCAGTTGCTGATGGAACGACTCAACACCGCCACCATGCCCGTATAGGACACTACCGATGCCTGGATTCAAACGACATATTTTCGTCTGCACCAACCAGCGGTCCGCCGATGACCCTCGCGGCAGTTGCTCAAAGCTGGGCTCGCAAGCATTGCACGATGCGTTCAAGCAGGAGACCAAGCGGCTGGACTTGAAGCACACCGTCCGTGCGAACAAGGCCGGCTGCCTGGACCGTTGCGCCGAAGGACCTAGCGTAGTCATCTATCCCGAAGGCGTCTGGTACACGGTCAAGTCGGAAGCCGACGTGAAAGAAATCATGGAGTGCCACGTGATGAAGGGCGATGTCGTCACCCGGCTGCTCATGCCCGATCACCCGGCCTCGGCGAAACTCCCACCGTTGTCCCAATAAGACGGTACACGGACACTATGGCTGTCGAAGAAAAGTGGAAAGCCAACCAGGAAAAGGTGGCCTTCACCAAACAGTTTCCCGGGCTGACACTGGACTGGAAAGCCTGTGAAGGCAAAACCGTTCAAGTGGTGCTTCCCTTAACTGGGAAACAGGGTGCGGCTGTGATCGTCTATACCGACGGCGCATTTACCATCGTCCCCCCGTTGGCGCCGGAAGCCTGGGAATTCGGGCAGGCACTGATTGATGCCCGGGCTCATCTTGAGCCGAAACACCAGGCAGCCTATGCGGAGTATGATCGCCTGGCCAAGAAAGATAAGGATGCGCTCAAGTCAGCCCGAGTGGACAAGATCATCGGCGCGATTGAGAATAATCTCGAACAGAACCCCGAACTCAAAGACCGGCTGAAAGCCCTCGTGAAGGAGTGGAAGTGAGCAGTCTTCCCGACAAAAACATGTTTGAGATCTTCTCCCAAGGTCTCTTTGAAGGAGTAAAGCCCATGATGGTCATTCGCGATCACCTGGTCCGCCATCCCGACCGTTGCCTCCACAACGGCATCTGCATCCCTATTTGCCCGACCAGCGCCTGGCTCTCGACACCTCCCTATAAGTTCGATCCCTCCCGTTGCCTGGAAAGCTGCCGCCTCTGCCTGGACGCCTGCCCGTCACAAGCGATCTTCGCAGTGTTCAAGAAGGGCGAAAAGCTCCTGGAGCCGCAGAAGAAGTAGAACCAGCCTAGGCGATCTGCTTCCTCAGTCTTCCCCAATAGGCCGTTCCGACAGAGCCGCAGGCACCAGTGAAGGTGGTGAGTGCCAGGATCTGATAGACCTTACTGCGCGGGATCTTCACTTTCACGGCGGGATTCAACAGATCCGGCGACTGCAACACCAGCTTGAGCGATTCGCCGGCTGACAGGATCGGCCACATGCAGGACAGCCGGAGCCGCATTTCGTGGCGCGGAATCGACATGGTATACATCCAGCCCTGATCGAGATGCTCCGTGGCCATGCGGACCAGCTTGCTCAAGACCGGCCGAAAGCGTGACAGATTGGCCTGGTTCAGCAGGTCGCGCGGCGTGAGCCCCGCCTCATCCAGCATCGTCTCCGGAATGTAGCAGCGCCCCTTCTGCAGATCGTGCGCGACATCTTTCACAATGTTCGTGAGCTGCAGTCCTTTCCCGAACCGCACGCCCACGTCAGACATGTGCTTCACATTCCATGAGGCCAACGCTTTTCGATGGGCGCACATGAGATCGGTCCAGAACTCGCCGACGCAACCGGCCACGTAATAGGTATAACGATCCAGATCGTCGAGCGTCTTCAACGCCACGAGATCTTCGACCGACTGTCCGGGAAAGCGGCCGAGGTCCAACTCCATGCCCTGCGTCAGTGTCGTCATGAGCCGCTGTATACGACGGCGATCCTCCGGGGAACAGTCCTGGAAGAGTCGAAAACAGTCTTCCAGCCGTTCAAGCAGCACACGCTCGGACGAATCCTGCTGGAGCGGGCCCATCGCCTGCTGGATGTCACGAATCTGCGACCAGGAGATCTGGTCGCTCACAAACTGCGCTTTCAACTGACTGAGGAAGTCGAGACGCCGCGAACGATCAATCAGATCCGTATCGGCGATCGTGTCGGCGGCACGGGCAAACAAGTAGCCCAAGCCGACCTGATCCCGTACATCTGCCGGAACTACGACTAACGTCGTATAGAACAGGCGGGACACTTGCTTGAGCAGGTCGCGAAGCAGCCCAGTCTTGGAGGGATTCGTACTCGTGGAACAACCTCTACTTTACTTCGAACTTGCCTTCCATCCCCTTGTCGCGATGGCTGGGCAGGGGCCAGAGACGCTTGTCACAATAGATAGGAAACACACCCGTCTGCGTCGGTGTGAATTTGACGACGACGGTCTTCCCTGCCGACACGTCCTGCTCGACAGAGAGCTCCTTGATAATAAAGTTATGCGGCGTAATGGTCGTAATACTCGTCAAGATCAATTCCACCGGCTTCCCCGATTCGACAATGACATGGTTGGGCGTATAGGAGTAGCTGTCGAGAGTGATCGTGGCGCGTTGAATCCCATCAGCCGCCAGAGGAACGACAAAGGGCGGACCCGGCTGGGGAACATCCGCAGCCTGGGCAACCGCAATCTGCAAAGCGATTATCAACCCAACCGCACCGATCAGCCTACACGCTCCCATATGCACCTCCACGATGAGACCCTTCTAACAGGATCACGACGAAGGGGTCAACTTTCCCCCACACATTCAGAAGCTTCCGGTGTCTTGACCTTTGCCGATCGAGCCTTATATTCCATCGTCGTGACGCCACGTACCGTCGTCTACATTTCGAACGAGCGGTTTGTGTATAATCAAACCAACAAAAAATCACTCGCCCCCTACCGGCGGCGAGTTTCTGTTCCCAAGGAGGATATCGATGAAGTGGCTTAAGGGCATTGGGCTCTTCTTAATTGCGAACTTCTTAATCTATCTGACGCTCTCGTTCACGGCCAACCTGCTGGTCAATACGGTGCTCCCGGCATTCGGCATCGATGTGCGCGGGGTGTTTAGCCAGCAACTCCTCGTCTGGTCGCTTGTAATCGGATTCGGCGGCGCGTTCATCAGTTTGGCCTTCTCGAAACAGATGGCCCGCGCGATGCTCGACTGCGAGCAGATCACCCAGCCCCGGACGCAGGCGGAGCATGTGATCTTTGGATCGGTCCAGGAGATTGCTCAACGGTTGGGGATTACCATGCCCGAAGTCTGGGTCTACAGCTCACCGGACCCCAACGCGTTTGCCACCGGTCCCAGCAAGAACAACTCCATGGTCGCTGTCTCCACCGGGCTGCTACAGAATTTGAAGGACACTGAAGTGAAGGCCGTGCTCGCCCATGAGATGGGACACGTCTATAACGGCGATATGTTCACAACCACGGTACTCGCCGGGCTCATGAACACCTTCGTGCACTACATCAGCAATTTCCTCTCCAGCATGGTGGGGCAACCCTCGGGGCAGGACCGGGAAGAAGGCAGCTCCGCAGGCAACCCGATTCTGGGCTTGGTGGTCTACATCGTCTTGCAAGTGGTGCTCTCGTTCCTCGCCATGATCGTCGTAAGCTGGCATTCACGCCGTCGTGAGTTTGCCGCCGATGCCTTTGCAGCCAAGGTCTATGGGAAAGACTCGATGATCGGGGCGTTGCGCGGCATCGATCGATGGGTCAGCCGCACGCAGTTTCAGCCCAGCGGCCAGGATGCGTTGGCTACGATGAAGATATCCGGAAACACCTCAGGATTCATGCATCTCCTCGCCACACACCCGCCGATCGAAGAGCGGGTCGCGGCGCTAGAACAGCTCTAAAGGAAGAAGGAGCCCATGATGAACACATTCCTCACTGCAGCATCTCTAGCGACGCTCATGAGCGGGCTCTTCATGGCGATCCCTGCTGTGCAAGCTGAACCGGAAGGACTACTGATGACGGCGAAAACGACCAGCCTCTATGACTTCACGATGGACGATATCGATGGGAAACCGGTCAACCTCGGACACTACAGAGGCAAGGCGCTTCTGGTCGTCAACACGGCCAGCTTCTGCGGCAATACCCCGCAGTACACAGAGCTTGAAGCCATCTATGAGCAATACCATGACAAGGGGTTTGAGATTCTGGCATTTCCTGCCAACAATTTCGGCCAGCAGGAACCGGGAACAAACGCGGAGATCAAGGGCTTCTGCCTGACGAAGTACAGCGTCAGCTTTCCCCTCTTCAGCAAAATCAGCGTCAAGGGATCGGACAAGCACCCGCTCTATCAATACCTGACTGAAAAAAGTCCGTTCCCCGGCGAAGTGGAATGGAATTTCCAGAAGTACCTGGTCGATCGAAACGGCAATGTCGTGGCGCGCTTTCCGCACCGCATGAAGCCGTCATCGCCTGAAATCATCAAAGAAGTAGAACGGGTACTCGCAACCAAGTAGTCACATCACGCTCTGCGATAGAACGTGATGTGCTGCCGATACTCCTGGATCGCCGCCTCGAGTGACGCCTTCCCGAGCGGGATATTCGCCTCAAGCGTATCTTCGATAGCGAGGTCATCGATCTCGACATCGTAGCGATCCTGCACATTGGTCCGAACCGGCCCACCTAGGGTGATATCCCGCGGCATGAAGATCTCTTTCCACACTTCCTTTTCGACCAAACAGACATCCCGAAATCGCTCATAGAGCAAGGTCAGTTTCTCTAGATCAGACACCTTCACGCGTTCTCCCATTGTGGCCTGTACTCCTTCGTAGTCTCGTCATGAACTCATGTGTGGACTGGTATAGATCAGTGCGCCGGCGGAGCGGGGGGGAGCATCTTGTCGGTAATCGTAAACCGCAGCGTCCCCACCTGATTGACCGCATGAAAGGACTGTTGCCCATGCGGAGCGATATACAACTTGACCACATAGCTCCCCATCGGCCAGCGTTCGCCCGGTCGCTTCAACTCAAGAAACCCATACCGTTCGTAGCCAGGCAGTTCCAGAATATCCTGCCCAAACGGCTTGGCCGGCAGGGTACCGCCCTCCCCCTCCAAGAACCACTGCGCACTAAACTGTGTGGGGTCTTCCAAGGGAGCCGATTCAAACACAATGTAGACCGCCGCGGCATCCGGCGGGAACACCGAGGTGGGATCCACAGGCTTCAATCGTGGGTCCTGCGTGTACCAGCCCTTTCGGCCGAACGTATCCCACTCGACTTCGTACCCCCTGGCCATCTTGATCCAGGTAAACAGCGACTGAGGAATTCCGGCTTTCTGATCGTCGAACGAGGGGCTTTGCGTTGATCCAAACTCCGTCGTTTCCTGTTCCTTTTGAGGCATCAAGTCTTTTCCGTTTGCCGGAGAGACCCAGAGGCCCAGGACCAAGAGGCAACATCCCACAGGAGATGACGTCACCAAGGTACGCCATCGGTTCTCACAGACTCTGAGCCAGAGACTTCCCATTGTCCTCATCCTCGTACTCATGGTATCGGGACTCAGCAACAGGGGTCAACCATCCGCTCGCCTCGACCGATGAAAAGATTGGTTGGTCGCGTCCTGTGATAGAGTGCCGTGACGGTCATACTTCTCAGCGAACCGAACCGAACCGAACCGAACCGAACCGAACCGAACCGAATGAATTCAGCCATTCCCGCTGCCTTGACTCAGGAATCAGTCGAAACAGCCGCCGCGCATGATTCAGGCCGGCGGTTTGGTCTGCGCGACGGCATCTTTCAGGCCACGACACAGGGGGCCGGCGAGCAATATCTTTCGGCCTTTGCCCTCATGCTCCACGCCACCCCGTTTCAGTTGAGCCTGCTCTCCGCGCTCCCCCAGCTGCTCGGCACATGGACCCAATTCGTGTCCGTGAAAGTGTCTCATTGGTTTCCCCATCGCAAAACGCACGTACTCTGGGGCATCATCGGCCAGTCTATCGCCTGGCTGCCCATTCTGACACTTCCGCTCCTCTTCCCCCAATGGGGGCCATGGCTGCTCGTCGCCGGATCGGCTCTCTACTTTGGGGCGACCCATTTCACCTCCCCTGCCTGGATAAGCCTGATCACCGATCTACTCAGCGCCAACGAGCGAGGCGCCTATTTTGCCCGGCGCTCGCGACTCATGGCCATCACGAGTTTTGCAGCGCTTTGCTTAGGCGGCGCACTCCTCAGTCTCTTCGAACACTATGACCGCCTCTGGGTCGGATTCACCCTGCTCTTCCTGATCGCAGGAGTGTTCCGCAGCCTATCCGCGCTCTCGCTGGCCAAGGTCACCGATCTCCCGATCCAACACGAAGAACCGGCAAGCCGGGGGTTTCTTGCCTTTCTCCGCACCGGCACCTCGAGGGACTTCCGCCACTTCCTTCTCTTTTCAGGCCTGATGCACCTCGCCGTGTTGATCTCCGGTCCGTTCTTCGTGATCTATATGCTGCAGGACTTGCATCTCTCGTACTGGGCCTACGGTACCTGGGCCGCTGCCGCCATTGTCGGCCAGTTTGTGACCCTCCCTGGTTGGGGCGAATTCGGAGACCGTTTTGGGAACAAGGCGCTGCTCACCTTTACAGGATTGCTCGTGGCGTTTCTCCCCATGCTGTATCTGATCAGCACGACTTGGCTGTTTCTGGTGCTCGTGAATTTTTTTGGAGGGGTGGTCTGGGCGGGATTGTCGCTCGGGCTGAGCAACTACGTCTTCGATGCCGTGCGTCCGGCGGATCGGGCAAAAGCGGTGGCTGTCTCAAGCACCGTGAATGCGATCGGATGGGCCATGGGCACGCTTGTCGGCAGTTGGCTCATCGGCACCGTGCCGGGGGATCTCCGATTCGGATCTCTTCACATTGATCCTGTATCGAATCTCCCATTTATCTTCTTCATCTCAGGAAGCCTGCGACTCGTCATCTCTCTCGCCTTACTCCGAACGTTTCACGAACCCCGGCGAGTCGAACAGCGAACCTCGGCGCGATTATTTCTGGAACTCCCGCTGATCAAACCCCTGGGCGCGCTACTCCTTCGACTGCCGGAGTAATCCTCTCACTAGCGGGGCATCGCGGGATCGGCCGAGCGTCCCTGCTCTTCCAGCTTCAATTTCTCAAAGGCCTTGTCGGCATGACCGCGCACCTGCTCCGGCGTCATCGTAGACGTCGACTTCGGAGCTTCGCTCGCACAACCGCCAAGACCCAAAAGCATACTCGCCATCACCGCTCCGACTCCCGTCACTCGAACGCGATTCCTCATAGCCTCCCCTTTCCTCTCGCCTATCCGACCACCTCGCTCCGGCCGCTTTCCATGTCATGCATCATACGCTTTCATGTCATCCAACGCCACGACACCCCCTTCGTTGACTCGCTCATGGGGCCAGAGTATTCTGAATCGCTGAAACTGATTCCAATGAACGATTGAGGTGACCATGTCGTTACGCGACCGCTTAACAGAAGATTTGAAACTCGCGATGAAATCGAGGGATCAGCTTCGGATGGATGTCATCCGGATGGTCAAGGCCGCGATCATCAACAAGGAAATGGAACTCAAGAAAGATCTGGACGACGCGGAGATGAGCAAGATCATGACGACCTTGATCAAGCAACGCCGTGACTCCGTCGAACAGTACGAGAAGGCCCAGCGGCCTGAGCTGGCGGCAAAAGAGCGCCAGGAAATCACGATCATTGAAGGCTATCTCCCGCAAGCGCTCTCTCCGCAACAGCTTGAGGAGCTTGTCGGAAGCGTGATCGCTGAGTCGGGCGCGAGCGCACTGAGAGACATGGGCACGGTCATGAAAGCCGTGATGGTCCGCCTGGCCGGGCAACCCGTCGACGGAAAAGTCATCAGCGATCTCGTCAAGTCGAAACTCCAGTAATCATTTCCCGGCGTCACTCGGACTCCCCAATCGCATTTGCTATACTTAGGAAATATTCCGCGGAGAGGATGGACCTCCATGCCCTCTCCAGTTTTTTCTGCAATCATCCGTTAAGAGAAAGTATCATGGCTATTCTTATTGTCGATGACTCCCCTGACCAGCATCTGCTCCTGCGCTCGCTCCTGACCAAGGCGGGGCACGGAGATATCCTGACGGCGGAATCCGCCAAAGCCGCGTTTGCCACCCTCAATCTGGAGGGACCCGCGCTGTCCACCCCGGTCGATCTCATCCTCATGGACGTGCTGATGCCGGAACTTGACGGCGTCTCTGCCTGCCGACAGATAAAAGGTACCGGCCACCTCCGCGACATCCCGATCATCATGGTCACTGCAAAAAACGACCTCAGTAATCTGAAAGAGGCCTTTGCAGCGGGAGCCATGGACTACATCAATAAGCCCGTGAACAGCGTGGAACTCCTTGCGCGCGTCTCTTCTGCCCTGGCTCTCAAGCACGAGATGGATTGCCGGAAAGAACGGGAAAGCGAGCTACAGCGGAGCAACGACGAATTGCAGCGGGCACTCAAAGAGGTGAAAGTCCTTCGCGGCCTGATTCCAATTTGCGCCTCCTGCAAGAAGATCCGCAACGACGGGGGCTTCTGGCAGCAGCTGGAAGAATATCTCTGCGACCACTCCGAGGCCGAATTCAGCCACGGCCTCTGCCAGCCCTGTGTCAAAAAGCTTTATCCTGGTGTTTATCCGGACTAGCTGGTACGGTTCTTCAAGCATCTTACTACGAGTACATTACACACATGGCTATCCTGATCGTCGACGATTCTCCCGATGATCGCTTGCTGTTGCAATCGATCCTCTCCGCCGCCGGATACGAGCAAATTCTCGTGGCCGAGTCGGCCAATCATGCCTTCAAACTCATCGGATTGGATAACGGGAAGCAAGCCACGGCCAGGGTCGACTTGATTCTCATGGACATCCTCATGCCGGCCATGAGCGGGATCGAAGCCTGTCGCCAGATTAAAGCGAACGACCGATTCCGGGATACGCCCATCATCATGGTGACCGTCAAGACAGACCCGGTGGAACTCCAACTCGCGTTCGCCGCCGGCGCCATGGACTACGTCGCCAAGCCCGTCAATAAGATCGAACTGCTGACCCGCGTGCGGTCGGTGCTCCGCCTCGTCCATGAAATCGACCGACGGCGGGCACGGGAACAGGAACTCCTTGAAGTCATGCGGCAGCTCCAGGAAGCCAACCAGATGCTGCTCCGGCTCTCCTGCTTGGACGGCCTCACCGGCATTACGAATCGGCGTCAGTTCGACGATTTCCTCGACCAGGAATGGCGACGCGCCGTCCGCGAGTCGACCCCGGTCTCGCTCATCATGTTTGATATCGATCGATTCAAGACCTATAACGACAGCAAAGGCCATACAGCGGGAGACGAGTGTCTCAAACAAGTGGCCACGGCCGTCACGGGAGCCGTCAACCGGCCAGGCGACCTGGTGGCCCGCTACGGCGGAGATGAATTCGTCATCGTCCTTCCCGGCACCGGCATCGACGGCGCAGCACAAGTCGCCGAAGGTCTCCGGCGACGGGTCGAGGAGTTACGGATTTCTCACACTGACGACGCCCTGGTGACGGTCAGCGTCGGCTATGCCAGCATGGTTCCCAATCGCCATACCTCGCCGACCGATCTCATCAAGGCCGCCGACCAAGCGCTCTATCAGGCCAAACAGGAAGGCCGGAACCGTGTCAAGCCAGCCGGGCTCCTCTCCTTGGTACAAGACACCCACGATAACTGAGCCCGGTCAGGGCGACCGGTCGGCCTCGCGCAGAAAAGAGCGACATGCCACGTCAACCAGGCCTCCCCAGACGAAAATCAGCAGGGCCCTCGGCTGCGACTCCGCGCCGACGGCCACGCACGACGTCCTCCACGAAGAGCACGATCCCCACGACACACCCAGCAGTCGATCCAGCCACCGTCCTGGAGCAATATCAGGACGCCCTCAGAGCCTTGGCGCACAATGAAGCCCTGACCGGCGGCGACCTCTCCCACGCCTTCCAGGCCATTACGGAAACCTGCGGCACGCTCTTGCAGGTAGCCCGCGCGAGCGTCTGGCTCTTCGATAAAAACCGGCTCGCCATCATACGGATTGACCTTTATGACCGGCACAGCCATCACCATGCTGAGACCTCCCTCAAGGTCGCGGATTACCCCGCGTACTTCCGCGCCATTGCCGGTGAAGAGCATGCCATCGCGGCTCACGATGCCCTCTCCGACCCGCGAACCAAAGATTTCTCAGAGACCTACCTGCGCCCGGAACACATTGGGGCCATGCTCGATGCTCCGATTAGACAAAAAGGACAGGTGGTCGGGATCCTCTGTGCAGAACACGTGGGCGGAAGTCGTCAATGGACCCCCTATGAGATCCATCTCGCCAGCTCCCTCGCCACCATGGCCACACTGGCGCTCGAGGCCGCCGAGCGGCGGGAAGTCGAACAAGCTCTCCGTGTCGCAAAAGAAGCGGCTGAAGTGGCCAGCCAGGCGAAAAGCGAATTTCTCGCCAGCATGAGCCATGAGATTCGCACCCCCATGAACGCTATTATTGGGATGGCCGATCTGCTCTGGGAAACCCAGATGACGCCGGAACAACGAAAGTACCTGCGTATTTTCCGACGGGCCGGCGGGAACCTCCTCAACCTGATCAACGATATTTTAGATTTATCAAAAGTGGAGTCCGGTCATCTGGACCTGGAATCCATCGACTTCGACCTGAACGAAGTCCTGGACAAAGCGATCGAGATTCTCGCCATGCGCGCGAACGAAAAGGGGTTGGAGCTCGCCTGTCATCTGGCACCGGAGGTCCCGTCTTCGCTGATCGGCGATCCGCATCGGCTCAACCAGATTCTGATTAATTTGATCGGCAATGCGTTGAAGTTCACAGACAAAGGCTCGGTGATCGTCCGGATTACCAATGAGCCGGGTGCCGCCACCCCGGGTGTGATCCGCTTTTCCGTCACCGACACTGGAATCGGGGTCCCGCCTGAGCAACTGGCGAAGATCTTCGAAAGCTTTACCCAGGCCCATAGTTCGACCGCTCGACATTACGGAGGGACCGGATTGGGCCTGACCATTTCCAAACACTTGGCGGAACGGATGAACGGACGCATCTGGGCTGACAGTACGGTGGGACAGGGCAGCACGTTTCATTGCACGCTCGCCTTTGGCGTCGCCTCCAATCCGCCTGTGAGCCGGATGCCCCCACAAATCAACTTGTCAGGCGTGCATGCGTTAGTCGTCGACGACCACCCCACCAATCGCCTGATTCTGAGGGAGACGTTAGGTGCCTGGGGAGCCACCGTCTCCGAGGCAGAGAACGGTCCCGCAGGCCTGGCCGAGCTCGAACATGCATCCGGATCCGCCACGCCGTACGAACTGCTCCTGCTGGATTGCCGTATGCCCGGCATGGACGGATTCGCCGTGGCCGAAGCGTTGAACGCCTCGCCGATTCGAAAAGGGCTCACGGTTATCATGCTCACGTCCAACCACTGGGCCGACGATATCGCCCGCACCTATGACCTTGGGTTGGGAGGGTATCTCGTCAAGCCGATCCGACGATCCGATCTGTATCAAACGATCGGCATTGCCTTGGGGCGCACCAAAGGCACACCTGTACCTGTGCCTGACACAGCCATCCCGGAACACACCACTCCGGCAACATCCCTGCGAGTCCTGCTGGTCGAAGATTCCGCGGACAATCAGCTGCTGATCCGTTCATATCTCAAAAGCACCAGCCACCGCCTGGATATCGCGGATAACGGCGCCATCGCCGTCGAAAAATTCAAGAACGGCCACTACGATCTGATTCTGATGGATATGCAAATGCCGGTGATGGACGGCCTGACCGCCACGAAAACCATTCGCCGGTGGGAGCGCGATCACGATCTGCCAGCCACACACATCATCGCCCTCACCGCCTTGGCTTTGAAGGAAGAAGCGGTGAAGATCTTCGAGGCCGGGTGCAATACGCACATGACCAAACCCGTCAAAAAGACGACCCTCATCGAGCTCTTACAAGCCTGTAAAGGACACCGCCCATGACCAATCCGAAGCTCGCCTCTCCCGAACGCATCACCGTCTATATCGATCCGGATCTGGAGGACATCATTCCTACCTTCCTGGCCAACCGCCAGAAGGATCTTCAAACGCTCCGCACAGCCATGACCGAAAAGGATTTCGAGACGATTCGCATCCTGGGCCACCGCATGCGGGGCGACGGGGGCGGGTATGGGTTCAACGCCATTAGCGACATCGGCGGCGTGATGGAGTTGGCGGCAGGCCGACGCGACGAACCCGCGATCAAGAGACAGACCGCCGCCCTCGAAGACTTCCTCTCCCGCGTCCACATCATCTACCGCGCCTAACCGAACCTGGGACGGCCGCTTCCCGCGCTCAGCGGACAACCAGGACGGAACAGGTACTGTGCTGCACCACGCGCGTCGACACACTCCCCAACAAGACTCGCCCGATGGCACCGAGGCCCTTGGCACCGGTGACGATCAGATCGGCCTTATGAGCCTTGGCGACTTTGAGAATCTCCTCGGCCGGCTTGCCGAGCTTCGGAGCCTCTTGAACTTGAAACCCGGCCTTGGCCAATTTGTCGGCATACCGCTGAATAATCGCCTTACCAGTTTCCCGCACTTCCGGATATTTGAGGAAAGGCATCGCGTGCACCACGGTGACGTTCACCGGTTGCTCTTCAGGCCCGTTCGACTGCGGATTGATATTCTTGACGAGAAACCGAACCGCCTTGTCCGATGCCGCAGATCCATCGATCGCCAGGACGATCTGCTTGAGCGGACGAGAGGCCTCTTTGACGATCAGCACCGAACAAGCGGCATGATGGATCGCATGGGTCGAGATACTCCCGAGCATGAAACGATCCAACGCGTCCAGCCCTCGTGACCCAAGCGCCAGCAACCCGACGCCTCGCGAGGCATGCTTCGTGATGGTCGCCGCCACCGCGCCCCGCTCCAGGGTGACCGTGCCGCTCATGCCCAACGACGAGAGCAAGTCCTTCGACTCCGTCTTCGCAGACGCCGCCGCCGCTTCCATGCGTTTCACTTCTTGCTGAATGTATCGCTCGGTCCCCACCACCACCGGCTGAATCATGAACGGCGCACGGAGGCTCGCGACATCTACCACATGCAACACCCGCACGCCCGGCTTGACCGTCAGCGGGAGTTTCGCCACCCATTCAATTGTCCATCGGCCATATTTCGATCCATCAGTCGCCACAAGCACTTTCATACGTCCTCCATCGTGCACGAAATTAAAACGACACCACTTTCACTTTGAGAGCCAATCGCCGCACATCGTCCACGCGGCACAACTGATTCCCCGGCGCCAGCGTCGCCGCAGTCCCCGCCGCCGTGGCGATCCGCGCACAAGCCTCCAGCCCTTTTCCTGCGGCATGGGTGAACACAAATCCCGCCACCGTCGAATCGCCCGCTCCGACAGTACTGCGGACCTTCACTGCCGGGGGCTTCGCCCGATACCGCTCCCCTGGCCCAAGCACCACAACCCCTTGCGCCCCTCGCGATACCAAGACGACCTCTACCCCGGAATCCTGCACTCGTTCGGCGGCCCGAATGAGATCGCGTTCAGACCGCAGCGGTCGCCCTGTCAGCCGGCGCAGTTCATTCACATTCGGCTTGATGGCAAACGGCTTTGCCCGAAGGCCCGATTTCAGACAGGGGCCATCAGCATCCAGGACCGCCCGGGCACCGCGCGATTGAACTAACGCAATGATTTGACGATAGGCATCAGTCGGAACGCCCCTCGGAAGACTCCCGCTCACGACCACGTAGGCATCCCGAAGATTCAGCAGCGTGAGGTGCGCGAGAAAGGCGGCCCATTCTGTCTTCGTCACCATCGGCCCGCGCGAATTGAGCATCGTCTGGGTACGCCCCCGCGCGGTGGTCACGATAATATTGCGCCGCGTCTCCTGCGCAATGGCGGTGAAATAACAGGTCACCCCCTCCGCCTTCAGCAACTCGATCATGACCTGGCCGGTATGCCCGCCGATAAATCCCAGCGCCATGCTCTCTCCGCCCAAATGCCGGATCGCCCGCGACACATCGATGCCCTTCCCGCCGGCATAGAGGCACTCGCCCTGGACTCGGTTCGCATCGTCCACACGCAGATCGTCGACATCGAGAAAATGATCCAACGCCGGATTGAGAGTGACCGTATAAATCATAGGATCTCGCGAGCCGCTCCGTAGGGAGAACCGCCTTCGTCCTCTACCCCCTGGCCTCGGGACTCATGCCGTCCCCACAAAGATACACGAACCAGTAGACCAAGGCTACGAGTCCTGTTCCGCCTATCACATTGCCGATGGTGACGACCGCAAAATTGACCCAGGCCCCTGTCCAGGAGATCGGATCGCCCCCCGAAGCCGTCAACGCGATCCCCAAAGGGAGGAAGAACATACTGGCCACGGAATGTTCGAACCCGCAGGCGGCAAGCGCACTGATCGGAAAGACGATCGCCAGGATCTTATCCGTTACACTTCTCGCCGCCATACAGAGCCAGACCGCCAGGCGGACGAGCACATTGCAGAGCACCCCTCGCGCCAGCGCCGACACGGGTCGAGCGTGACTTTGCGCGCGCAATCCGGATCATCGTCTCACCGACGACGCCATCACTCATTTGAGGAATCCCAGCCAACAACACCAGCACGACCGTCCCGATGGCGCCTGCCAGATTTCCAAGATAGACCAGTCCCCAGTTGCGCAAAACCTGCACACCAGTCACGCGCCCGGCGGCCCAGGCCATCGCCATCAAATTATTGCCGGTAAACAATTCCGCACCGCCGACCACCACGAGAATCAACCCGAGACTGAACGCCGCCCCGCCAATCTGCCTCGTGAATCCGAAATGGCTCGTTTGGCCAGGCCCAGCTGTCACCGTCACGACATAGAACAGTGCGCCGAGCGCAATGAAGGCTCCGGCAAGAACCGCAAGGGCCAACAGGGTGACTGCCGGAGCGGTGGCCTTCTTCACCCCGACATCGCGGACCCACTCCGCCACCTCCGCCGGAGCGCAGGCGTCTGGCATGGGCACAATGGTTGAGGGAGACGTGGACAGCGGCGCGTTCACGTAATCAGTCTCACGTGGACGGCTTCCAGTTCTCGCTCATCCTCCGCATCGAGTTCTTTCCGTTCCACTCGTTCGACCTGGACGACCGAGACCTTGTATTCCGGACAACGCGACAGGTCATCTGAACTGGAGGACAGCAAAGAATTGACGTCGCTGGCGGGGAAATGGAAACTGGCAAAGACCTGGCTACACACGCTCGCTGACCACCACCGGCAAGAGGACGGCACATCTCGGAGTCACCAGCCGGATCAGATCCCCTCCCCCGACCTGCATCCTCGCCGCATCTTCCGGATACATCTCCGGCACATCGACATCCACGACCGCGAGAATATCGGTCCGCCGCGTTTGTGCGCCGCAATTGTAATGTTGCAGGATCCGTCCGGTCGCGAGCGTAAAGGGATACTCCTCCGTCGGCGATTCGCCGGGCGGCAGATAATCTACCCCGACGAAGCGCGCTTTTCCTTTCGGGAACCGGTCGCGATGCATGAGCGCGGTACCACCATGTCCGACCGCAGGAACCGGCCACTGCAACCCATCCGGCGCCTCCAGCCGGTCATACGACACCCCGGCGGACATCGGCGTCAGCCGCGCGATCTCATCCATGATGTCCGACGGGTGCCGATAGCTCATCGGATAGCCCATGCGAGTCAATACCTCGCAGACGACCTGCCAGTCCGGCAAGACACCATGAGGCGGATCGACCGCTTTTCGTATGCGTTGAATCCGCCGCTCCAGGTTCGTGAACGTGCCGTCCTTCTCCAGGAACGCGGCGCCGAGCAGGACGAGATGGGCCAGCTTGGCCGATTCACTCATGAACAAATCCTGCACCACCAAGAACTCAATGCTTCTCAAGGTCTCACGGACCCCCTTGAGATTAGGATCGGTCTGCGCCACGTCATAGCCGATGATCCACAAACCCTTCAACCGTCCGGCCAACGCCGCGTCCCACATGTCCGGCGTCTTCATCCCGCGTTTCGTCGGCAAGGGCCGCCCGGTGACCTGCTGATGCAGCCTTCCCAACTTTGCATCGTCCAGCAATTGATAGCCGGAAAAATACACCGGCAAGCAGCCCACGTCCGACTCGCCTTGCACATTGTTCTGGCCACGAAGCGGATTGTTGCCGGTCCCTGGCCGGCCGATATTCCCCGTCACCAGCGCCAGATCCACCAAGGCCATCACACCGTGGCTCCCCCAGCGATGCTCCGTCATACCCAGGTCGTGCACGCACAAAGACGCGCCACTCGTCGCATACCGTCTGGCTGCCTCACGAATCAGATCGGCCGGCACACCCGTGATCTGCTCCGTTCATTCCGGGGTACAGGACTTAACGGCCTACAGCCAATCGTTGAGGCCATCGGTTCGAGCATCGATGAATGCGCGATCGCTGGAATGAGTTGTCCGTCGATGTGTCCGCACAAATCATGGACCGCATGCAGCACACAAAGGATGTCCGGAGGCTCCCCGTGTGGAGGACGGGCACGGACCAGCAGGTCATCGAGTCCGTTCGGTAGGGGTGTTTTCACGACGCACCTCATCAATCCCAACATGCCCACGAAGAACGTTATAGTCAAATGCCGGTCGGCCGATATGGGACCAGCCGAGATCGTTCTGTTCCATCTCATCGAGCAACCGGGCCACCTGTTCACGCCCGTCCTTCGTCGTGGCGGCATGACGCGGGGTTTTGCCGCCCAGCACCGGCGCCTCCCGATCGGTCCAATCCAGATAGGCGCGTTCCAGAAATGCCTGCAACAGCGTCGCATCCTGCTCCGGGGTCACGACGACTTGCACCGGCTGCTCGGCATCCAGTTCTTCCTCACTCAACAGGTGTGGCGGAGGGACGGTCGCTTCTCCCAGGAAATGGAGCGAAAAACCTAAGGCCGACGCCAACTGGTGCTTCAGAGTATCCAGCCGTTCACGCGAGTCGGTTTCCACCCACAGTTGAGTAGGCGTCAAGGTGAGACGAGTGACAACCGCCGGATTGCCCGCCTCAACCGATCCATGTTGCACCCACCGCATGCGTGCGCCCGATCCGCCTGACGTGTGAACAGTCGCCGGATCAGGATCCAGACCGCTCATTCCGCTCACGGTCTCGCGAAGAAACTTGAATTCCCGATGTTCGTAGAGCGCAAACGAATAGAGATACGGCTGCCCATCGAGACGACAGTACCGGATTCCAGCCACGACCTGGTACAGCGCTCGCAGACGCATCTGCGAATAGACCCAGAGCAACTCATGTCCGAATCGTTTGACAAACTCATGCCAGTCGCCAAGCTCGAACGACCCGGCGTTGATTTCCCGTTGGCGGCGTAGCGCACACACGGCGTCGTACAAGGTCTTGCCTTCTTCAGGAGAGAGCACCAGCGCGCTCCCTGCAAGCACGACTTCATTCGTCTCGGGATCGCCCGGTTGTTGCACGAATCGCGTCAACAACACCTGACCGGCCTGCGCCCCCAGGCTGAACTCACCGCCTTGCACCTGATAAAGACGGCCGTTTCCCAAAGACCGGCAGGCCCATTTCCCTGTCGCGTCGCCGGCGGGTACGATTTCGACCAGGTCCAGATACGAGTGTTTGAGCGGATCCATCCAGGCCCGCTCTTCCTCAGGAATATGCTCGGTCACCACATCGCGCAACTGCTCGATCAGGGTCAGCTGTCCGTCCTGGGGATAGTAGTCCGCATAGATCGTGAACGTTGCGAGATCGACCTCCTGAGCAAACGGGGGAAGCGGAGCATTCCCGGCAAACTCAAAATAGGGGCGCAAGGCCTGACGCAAGGCACGATCCCGCTCCACCGCAAACATCGGACCGAGGGACAGTGCCTCCAACCGATCCACCAGGCCATCCAGCCCAGGCGGCAACGGCGCCCACACACCGGCCGTTGATTCATTCGCGAGCTTCATGAATCTCTTCCATCACGATCGCCTCCGCATCGAGCCAATCTTCGAGATCCCGGCCTTCTTGACGACCCCGCTCATTCCATAATTCATACGCCTTCGCGGCGATACGATCCCTCATGCCATCGGGCAATTCGATCGGATTGGCCGCGCGTGACGGGCGGCTGGCCGGTGGATTCTTTCGCTTTCGGATCACGGTCGCCATAATAGCCCCCCTGGTAAAAGACTGGACACTTATGTGGTCATTCCGGGTAACACCCGGCGATGCCCCGAGGCATATTTCGGGCTGCGGACGGTGAGCACCGGGCAACGAGACTGGCGTAGCACCGCCTCCGCCACACTCCCGCTCAGTGCATGGGACAACCCGCGACGCCCATGCGTTCCCATGACAATCAGATCGGCCGGAATAGTCCTGGCACTGTCGAGAATCGATTCAAACGGAGTTCCCCCACGCACCTGCGAATCGGCTTGAATCTTGGCATCGGCCAGCGCCCGCGTCATATCACCCAGTCGAGCCGTCAACCGCTCCCGCATCTCCTCCCGCTTTCCGCTATGCAAAAGCGTGAAATCCAAGCCGTAGGAGACAGGTTCCAGGACATGCAACAGCGTCAGAGATGCGCTATGCCGTTGAGCCATGAGTGCGGCGTACTCCACGGCTTCCAGGGAACAATCTGAGAAATCGACCGGGACCAGAATTCGATTGAGACTGATTCCCCCGCACGGACCCGCCTCCGCTGAAGCCACCTCATCCGGATCCATACGCACAGTGAGCACCGGACAGGGCGCCGTGCGAATGACTCGTTCTGCGGTACTTCCGAGCAGCACATGTGCCAGACCGGACTTGCCTTTCGTACCGACGACCACCAGATCCGAATCCTCCGCCTTCACGGCCGCCAACACCTCTTCACAGGGAATTCCGGTGGCGATACGGGTATGCAATGAAATCCCGCGAGCCGAGGCCCGCGCCTTCAAATCCACCAACTGCTTCGCCCCGGCCTTCATGAGCTCGCCGAGATAGACCTGGTTGACGGGATACTCCGGATTCATGCCGGGCGGGAACTCCAGCACCGTGAGGACGGTCAACGTGGCCCGCCACGTCGCGGCCAGGCAACAGGCATATTCCTCCGCCCGCAGGGCCCATTTGGAAAAATCGGTTGCCAGAAGAATGCGTGGTCTGTCGGTCTCTCCGTTCACACGGCCTCCACGTTCAAGAGCAGAAGCTCCCCGTTCATATTCGGATGGATTGAGCAGCGAAATTCGTGACGGCCAGGACGGGACATATTGAACCGCAATGCCGCATCCCGCTTCGCATCGAGGAAGACCCCCCCGACCCCTCGTCCATAGACGATCACGCCGTCCTTCTCCACCTGCGTCGGAATCCCTTCAAACATGGTTGAACCGAAATCGTGCCGCTCTGCATCCTCGTTCTTAATCCTGATCACCGTCGCCACACCCAGCCGAAGCGTGGTTTGCTTAGTCACAAACTTGAAGTCTTTAATCGTGACGTCCACGACCTGTTCAGATTGCGACCAGAGCGGAAGCTCCGCCCCGCTCCACAAAGCCCAGGTCATGCTCACCACGGTCGCCCATCCCCACATCCACCCTCTCTTCGTTCTCATCGTGCCAAACCTCCTTGATTGCAGATTATAGTGATCATCGCGGCTTCACCGGCAGCGGCACCGTCAGCACTGGACATCCTGCTGTCCGCACCACCTTTTCTGCCGTACTGCCAAAGAAAATCTTATCAACGCTCCCCGACCGCCCTCCGTAGCTGCCCATGACGACGAGATCGACCTTTTCGACCCTGGCAGTCTTGGCAATCTCCACAAACGGCGCGCCCTCTAACACGACCCGAGTCATCTCAATCCCCTTTGCCACCTCGGAATCGAGCAATCGACGAACATTCAACCGGGCAAAATGCCGCAGACGCCGCTTCTGGGCCGTCCGATCGGATGGCACCGCAAGCAATCCCATCCGATTAAAAGCGCTGAGCGCGCTCGTATCGATCACATGCGCCACCAGGACCTCGGCACCGCACAGCCGCGCCAACCCGCAGGCCACCCGAAAGGCCTCTTCCGAGCAAGGCGAAAAATCCACCGGCACTAGAATGGAGGAAAACAATCTGTCTCCCATGCTGTCTCCCATGGCAACCTCTCGACTCAACAGATCTCTCTCCCCTATCAGCAAGGCCAATGCCACCGCATCACAATCACAATCCTGAGACTGACCTCGCATAGAAACAACGGTTTGCTCGCCGCTGTCCATGACAACAGCTCCGGGCCTTCACCACTTCCTCTCGCATCGGGGAGGCCTGCTACAGTCACGCGAGACCTCCTGGGGCAGAAGGCAACAGACGTTGCTCTCAGTGAAGAGGGACGGGCAAGGATTCAAGACATCATTCAGAGCGAAACCCTTTCGTCTCTTGCGCTTTCACCTCACACTCCTCTCCTGCGATCCGAAACGATGGAACGGCATTGGACTTGCTGACTCACTCGAGTAAGAGGAGACGCCCATGACACGTACGCACTGGATTCTAGTAGGAGCAATTATGCTGGGTGTGGGAATTGCCGTGTATCTCCTCTTCTTCTGTCCCACGGATTGTCACTGAGCAATGGAGAGGTCACCGATGAAATTACTGCTGGCCATCGATGGATCAGATCAATCGTATGAGGCGGTTCGTGCGCTCAAGTACCTGGCCCGGGCCGAAGAACTGCATCTCCTGCATATCCTGGATGTCCCGTCACCGGCCTATCCGATGATGGTGCCGGAAGTCGCGCAAGAACTCTATACGACCATCGAGCGCACGATGCGTGAAGATGGCGCACGGTTGCTGGATCGTATCGTGTCGCTCCTGCCGATGAACTGTGGTCCCGTGACCAAACAGATGGAGATCGGCTCACCAGCCGATCGGATCGTGGAGTATGCAGCGCAGCATCAGATCGATCTCATTCTTGTCGGGGCACGCGGGCTTGGACCGATCAAGGAACGGCTGATCGGCAGCGTCTCTCATCGGGTGCTGACCTTCTCCAAGAGCGCCGTCCTGATCCTGCCGAACTTTGTGAAGTCCCTAACGCATGTACTGCTGCCGCTGCAAGGGTCGCAAGACGCCGAGCGAGCGCTCCTGTTTCTCCGACAGTATCCATTCCGGGAAGCGGTCACGATCACTGCGCTCACGGTGCTCCCGCAGACCAGGCCGCCGTGGCCGGTCGACGCCGTCGCGGAGCGCGAAATGGAAGGCCAGGCGCTCCGGAGCGCCGAAAGCTTCATCAACTCCGTGGCCGCGGATCTGAAACACATGGGCTACAGCACTCATGCGAAATCAACATTGGGCGTTCCGGTCGAAGCGATTCTCCAAGAGGCCAAAGCCATCAGTGCCGATCTGCTGATGATGGGGTCCCGCGGTCGCCACGGGCTGAGCCGGATGGTGCTCGGCAGCGTCGCGCATGCCGTCCTTCATCATGCGCCATGTCCACTCTTGGTCTTCCACTAGCGGAGCCGTTGCTGAAATGCCAATGTATGATTATAAGTGTCTCGATTGCGGCAAAGAATCGCTGATCGTGGTGACCCTGAAAGAGCACGAACGAGGTGACGTGCAATGTCCGTCCTGCGGCAGTAAGAATCTACAACAACTATTCACCTCATTCATTGCCCACACCACCAAGAAGAGTTGATGATGCACAAGACATCTCGAACGCTCGTATTCGCCGCCGGCGTCAGTCTCTTACTCAGTGCCCTGTCCGTTGCAGCCCAGGATCTTCCCGCCGACCTGCACCGAGGCAAGGCGCTGTATCAGAACCACTGCGCAACCTGCCATGGCCAGACCGGCTGGGGGGACGGCCCCACCGCTGCATCGCTCAGAGTCGCGCCGGCTAACTTTCATCTGTTTCGATCCTTTCTGAAATCCGATGAGGAGCTGCTGCGCACGATCGAACATGGGATCGTCTTCAGTCCTATGCATGCCTGGACCGGCAGCCTGACCGAGGGCCAAATGATTGATGTGTTGGCCTATGTGCGGCTACTCTCCCAGCAAGGCAAGTGACATACCTCCATTGACTATTGCCCGTGAGAACGAACCACCTAGAGGAGACCGAGATGATCCATTCCGCCTTACGCCAGGGACTATTCCTGTTGATTGTATCCACCATTGCCACAACTCCCATCTTGGCAGCAAGCACAACGCCGCCACCAAACCATGTCCAGCGATGCGAGCAACCACACAAGAAAGGCACCTTGTCTCCAGCCGCCATCCGCAGCACACTCCACGCACACCAGGAATGGCTCGAACAGCGAGACAGCCCCGGGCATAAACGGGCGGATTTCTGTGGAGCCGACTTACGGCAGGCCTCCCTCGAAGGGGCCAATCTCGAACGTGCCCGGATGGAAGGCGTCAACCTCAGGCAGGCCAATCTCAGACAAAGCATCCTGACGCAAGCCAGCCTTGCAGGCGCCGACCTCACCAAAGCCAATCTCGAAGACAGCAATTTAGTCGGTGCGGACTTGCGTCATGCCAAACTGACACATGCCAACCTCCTCCGTGCGATCGGCGATGAAGCGGCGCTGTACAACGCCGCGTTATCCGGCGCCCAGCTGCACGATGCCATCTTCGAGCGAGCCCATTTCGAGGGAGCCGATTTATCGTCGGCTGACTTTACGAACGCGACGCTGGTCGACAGCTACCTCTACGGAGCCAATCTTCAGAAGGCAGTCCTAACCGGAGCCGATTTGATGGGTGCGGATCTTCGCCGGACCGACTTGTCGAAGGCCCTACTGCTTCAGACCAATCTGCAGGGGGCGCTGCTCGACGGAGCTCGGTTGAATGACGCCCGTATGATGGAAGCGGATCTAGAAAGCGCCTATCTGGATGATACCGACCTTAGACACGCCGATCTTCGCGATGCCATCCTCCGCGGAGCGGATCTCCGTCATGCGAATCTGGAGGGTACCCGCCTCGCACAAGCCGATCTTGAAGGCGCCAATCTGGAAGGCGCACGCCTCATCAAGGCCTCACTCCAATCAGCAAAAATGCGCATGGTGATTCTCTACAAGGCTGTCATTGAAAAGGCCGACTTTCGCGACGCTAACCTGCATCATGCCGTCATGATCGGCACACGCGGCGCCGACGCCGTCTTTACCAAAGCCGCCCTGCACGAGATCTATGCCCCCAAAGCATCCCTGCCTCGGGCACAATTCAATGAAGCCACACTCGACTCAGCCAATCTCGTCGCCGCCGATTTGAGTGATGCCAATTTCAGCCATGCGAATTTGACCCACGCCAATCTGCAGGAAGCCAAGCTGCAGAGAGCCTCATTCAATGGGGCAGATCTCAGCGGCGCACGCCTTGATGCGGCCGACATCCGTCAGGCGAACTTCTACGGAGCCAATCTGGCCTCATCGGCCGGACTGACCCAAGCACAGCTGGATACCGCCTGTGTTGATAACCAGACTCTGTTGCCGGCGGAGCTCAGCCGACCGGCGCCTTGCGCAGTGACAAAGAAGAAAGCCGGAGGTCGATAGCTGGCATGCCGGCGGCGGCGAAGCATGAGGGAGTTATGAGGCAGCGGGATGATTTAGGGTGGGCAAAACCGCGAGCGACGGAAGGAATCGACGTGACAGGCAACCTGCTGTAATCAGGCCATGAATGGTTGTGGCTGGGCCTCCACCTAAGAACTCCAGCCGGCACAGTCCCACAATTTCGACGATGCCGAACGCACCGTGCCGGAGTTCCAATGCCTAACGGACAACCGGTTAGGCAGCGGCGGTTTCAACTTCTTTCGCGGCTTTGGCAGCCAGACTGTTCTTGCGGTTGTTGGAGATCGTCCGATCAATGATCGCTCCGCAATTGACGCACTTCCAAGCATAAAACACTAGAAAGAAATCCGAGAAGCGCTCCAACATCATCAAGCCTTTGCATTTCGGACAACCCATGATTATTTCCTCCCCAGGTGAAAGTTGACGTATGCCTGGGGGATTGAGCAAGTTGCGATCCAGCATTACAGTTTTCTAATTATCAATGACTTAGAATATAAATTGCCTAAAATTGTCTCTGTGGAGACTACTTATACGTACATTATTGTACAGCTTGTCGCATTTATACGCTGAGCATAGCCCCTGACATCGATTTATCAGGAATCTTAGTCAAAACCGTCTTCGTGCAAGTACGCTTCTAGAGAAAATATCCACAGCAAAGACCAACACGTTCATTTCTTTACTCTTATTTATTAGCTACTTGCTAACATAGTTCAAATATGAACGATCGGACCAAGCGATGATGACTAGCCACGAGCACAATGTCCAGATCATTTACGGAAAACTGGCGCTTGAGGGCATCCTAGGCCTCCCACCTGATCCAAGCGGCGTCATCCTCTTTGCTCACGGCAGCGGCAGCGGACGATTGAGCCCGCGTAACAACTTCGTCGCCCGCCATCTGCAGCAGAACGGCCTCGCGACACTATTGCTTGACCTGCTCACGCCGGACGAAGCCGAGGACCGACGGAAAGTGTTTGATATCGATCTGCTGGCCGATCGGCTGTTGCTGGCCAAAGCCTGGCTGGATAAAGACCCGCACACAAAGAAGCTTGGCATCGGCTATTTCGGCGCCAGCACCGGAGCCGGCGCGGCGTTGCAAGCCGCTGCCAGAGACCCACAAAACATCCAGGCCATCGTGTCGCGAGGCGGACGGCCCGACTTGGCAGAAGCCTATCTGCCCTCGGTGACCGCGCCAACTCTGCTGATTGTCGGTGGGTGGGATGAACCGGTGATTGAGATGAACCAATCAGCCTACGAAATGCTCATCTGTGAGAAGAAACTGACCGTCGTCCCCGGAGCCACACATCTATTTGAAGAACCAGGCACGCTGGAACAGGTAGCCGAGCACGCATGCAAGTGGTTTCTGCGGCACTTTCATCGAGAGGGAAAAGCAAAAGAATAAAAAGAAGCTGCTATTTACTGAAGAAATCGTTTCTTCACAAGCGCGAGTACATTCTCCGCCGCTGCGCTCGCCGGGACTTCCGTCGTATCGATGGTCAGATCTGGGCTGACCGGCGGTTCATATGGGGACTGCAACCCCGGCACAGTGCTGGACTCACCTCGCTGCCCTCGTTGATACGTCCCTTTGTAGTCACGCTGCGTGCAGATTTCCAGCGGACATTCCACCGCCACTTCGATGAATCGGGGAATCAGCCTCCTGGCAAAGTCGCGATACTCACGCCGGGTGGCTGTGGCGTCAAAGATCACGGTCACGCCCTGCGCCACCAGCTTCGCCCCCATCAGCGCTAAAGCGCGGTAGAAGAGGTCCCGCTCGGCCTGCGAGTAGGTTGCCTCCGGCGTGAGCACACGTCTGACCTCATCTGACTCCAATACTTCCACTGTCAGGCCTTCCGCTTCAAGCTGCGGCGTGAGCGCCCTTACGATCGTGCTCTTGCCGGAAGCCGGCAGGCCCGTAATCCAGATGGCGAAACCTTGGGTCCGACTCATAAGCAGAACACAGCTATCAGCAATCTGCCCTCAGCTTTCAGCATCGTTTGAATCCAACGACTCCTAATGGCTGACAACTCATAACTCACCCGCAATACTCATTCACCCGTGACGGATCGAAGCGCGGTGCAGCGAGGACCTGATCTATAAATCGAAAGATGGTTCGACGCACACCGATCGGCAACGTGGGATACCAGACAGGACTCGCCAGTACCAAGCCGCGAAACGCAAAGAACGGCGCCGCTGTTGCCAACACATCCTCATCGCCGCTTGCCTCGATATACTCCTCCCAAAACAGGCGGAAAAGCACTTCGTACGGCCCCTTCAGCCGTCCCCACCGGCAGAGTGAATAGAAGAAATAGTTGATCGTCATGGATGTCACGTCGTCCGCCGGTTCACCCCACTCCCCGCGTGAGCGATCGAGCACTGCGAAATCGACACCCTTCTTGAACAACACATTCCAAGGGTGAAAATCCCCGTGCACTTGCGACAATCGTTTGGTCTGTCCGCGCAGACGCCACCGCCAACGGTTGGCGGCATCCTCAATTCCGCGCAACAAGGCTTCCGTGATAAACCCGAACCGCTCGGGGTAACTGTCGGTCAGCCCCATGATGCATTCGCCGTGACCGATTAACTCCCGCAAACGGCGGCGGTATAAATCGGCATCCCGTTTCTTATGCGCGTGGATCTGCGCCAGATAACGCGCAAGGGCGACGGTCCGCTTGCGATCGAGCGGACGGAGCGATCGCCCCTTGGCGAGCCGTTCCAGATCTTCGTGATAACTTACTCCCTCGGTCCATTGATTCAGGACAAAGTATTCCCGCCCCTCTGCAACAGACAACATTTTCTGTGTGCCTGTAAAGATGCCGACGTCGAGCGCCTTTACATGGCGCGGGAGCCGTCCATAGGACTCGTAGTCCCACAACATCGCCTGCGCCCGATCAGCCATGTGCTCGTGCCCGAAGGGACCGGGCTTCATGGTTTCCAACACAGCCGACCGTACATCGTTGCCGACACGGAACGTCAGCTTGACCGGTGTCCCATAGCCGTATTGCTTATGCGCCCCTTCTGAACTTGCCTTTCCGATCACGCCGAACGACAGCAACGTAGCGTCAGGCCCAAAACGCGACTGGAGATACTCTTCGAGAGCCTGTTTTCTCAGCGTCGGCATACAGAAATAACACGCAAGTCACATTCCAATCGAACAGCCATCTGAACGACCGCCTGTAACAGCGATCCCAATGATACATTTCCGCTTGCGCCATCTCCTGCCTCCTCTCACGGTGCTGCAAGTGACGCATTGCGCTTCACCCACATTGCGACCACTGAGGAGAAATGCGCCAGTCTGCCCTGTCATTTACCACGTGGAAAGCATGGCCATTCGCAAAACTGCGTAAACGATGGCCTCTTTCTGAGGCCATTCTCCAACCGGTGGATTTGACGCAAGCGGCATCCGCCTTGCTGATAGTTAAAACTGAAGAAAAGGAGGGCACCAGATGGACTTAGAAATCCAAAGCCGAAATGTCGAGATGACGCCACGCTGGAAGACCGAAATCGAAGCCCGCATGGAGGATCTCCGTCGGGGGCATGACGACCTCACCCATGGCCGCGTGACTCTGACAAAGAACCGCCATCACAAGAAACAAGACCACGTCGCGGAGGCGCTCGTGGTTGTCACAATCCCAGACCGCCATACCTTGACCGCTCGCAAGGAAGATAAGACGTTCGAAGAAGCCATCCGGAGCGCCTTTGAAGCTGTGACGATTGAACTGCGGAAGTTTCGTGAGAAGCGCGCAGAGACCGACGTGCGCCTTCCACCTGTTCCACCCAATCGTGGAGTGATCTGCAAGCTCTTCCCGAAGGAAGGCTATGGGTTCATCCTCCAGGAGGGCGGGGGGGAAGTGTATTTTCATGCGAATGCACTTCACAGCCTCACGTTTGAGCAGCTCGAAGACGGAACAGACGTGGTGTTCGGGGTGGAGCAAGGCAAGAAAGGCCCCCAGGCCACAACCGTACAGCCACCTCCGGTGGTCGCAACGAAAGTAGTGTAGATGAGCACGGACAAATTTAGAGTTCCCGTTTCGATGTTGTCGCCCACAGTCGATCCCGCACAGTTAGGGTTCGAAGACACGAGCGAACTCGAACCGCTCACCGATATTATCGGCCAGGAGCGGGCGGTCGAAGCGCTGGAGTTCGGTCTCTCGATGAAGAGCCCGGGGTTCAACCTGTACGTCTCCGGCCCGGTCGGCACAGGGAAAGCCACCCTGGTCCGTCAGATGGTGACACGGCTGGCCCGGACAGCCCAGGCTCCTTCCGACTGGTGCTACGTCAACAATTTTCAGGACCCCTCACGGCCGGTCGGTCTTTCCTTTCCCGCCGGGCAAGGCGGTGCCTTCAAACGGGACATGGCCACGTTCATCGAGAGCTTGCGGCGCGACATCCCTGCCGCGTTCGAAAGCAAGAAGTACCTCGACGGCAAAGCCAAGCTGCATGACGAAACTGAAGCCAAGAAGAAAACGCTGTTCCAAGAGCTCACCAAGTTGAGTCTCGCCCGCGGGTTCGGGTTCGACGAAACGCCGGCGGGATTCGGACTCGTGCCGCTCAAAGACGGACATCCCATGACCGACGAAGCCATGGAGGCCATGACCGAACCAGAACAACGGGACCTCACCGAACGCCGGCTCGCCCTCGAAGGCGAGATCCGTGACTTTCATGTGCGTCTCCACGGCCTCGATAAAGAAATGGAGCACCAGCTCCGCCACCTCGATCACCAGGTGGTGACCAACGTGCTCGAAGGCCGGTATGAGGCGTTACTGCGGTCCTACCAAGATCTACCGGCCGTCTCCGCCTATCTCGAGCGTGTGAAAGACAACGTCATCCACCATTACAAAGAATTTCTTCCCCATGAAGGACCGGCATTACCCATTCCTGGCCTGGAACTCCGTCGGCCTGACATGACCCGCTATCTCGTGAATCTCATCGTCGAGCATGACTCGACCGGCGGCGCGCCCGTCATCGACGAATCGCACCCGACTTACACCAACCTGATCGGCAAAATCGAACGCCGCGCACATATGGGCGTCATGTACACGGACTTCACTGAAATCCGTGCCGGCGCCGTCCTCCAAGCCAACGGCGGCTACCTGATCGTGAATGCGCTGGACATGTTGCATCAACCATTTTCCTGGGACGCGCTGAAGCGAGTCATCAAAACGGCTGAAGTGAAAATCGAAGACCCCGGCGAATTCTATGGTTTCTCCACCGCCGGCCTCCGGCCGCAAGCCATCCCCGTCACGGTGAAAATCATCATGGTCGGGCCGCCCATGATCTACTACCTGCTCCAAGCCTACGAAGAGGACTTTGCCAAGCTCTTTAAAGTGAAGGCGGACTTCGATACGGAAGTGGTCCGAAGCGAACGGCAGGATCGCCAGTACGCCCGCTTCATCGCAAAACTCTGCCGCGAAGAAGGGCTGCCGCACTTTGGCGCCGATGCGGTCGCCGAAGTGATTCGGCAAGGCTTCCGCTTTGCCGATCGGCACGACCGCCTGTCACTGCGATTCAGCCTCGTGAGCGACCTCATCCGCGAGGCCGGCTACTGGGCCAGGAAAGAAGGTCATTCGTTTGTGACGCGCGGAGATGTGGACGCGGCCATCGCGCACAAGCGCCACCGGTCGAATCTGGCCGAACATTGGATCCAGGACGAAATCAAAGAAGGTACCCTGATGGTCGATCTCGACGGCGAGAGCGTCGGCCAGGTGAATGGTCTCTCCGTCCATGAACTCGGCGACTACGCGTTCGGCCGCCCCACCCGCATCACGGCGCGCACGTATGTCGGCACCAAAGGCGTCATCGACGTGCAGCGAGAAGCGGAGTTGGCCGGCAATATCCATAGCAAAGGGGTCATGACCATCGCCGGTTACCTGGCAGGAAAGTTTGCCGGGCTACATCCCTTCGCCATGAGCGCGTCCTTGACCTTCGAACAAACCTACTCCGAGATTGAAGGAGACAGCGCCGCTGTCGCCGAGTTGACCGCAATTTTGTCCAGCCTAGCCGATCTGCCGATCCGGCAATATCTTGCCGTCACCGGATCCGTCAACCAATTGGGCGAAGTCCAGCCTATCGGCGGCGTCAACGAGAAAATCGAAGGGTTTCTTGAATCCTGTTCACGGCGTGGACTGACCGGCAAACAGGGCGTGATCATTCCGGCGCGTAATACGAACCATCTCGCCCTTCGTCGCGATGTGGTCGAAGCGGTGGAATCGGGACAGTTCACCGTCTACGCGGTGAACACGCTGGAAGAAGCCATTGAATTGCTCACCGGCGTGACGGCCGGAGAACGCGGTATCGACGGGGAATATCCTCCCGACACGGTGTTTGGCCGTGCCGCTCAACGCCTCGCCGAAATGGCGCAGGCCGTCGCGGAGTGGGGTGAGGGCGAAGAACATCCCGGCGGACGGATCATCATGGAACCGTGAGCGAACCGAGACTCCACTGGCCTGACCGCCTGCTTAGCGGGAATACCCATGACGCTGCTCTCGACCCATCCGGCAACTCCATCGTCTAACCATGTCGTCCTCGCGCCGGGCGATGCGCTGCTGGTCGTGGACCTGCAGAATGATTTTCTTCCCGGCGGCGCACTCGGAATTGCCGGAGGCGACGGGCTTCTGCCGGTTCTGCGCCACTATTGCGACCGTTTCGTGACACGCCGTCTCCCAATCATTTTCTCGCGCGATTGGCACCCGCCGCGCCATTGTTCGTTCAGAGAACAAGGCGGCCCCTGGCCCGTGCACTGCGTGGCAGATACGCCCGGCTCGCTGACACCCACGCAGTTCCCAATCCCATCGACCGTCGAGACGATTTACAAAGCCACCAAACCGGACAAAGACGTCTACTCGGTCTTCGAAGACACACCCCTGCATGAACTGCTGCAGCGCGATCATGTACGGCGTATTTTCATCGGCGGCCTGGCCACCGACTATTGCGTGCTCTACAGCGTCAGAGACGCGCGCAGACTCGGCTACGAGACCTGCCTCCTGCTCGACGGCATCGCCGCCGTCAATCGTCAACCGGGCGACGGTCAGCGGGCGATCGACGAAATGATCCGCAGCGGCGCTGTCCCCATCCGGTTGGAACAGCTCACACAATGAATCCATCCGACCACGCACTCCTGACGGACCTGTACCAGTTGACGATGGCCCAAGCCTATCTGGAGCAGGGCATGGAGGAACCGGCCGTCTTCGAATTTTTTGTCCGCCGCCTGCCGCCCCATCGCAATTTCCTCATGGCTGCCGGACTCCCGCAGGCCGTGGACTATCTTTCTCGCCTACGCTTCACCTCCGACGACATCGCCTGGCTCGCACAGACCGGCCGATTCTCGCCGACGCTCCTGCGCTATTTGGAAGGACTCCGCTTTTCGGGATCGGTCGAAGCAATGGCGGAAGGCACCATCTTTTTCCCCAACGAGCCGATCTTACGCATCGTCGCCCCCATGCCGCAGGCCCAACTGGTCGAAACGCGCATCATGAATCTACTGAACTTCCAGACCATGATCGCCTCGAAGGCCGCGCGATCCGTCTTGATCGCCGAAGGCAAGCCGCTCATCGACTTTGGACTTCGCCGCGCACACGGGGCCGAAGCCGGTCTCTATGCCGCGCGCGCCAGCTATCTTGCCGGATTCGCCGGTACTGCGACCGTGCTGGCCGGCAGAGCCTTCGGCATCCCGATTTTCGGCACGATGGCCCATTCGTTCGTCCAAGCCCACGAGGACGAATCCGAGTCCTTCACCCACTTCGCGCAGGCCCAGCCGGAGAATGTCGTACTGCTGATCGACACCTACGACACCGAAGCCGCTGCGCACAAGGTCGTGGCGCTCGCGCCCTCGCTACTCGCCAAAGCCATCTCCGTGAAAGGTATTCGGCTAGATAGCGGCGATCTTGCCGAGCATGCCAGGAACGTCAGAAAGATTCTCGACGAGGGAGGCTTACCGCATGCAACGATCCTCGTCAGCGGCAATCTGGATGAATACCGGTTGCGAGCGTTGATTCACAGCCGCGCACCGATCGACAGTTTCGCCGTCGGCACGGCGATGACGACCTCGACGGATGCGCCTTCACTGGACTGCGCTTACAAACTTCAGGAATACGCCGGCCGGCCTTGCCGCAAACGGTCCGAAGGCAAAGCCACCTGGCCGGGACGCAAACAGGTCTATCGCGAACGCACCGCCGACGGGCAATGGGCCTACGATCTGCTGACGACGAGTACGGATCGACAGGAAGGACAAGGCCTCCTCCAACCGGTCATGCGCGACGGCCAGCTCATCGCGCCGCTTCCCTCTCTCACTGACAGCCGCGCCCATGCCGCTGACCAACTAGCCCAGCTCCCGCTTTCGCTGCAGGCGCTCGAACCCGCCGCTTCCTACGAAGTACGGGTCTCTGATTCGCTGAAAGCTATGACCGAATCGGTCGATCGCCGGGCGCACTAACCAAGGAACAGACCGGCCTCGGTCGTCATCGCCGCTCACGCTTCGGCGCCTCGCCGATGATCTGAAGCCTGGGACCTTGGGCGAGCAGAATCACCGCGTCGTCTTGCACTTCGCCTCCTAACACCCACTCGAAGAGTCGCTTCGCATCGTTCAACTCCGGGTCTTTCGGAATTCCGTACTGTTCCTTCTGCATCGGTTCATCATAGAGCCCGATACAGCCATGTGAAGCCGGATAGCCCGGCAAATCCCGCCCGTGAATCCAATAGGACACGCCTGCCCGATTCACAAAGAAACGCAACGCATAGTTCATGGGATAGGGCCGGTCCGTTCCTTCGACCGTATAGAGACAGGACCGATGCACGCGATGGGCTGCGGTGATCCGGAAATCGCCGAGCGGTGTTTCGTTGCCTCCGTTCCCGGAAGCAATCGGGAGCGCAAACCGTAAGGCGCCGTATTCATAGGCCCCGAGAAATTGCTCCGAAAGATCGATGAGGATGAACCGATCCTCCTGCTCGGCGGGCGGATACAACAGCGGGAGCGGCGAGAAGGAGTCCAAATCGTCAAGCCGCTTCGGGACTTTGAGCGAGGCGCCGGAACGCGCATGACGCCGATCAATCCGGTTGAACCGTGCGACTTCGACCCAGCGCTCCCCGAACAGCTTTTCAAGCGATTCACCGGGCCGCATAGTCCAACAGTTCCACTCGATAGTCGCATCGCTGGGATAGGCGATCTGACAGGGGCTGGGATGTTTCTTGGACGGCTCCGAAAAGGCGATGGAAGGAAACAGGGCAATCAGCAGCACCGCGAAGTGAATGAAACTCACATCCCCATTGCAATCTCTTGCTCGTCGTTTACAGAAGATGTGAAACAGTGACATCGCCGGGATACGCTTCTCTGGCTGTGCTACGGCACCGTCTTCCACGCCGCCCCATCCCACACATAGGTTTGCCGCGAAGGATCGCTCTCGATTCGCTGCAGGAGAACAAACCGGCATCCGCTCTGTTTATAGAACTGTTCCGCCTTGTGCCCCATCAGCATCGCGAGATGCGGGTCAGGGCTCTCTCCGGAAACAGTCACCGGCACGAAGATCTGCCCTTCCGATCCGCGAAACACCTCCGTGACATCGACACGGGGTTTAGATTCATACGGCTCCTCCTGAATCGCCACCATGAAACGCTGAAGCGCCGCCAGCTCATGCTGATCCAACTCGGCCCGGAGACGGTGATTGTGATCGATCGTCATAGAGTACTCCTTAACCTGCACGGTCTAACTGCGCTCACACTGACTGCCCGGCAACGCCGCTGCCGGTCGGTTTCAGCAGCCGACTAAGACCAATACTGGGACGCCTGCGTATACCCGAACAGCAGATCCCGTCGCGCCAGAATGCCGACCAGTTTGCCGTTCCGCACGACGGGCACTCGCGTGAGATACCGGTCTTGGAACAGATCGGCCACTTGCACGAGAGTCTGGTCTTCCGTCACCGTCACCGGATAGGCCGACATGATCTCGGTCGCCAGAACCTTGCGCAGATCCCGCCCTTCGATCATCACCTGCAAGAGATCGTATTCACTCACCACGCCCACCAGCGTCCCATCCTCCTCCACCACGGGCAGACTCCCGAAACTCCGATGGGTCATCATGTGGGTCAAGGTCAGGGCGTCCGTCCGCGACGTGCAACGCGTGACCGCGTCCTGCATCAACTGACCGACGGTCAAGGTCTTCGGATCGCAGGCTTTCATGAAAAATTCTGTTTGTCGCATCGCAGCTCCCTCACTTTTTGCGGGTTGACTTCGACCCCAAATAGGTTCGCAAGATATCGCGCCGGGCAATGATGCCGATGAGCCGGTCCTTCGCATCCACGACCGGCACGCGGACAAGATCGCTGGCCCGCAGGACATGCACCAGGGTTCCCAGCGTCGTTTCTGGCCGGACTGAATAGGGATTGCCCGTCATGACATCAGCCGCCGTCAGCTCCCCCAGTGCATGCCCATCGTCCATCGCGGCAAGCAGGTCATGCTCACTTACGATTCCAATCAGCTTTCTCGCACCATCCACCACCGGGACCGCGCCAAACCCTTCGATCATGAGGGACGCGATCACATCACCCTTCGTCTTCACGCGGGCGGACTGTACCCGCTTTTCCATCACCGGCTTCACCAGCATTGAAGCAAAGTCCGGTACTTTCGGAAGTCTTGCCGGCTTCTTTGCCGGCTTCTTGTTCATCGTCTTCGGCATGACATCACGCTCCTTCTTTGGTTATATTGCACAGACATTACCAACCGACGGGGTCATTTATTCGGCCGGCAACGCTCCGGCAAGACCGCGATCCTCCGACCATCGGAGATGCATCGTTTTCTGTTTCCCCGCTACAACTGTAATCCCCTTTAGTTCCTGCTTCCGGTCACGATGGATCGCCGTGACGTTATAGCTACCCGGCGCCAAATCAACGAAGAGCCAAGGCCCCTCCACCTGTTCTTGAGGGATCGTTACGGCGGCTCCCCCTTTGACCGGTTGGATCGTCACGGAGACCCCGGAGAGGAACGGTTTCCCTCCTGCCGTAAAAACGAGCTTCAACGAAAATGGCGGGTACTGGGCCGCCCGCTCTTCAAGGCCAATACCGGCACTGAAGTACCGAACGTCGCCGACCCGGTGAAGAGGCAGCAAGTCGACCGTCGTTCTGCCTTCAATCTGATGACTCAACTCGACAAACTCACTTGAAGCCCCGATCCGTGCCACCGCGCCGCCATCGGCCAGCCCCACTCCCCCGCTGAAGACTGCTGAAAACCCGATCATCCACACAAGACTTCGTTTCATATGTCCTCCTTTTGGCTCACTCCTTCACTCACGCAATGACAATGCCATAACGCGCCATCGTTCGGACTCAGGATTTCCACACAGGAACGCGCATTCTCCATTCAACTCGTCCTCCTCCCGGGAAGACTGAGGCCAATCACCACAGTAACCATTTCGACTCTGCTGCAAAAAGCCGCAGTCGCCTGCCCAATCGAAACGTCCATGGCCTTCAAGCCCAGGAAACGATGCAAATTCGCCATCGTCATCGCCGGACTCCACGGGCATATCCAATGCAGATTAGATACCTGACATGTTCGCGGTCGCTGAAGTTTTTTAGAAGAAGGAGTCTCGCATGCGCATTATATGTGCGGTCGATGGGTCAGAGTATGCTCAGTGGGGAGTCCAGGCACTCCAAGCGCTCGCCGGACGGGAACCTGAGCATGTCGTGCTCTTGCATGTTGTCGATCCTTCGTCGCTCCAAGCAAACAAACGAAAGAATCCGGTCGCCGCGAACCGCGCCCTCGCTGCCTTAGACAAAGCCGGAAAACTTCTCTTGCGTGAAGCGGAACGGTCAGCACGGGTCGCCCTCAGCCAAGCAGGCACCGGCCCTCGCACACAATTCCAGACCATCCTCGCGCACGGTCCCATGGCCAAGACGATCGCCAAACAAGCCAAACGATTAAAGGCGGATCTTATCCTGATGGGGTCTCGAGGATTAAGCGACATCAAAGCCTTTCTGCTGGGAAGCACCTCGCGGCAAGTGGCGGCCGTCGCCCCCTGTTCACTCTTGGTGGTTAAACAGCCCCTCACTAGGTTCAGCCACGTGACGCTCGCAGTGGATGACTCGAAACCCTCACGGGCTGCAGCCCGCTTTCTTCGAACCCGCATTCTCCCGGACTCCGCGACGGTGTCGATTCTGACTTCCGCCGAAAGCCCGGTGACAGACCTCGCCGCCCGCTATCTCTCCGAATCGCAAGTGGCGTCTCTGACTCAACCGGTCATGGATCGCGCCAACAGCCTCGTCAATGGTTTGCGGGACGACTTTATCAAGGACGGATACCCGGCGGTGCCCCACGTGCGGATGAATCATGTGATCGACACCATCGTCAAACACGTGGAGGCCGAACACGATGATCTCCTGGTATTCGGCTCTCGTGAACTGACCAAGACCGAGCGACTGCATCTCGGCAGCGTATCCGAAACCCTTCTGCGCCACGCGCCTTGTTCGGTCCTCCTCGTGCGAGGCACACGTGCCTGAGTTCCGGTACCACGATATTGGAACCCTCGCCATCGACGAGGTGCTGAAGCGGCTTGAGACCGCCACCGGCGGTCTTTCGCTGGAAGAGGCCCGGCAACGGCTTGTCCAATTCGGCGCCAATCGGCTCACGGAACCCGACCGGTACCAGACCCTGCGAGGACTCACCCGCCACTTCACCCACTTCCTCGCTCTATTGCTCTGGATCGCTGCCGGCCTCGCATTCGCCGCCGACTTCATGAAACCCGGCGAGGGCATGGCCACCCTGGGCTGGGCCATCCTCGGTGTCATCGTCATCAATGCTGTGTTCGCCTTCTTTCAAGAGTACAAAGCCGAGCGCGCCGTGCAGGCACTCCATCGCCTGCTGCCAGAGAAGGCCTGGGTCATGCGAGGAGGACAACCGCTTGAACGTCCTCGCAGTGACATCGTGCCGGGCGACATCCTCATCCTGGAGGAAGGGGAACGAATCCCGGCAGATGCGCGCTTGATCGAAGCCACCGGCATGCGAGTGGACAACGCCGCCCTGACCGGTGAATCGAACCCGAAGCGACGGATTGCCGAATCTACTAAGGATGGCCATTGGCTCGACCTCTCGAACATCGTCTTCGCCGGCACCACCATCCTCTCCGGCCATGGGCGCGCGGTCGTGTTTGCGGTCGGCATGCGCACAGAATTCGGCAAGATCGCCAATCTCACGACCTCGGTCGCCATCGGCCTCAGCCCGCTGCAAAAAGAAATTATTACTGTCACCCGCATCGTCGCTGCCATTTCTCTGGCCATGGGAGCGGCCTTCTTTGTGATCGGAATGGGCACCGGACTCGGGTTCTGGATCAGCGCGATTTTCGGCATCGGCATCATCGTGGCGAACGTGCCCGAAGGTCTCCTGCCGACAGTCACCCTCGCCCTGGCCATGAGCAGCCAACGGATGGCGAAGCGCAACGCCCTGATCAAGCATCTATCCTCCGTCGAAACGCTCGGCTGCACGACTGTCATCTGCACCGACAAGACCGGCACGCTGACGGAAAATCGGATGAAGGTGGATCGGTTCTGCACCGACGGGCTCGTGATCGAATCGCGCGAGGGATGCCTCTTCACCAGAGGCCGCTTGATCACGACGGCGGACGCCGAACAGTGGCAACCCCTATTCGACGCCCTCGTCAATTGCCACAACGCCAAGCGGGTCCGGCAATCGGACGGACGGTTCGTCGTGACGGGCGATCCGACGGAAGTCGCGCTCCTGGAATTTGCCATTCAACATGGGCTGGCTCACCGTCCCCCGTTGCGCCGCATGGGAGAACTGGCCTTCGATGCCGATCGCAAACGGATGAGCACCCTGCACTGGTCGGAAGGCCGTCTCGTAGCTTTTACCAAGGGCGCCCCGGAAGCCGTGCTCACGCTCTGTACAACGGCATTGGTTCATGGCGAGGCCATCTCCATGACACCGGACGAACGGGCGCGGATCCTGAATCAAAGCCGGACGTTCGCCGAACAGGCATACCGCGTGCTCGCCGTGGCGATGCGCGAAGTCGCCCATCAGCCCGAACAAATCGAAGTGGAGACCATCGAGGAGAATCTGACGTTTCTCGGACTCGTCGCCATGATGGATCCGCCGCACCGTGAGGTCCCCGAGGCGATCCTCAAATGCCGCAAAGCCGGCGTGCGTGTCGTTATGATTACGGGCGATCATCCCCTCACCGCTCTGGCGATTGCCCGCAAGATCGGCCTGGCGCCGGAACAGGCACCGCAACAACCGACCGGCTTTGTCCCGGTGATCGAAGGCACACAGCTCGACGGCATGAGCGATGACGTGCTTCGCCAACTACTGACCCCGTCGCGATCGGGAGAGCCGGATCCGGTGTTTGCCCGTATGGCGCCGCGCCATAAGATGCGCATCGTCGCCACGCTCAAAGATATGGGTCACGTGGTGGCCGTCACCGGCGATGGCGTCAACGATGCGCCGGCCCTTAAGAAAGCCGACATCGGAGTGGCCATGGGCATCGCCGGGACAGACGTCGCCAAGGAAACCGCGGATATCATTTTACTCGACGACAACTTCGCCACGATCGTCGGTGCGATCGAAGAAGGCCGGGCGGTCTATGAAAACATTCGCAAATTCACCAGCTATATCCTGGCCAGCAACGTCCCTGAAATTGTGCCGTTCCTGGGCTATGGCTTCTTCGGTATCCCGCTGGCCCTCACGATCCCGCAAGTATTGGCGGTCGATCTCGGCACCGACATGATTCCGGCACTGGGTCTCGGCACCGAACGCCCGGTGGCCGACGTCATGGATATTCCCCCGCGCCCGAGATCCGAACGGCTCCTGAATCTCCCGCTCCTCCTGCGCGCCTACCTGTTTCTCGGTCTGATCGAAGCCATCGTGGCGATGAGTGGATTCTTTCTCTACCTCACGAGCCAGGGATGGACCTGGGGCACTCATCTGGATTGGTCTTCACCCCTCTATAAGGAGGCCACGACTGTGACCTTCGCCGGAATCGTCTTCGCCCAGGTGGCGAATGTGTTTGCCTGCCGGTCTAATCGACTCAGCGCCGCCAGGAGCAGCTGGGGCAGCAACCCCCTCATCCTCTGGGGGATTGCCATCGAGCTGTTACTACTTGCGGTGATTACCTATACACCGATCGGGAATGACATCTTTGGCACCGGCCCTGTGCCGGCCTGGATCTTCGGGCCGCTCACGCTGGGCGCTCTCATGCTGCTATTGGCGGAGGAAGCTCGTAAGATCATCGCGAACAGGCTGCATCATCGTGCGCCGACTGACCTGGTACAGAAAGCGAGTGCATCATGACCGACGACCCGAATGAACCGATCCAGCCTATCCCCGTCAGCGAAATCGTCCCCAGTCCGGCGGCCTGGCCTCCCTCCGATCCGGCACGGGAACACGACCGTCCGCGCCCCATCACCGTGATTCCCCTCCCGCAGAGGCGAACCAGATCGGGGCGCCCCTGGTTGCTCGGCGGCATGGCCTCACTGCTCCTGATCGGCACAGGCATCTGGTACTGGTTCAATGGCGGTCCCCCTCCGATTCAGTATAAGACAGCCCTCGTCGACCGGGGCCCTATCACCTCCCTCGTCACCGCAACCGGCACGGTCAATCCTGTGGTGTCCGTCCTGGTCGGCAGTCAGGTGTCCGGCAAAATCGCGAAGCTCTTTGTAGATTTCAACGCCGTGGTGAAACAAGGCCAACCTCTCGCTCAGATCGATCCACTCCCCTTCCAATCACGCGTCAACCAGGCCCGTGCCGCCGTGAAAAGCGCCGCCGGCAACCTGGCCAAGGCCACGAACATGGGAGCCCAGCGAAAGCGAGAGCGCGGCCGGATGGCCACTCTCCGGAAACAGGCCTTCGTCTCGCAGGCGGACCTCGATCTGGCCGAAACAAACTATCGCGACGCCGAAGCCAATGTGCAGGTGATGCAGGCGCAGCTGGACCAGGCGCAAGCGACGCTCGCCTCCGCCGAGTTGGATCTCGGCTATACCACCATCTACTCGCCGGTCAACGGCATCGTGATCTCCCGCACCGTGGACATCGGTCAAACTGTTGCGGCCAGCTTCCAGACACCCACCCTCTTTGTCATCGCGCAGGACCTGATGAAGATGCAGGTGAACGCCAATGTCAGCGAGTCTGATATCGGCGGCGTGGTTGAGGGAAAGACCGCCAACTTTCGCGTGGATGCCTATCCGAAACACTTCTTCGATGGAACCGTCACACAAGTGCGGAATGCGCCGATCAGCGTGCAGAACGTGGTGACCTACGATGTCGTCATCACGGTCGACAATAAAGACCTGAAGCTCAAGCCGGGCATGACGGCCAACGTGACCATCATCACCGCGAAGAAAGAATCCCCGCTACGCGTGCCGAACGGCGCGCTACGGTTCCGGATGCCTAACATTCCGGTGGACAAGAAAGCGTCGCGGGTCTGGGTGTTTGATCTCGAGAGCAAAGCGCATCAGGCCGACGTCACCACCGGCATTGCGGACTCCCTGTTTACAGAAATCATTGAAGGGCCAGTGAAGGAAGGCGACCGGGTGATCCTCGGCATTGACACCCCCGAGGAACAGGCACAAAAGAAACTGCCGCCGGGGTTCGACTCCACTCCAAGGATGCGGTAACCGCCCATGTCCTTTCTCTGGCTCACCATGCTCTCCGCCCTGCGCATCCTGCGCCGGAATCCGCTGCGGGCGGGTCTGACCATGCTCGGCATCATTATCGGCATCGGCGCCGTGGTCGCCATGGTCAGCCTTGGACAAGGCGCCACGGCATCGGTCCAGGCGGAGATCTCCAGCCTGGGGACCAATGTCCTCATTATCATTCCCGGCGCCACCACTGTCGGCGGCGTACGCGGGGGCTTGGGGTCCATCTCCACACTTACCGTCGACGATGCCCAGGATATCGAAAAGAAGGTCACGAGCGTAACGATGGTGATGTACGCCACGCGCTCCGTGCTGCAAGTCATTCGGGAAAACAAGAATTGGAGCACGATCGTGCTCGGCACGACGCCGGAATTCCCTGACATTCGCAGCTGGCCGATCGCGCAGGGCAACTTTTTCACCCAATCAGACTTGGATGCAGCCTCGAAAGTCGCCATCCTCGGAAAAACCACGGCTCAAAACCTGTTTGAGTCCGGCGAAGAGGTCATCGGCAGCGAGATCCGTATCCGCAATGTCCTGCTCCGGGTCATCGGAATTCTCACTCCCAAAGGGCAATCGATTACGGGCCAGGATCAAGACGATCTTGTCGTCCTTCCCTTCACGACCGCGGAACGTAAAGTGCTCGGCACGCAGTTTCTCGGCACGGTCGGCATCATCCTCGTCGCGACGCACACCCGCCACGATATCCCGGCCGTAGTCGACGACATCAAAGATCTGCTGCGGGCGAAACATCACCTGCAATCGTCAGAGGAAGACGACTTCACGATCCGTACGATGGAAGACATTGCGAAGACGATTGCGGGCACCAGTCGCACCATGATGCTCATGCTGATGGGCATTGCATCGATCTCGCTCATCGTGGGAGGCATCGGCATTATGAATATTCTCCTGGTCTCAGTCACGGAACGAACCAGGGAAATCGGGCTGCGCATGGCCGTCGGCGCGAAGCGAATTCATATCCTGCTGCAATTTCTGATCGAGGCCATCATCATGACCACCATCGGTGGCATCCTCGGCGTCGGGGCCGGCATCGGCATCTCCCTGCTCCTGACAAAACTGATCGGCTGGCCGACGATTATTTCCATGCCGGCCGTGGCCGCCGCGTTTTTCTTTTCCCTCGTCGTCGGCATCTTTTTCGGCCTCTATCCGGCCAACAAAGCCTCAAAACTGAATCCCATCGAGGCACTCCATTATGAGTAGGTCCACGGCCACTTCATGAACGAGCAACTCCCTGCGTTCTGGAGTCTTCAGACTGATGAACTGCTCGACCGGCTGCAAACCAGACCGGAAGGGCTCCATCCCGACGAAGCACGGCAGCGCCAAATGCAGTATGCGTCTTCCAGACTGAAGCCCCGCCAAGATATTCGTCCCCTGTACGTCCTGCTCGCGCAATTTCGCAGTCCGATCATTCTCATTCTCTTGTTTGCCGCTACCATGTCGCTGTTTCTGGCCGATCGTACCGACGCGCTCATCATTCTCACGATTATCCTAGTCAGCGCCTTCCTGGGATTCTGGCAGGAGCACGGCGCCGCTAAAGCCGTCGCCTCGCTCCTCGCCCTCGTCCGCGTGACCGTCACGGTCTTGCGGGAGGGGAAGGCGCTCGACATTCCGCTCGATGAGGTCGTGCCAGGCGACATCATCACGCTGTCGGCCGGCTCGAGCATTCCCGGTGACGGAATCGTCCTGGAATCCAAAGACCTCTTCGTCGATGAAGCCACCCTAACAGGGGAAACCTATCCCGCGGAGAAATCGGCCTCGGTCGTGTCTGCCACGGCCTCCCTCAGCCAGCGGACCAACAGCCTTTTCATGGGCACCCACGTCGTCAGCGGACATGCGACCGCCGTCATCGTGCAGACCGGAAAGGACACAGATTTCGGCCGCATCGCCGGCCATGTGATGCTCCGCCCGCCGGAAACGGAGTTTGAACGGGGCGTCCGGCGCTTCGGCTATTTGCTGCTCGAAGTGACCCTCCTACTCGTCTTCACCATCTTCGCCATCAACGTCTATCTGCAACGGCCCGTCCTTGATTCATTCCTCTTTTCCATGGCGCTGGCCGTGGGCCTCACACCGCAGTTGCTCCCGGCGATCATCAGCGTCAACCTTTCCCACGGGGCCAAACGCATGGCCCAGCAGAAAGTGATCGTGAAACGCCTCCACTCGATTGAAAACTTCGGCGCCATGAACGTGCTCTGCTCCGACAAGACCGGCACGCTCACCGAAGGCACCATGCGCTTTCATGCAGCCTTGAATCTGGACGGTACTGCCAGCGAACGCGTCCTCTTCCACGGGGCCCTCAACGCCACGTTTGAGACCGGCTTTATCAACCCGCTCGATGAAGCGATCCGGACACAGTGTATTCGTGACCTGTCCGGATACACAAAACTGGACGAAGTCCCCTACGATTTCCTTCGCAAGCGCCTCTCAATTCTGGTGGCCTCGCCTATCACGCACCTCCTGATTACCAAAGGGGCCGTAGAGCCGATGCTGGCGGTCTGCACCCGCGCGGAATTGCCGGATGGGTCGACGGCCACCATGGAGACTCGCATAGATCAGATCCGACAGCAATTTGAGGAGATGAACCGACAGGGTCTCCGAACGCTGGGCCTGGCGATTCGTGACATGGGCGAGACATCCCACATCGGCAAGGAACAGGAAACGGAGATGACGTTTCTCGGCCTGATGGTCTTCGCCGATCCGGTGAAACCCGATATGGCACAAACCATCGCCTCGCTCCGCCGGCTGGGGGTCTCCCTCAAAATCATCACGGGCGATCACCATCTCGTGGCCGCCCACGTCAGTCAACAAGTCGGGATGGACCACCAGCGGCTCTTGACCGGACCGGATCTTCGCCTCATGACCGACGAAGCGCTGAGCAAGCGCGTGAATGATATCGATGTCTTTGCGGAAGTAGAGCCCAATCAGAAGGACCGCATCATCCTCGCGCTGAAGCGATCCGGCAACGTCGTGGGCTATATCGGCGACGGGATCAATGACGCCCCGGCGCTCCATTCGGCGGACGTCGGCATCTCCGTAGACAGCGCCGTGGACGTGGCGAAGGACGCGGCGGACATTGTACTCCTCGAAAAGAACTTGTCCGTGCTCATCCCGGGCGTCCGTGAGGGGCGGACCACTTTTGCAAACACGTTGAAATACGTCTTCATGGCCACCAGCGCAAACTTCGGCAACATGTTCAGCATGGCCGGCGCCTCGCTGTTTCTTCCGTTTCTCCCGCTGCTGCCGAAGCAAATCCTCCTCACGAATCTACTGACCGATATTCCTGAAATGACGATCGCCACCGATAGCGTCGACCCTGAACTGATCGACCGGCCGCGACGCTGGGATATCGCCTTCATCCGAAAATTCATGCTGACATTCGGACTCGTCAGCTCGGTCTTTGACTACCTGACGTTCGGCGCGCTGCTGTGGATTCTCGGTGCCTCACCGGAACAGTTTCGGACTGGCTGGTTTATCGAATCCGTCATTTCCGCCTCGGCCATCGTGCTCGTCATTCGAACCAGACGGCCGTTTTTCTCCAGCACACCGGGTCGCGCCCTCGCACTTGCCACGCTCGCGGTGGCGGCGACCACACTGTTGCTCCCCATACTCCCGATTGCCGCACCGCTAGGTTTGACGCCCATGCCGCTGTCATTCCTCTTTCTCCTCGCCGCCATCCTCGCCGGATACATCCTCACCACCGAGCTGGCTAAGAAATACTTCTACGCCAATGGACGAACCTGACGCCCTATAACAACGCGCCCCAGGAGTTCGAACCAGGGCGCCACAAGCGTCTCAACTTGTCACAGCAATTGTCTGGACCAGCCGCCAAGACAACCTTCCCTGCTGCGTAACACTCGTTCCCACTACAGCTTGGTTGTTAGGACGGGAGGAGACAACAGAAGGGTCTCTATGTAGGCAATGCACTTCATTCGACGCAACATCAACCATTCCGGCAACACCAATGCCCTCTCAGCCGTAGCCTCTCGAGAAACATAATAGAGACGGCACATATCATGTTTCCACACTAGACATGTGTCCAGTAATACTGCACACATGCCGATGCCAAGAGTGATTGAGGATACATCCACGGTGAGCCTCGCCGAGAGGACGGTCGGCATTGACGATGTTTTCGGACACACGCACAAGCCAGACATCCGCATGAAGATTGTGATGACAGAAGCAGCCGGCTCCGTCGGCGGGCAGGAATTAGCCGTCCTCTTGTACGCGGAAGGCCTGCGGTCCCGCGGGCACGACCTCGAGCTCGTCGTCCAGCCGGACGTACCCATTTACCAGATGGCTATAGAGCGGAAGATCTCCGTTCTGACCGTCCCGATGCGCCGGGAGAACTTCGGAGCCGCGTTTGTCGCCATCCATCGCATCCTTCGCCGGTTCAGGCCGGACATCGTGCATGTCAATAGCTCCCGCGATAGCTGGCTCGTGGCAGTGGCCGCGCGTCTGGTCCGTCCCAGACCCAAGATTGTGCGCAGCCGCCACATCTCCGTGCCACTGAACAGAAACCTGCTCACGCGCCTGCTCTATCGAACACTCTTCGACTTTGTGATTGTGACCGGCGGAGCACTCAATCGACAGGCCTTGATCGAGCGGGACGGACTTGATCCTGATCGCGTGGACGGATTTCCCATCGGCATCGACACCGCTCATTTTCGGCCAGGCCGACCCGCACAAGACCTGAAAAAGGAATTGGGCATACCGGGCGACCATCGCCTAATTGGAATCGTTTCCTATCTTCGCGCATACAAAGGACATCGGTACTTTGTCGAGGCGGCGGCCCAAGTCCTCTCAAAGGTCAAGAATGCGACGTTTGTAATCATTGGCGAGGGACCGGAGGAACTCAATCTCCGGACACAGATTGCAGAGTTGGGATTGACGGACCGGGTATTGTTGTTGGGGTATCGCGAGGACCAGGTCGAGGCCATGCGGTCACTCGACGTGTTCGTGCTGCCGTCGGTGGAGGCGGACACCATCCCGCAAGCGCTCATGCAGGCCTTAGCTGTCGGCTTGCCGGTGGTGTCTACCTCATTTGGCTCGATTCCAGATGTCGTCAAACATGGAGAGACGGGCCTGTTGGCGGTGCCGCGAGATGCCGCGTCCTTAGCGGAGCAGATCGTGGTCATGCTTCAGGACGATGCGCTCCGAGCACGGCTAGGGGCGAACGGCCGGCGGCTCATTGAAGACCACTATTCCTTGGACAGGATGCTCGCGCGACTCGAAACCGTATATCATCGAGTGCTTAAGCGTCGATGACCGGGCGGTTCAAGAGATTGGAGCGAACCCTGGAAAAAGAGGAGTCCGCCTGATGGCAAAAGGTGAACGCCAGGGGCGGGCACCTGGCAAGTCCCGGCGAAAAGCGCAAAAGCAGAATGAACAGGTGGAGCAATCCCTCGGGGAGGCGATTCGCCGGCTTCGAGACAATCAGCGCCTTTCCGTACGGACGCTGGCCCGCAACTGCGGATTTTCCGCCAGTTTCATTTCGCAAGTCGAGCTGAATCAGGCATCCCCATCGCTGTCTTCGTTGGAACGCATTGCCAACGGGCTGAGCACGACAATTGGTCAATTATTTGTCACGGCCGCTCCCACGGCGCCAGCCCCTATTAAGGCGTCCCACCGTCCCATGCTTCAGAGCAAGTGGTCTCTGGCACAGATTGAATCATTGAGCCATCCGAGCGTCAACAGCAAATTGGAGGCGCTCCTCATCACCTTGCATCCGGGCGGCAGCAGCGGCGGGCGCTTGCACATGCGCGACACGGAACTGCTTGCGATCGTCTTTAGCGGTACAGTTCGGCTTCAGGTCGGAGATACGACTCATGTGCTCCATCGAGGCGATGCCATCACGATTCCAGCTCACACGCTTCATCGCTGGGAGAACACCACAGCCAAGCCTGCACAATTGCTCAAGATTGTCTCCCGCGGGCACTCCTAGCGATCGAGGAAGCGGAAGGGACGACGGACCCTCGCGGCACAGAGAGGAAGGTCCAGGCAGACATGCCCTGACTTCCCTGTAGCTGCCTGAAATCAGTGTCACGCGGGAGGAGACCGAAACGGAAGAAATGGGGGGCCCATGACAGAATCTGACGCATGGACTGACCCTCAACGGGATGAATTACGCCGCGTCCTGGAAGGTCAGCGCCTGGAATTGGAGCAGCGCCGCTTCATGCTAAAGACGGAAGCCCAACCGGTGGGACTCGAGTTGCCTATCGGGCGACTCAGTCGCATGGATGCCATGCAGCAACAACAAATGGCGGCCGGTCAACAGCGCCGTCTCGATCTCGAATTCCAGCAGGTGCTGGCCGCCATCGAGCGGCTCGACCGGCAGCGGTATGGGTTCTGTCTGCGATGCCAGGAGCCCATTCCGTATGCGCGTCTGCTCGTCCGCCCAACGACGCCATTGTGTTACGGCTGCCAGGATGACGTGGAGTCCCGGAAACAATCATAGCAAGAGAGGCTTTGCTGAAAGGAACTGTCGATGTCTATATCCTGCGCCATCCCCTGTAATCTCTGCGACAGCCATAACGTGGCCCTGCTTTCGGAGAAAAGCCGGACCGGAAAGCCGCTGCGCACCGTGATCTGTACGGACTGTGGCCTCGTGTGGTCCGATCCACGCCCTCACGATGCGGACCAGTTCTATCGGGAGCACTATCGCGTCGTCTACAAAAGCGCCTACACGCCCCGCCTGAAACATGTCCTGCGTGGCGGCAAGGTGGCGTTGTCACGCCTGGCCAGGATTCGGTCTCTCCTGTCCAGCCAGAAAACCGTGCTCGATGTGGGCAGCGGAGGAGGCGAGTTCGCCTATCTGCTCGCATCGCTGGGCCATCGCGTGACCGGCATTGAGCCGAATCGAGGATATGCGGAATATGCCGTCACGCACTATGGGATAACGGCCCATATCGGCCTGGTCCAGGACAGTGCGCTCCCGCCAGGCACCTTCGATGTCATCACCATCTGGCATGTGCTGGAGCATCTCGAGGATCCGCGTGCCGTCTTGAAGAGACTCCACTCCTGGCTGAAACCGGACGGCGTACTGATTGTCGAGGTCCCCAATGTCGAAGCGACGTGCCAATCGCCGAAGAGCACATTTCATGAAGCGCATCTGTACAACTTTAACGTGGCGACGCTGCGCAAGCTGGCCACAATCACCGGATTCGATGAGACCTCCCATGCCTTGTCGAGTGATGGCGGAAACATCACGATGCTTCTCACGCGAAGCCACTCCCACCCCGATGCCCCGTATGAAGCCGCGATCCCTGGCAACTGCAAGCAAATTTCCGCGATTGTCCGCGAGCACCGCGCTTGGCGCCACGCCCTGACACTGACACCGTACCGTCGCACATACGAGCGGCTGCGCAGAGCCTTTACTGAGCGGCGGGAGACAGCCGGTGTTCTATGCCCCAAACATCTGCTCGATACCCTCTACCGCATCGCACCCACAACCTGTTCTTCAGAAGCGACTCTGCCCGCGAGCGGTTCACAAACACCTCGCGAGTCCAGAAGTTTCTCGCCGCAACAATCCCGGCAATGAAGACCCAACCGTGAGCTGAGGTAATGTGATCAAGCAGTGCGGGGCTAATCCAGTCACCGCTATCGAAGATCTACGTATGGTTGCCCTTGCCATGCGCCGTCTTGCCGACCTCTTTCAGTCACTCTTTCCCCGCATGTTCGACGGGGAATTGTGCCTCGCTCGCAAGACGAGAGCTGTGACCTATTGAATAAGCAGTGAGACCGAGCCATCATTTGCAATCTTGGCGATGAACGGTTTCGCGTGGCTCTTCAAAAAGCGGGTGATGCGAGGGAGTGTCTTCGCGAAGATCTGCGCCATTTCTTCGCCTTGCAGATCGCCTGATGTCAGGATAAAGGCCGCCACGCCCGCCTTCATGAGCGTTAGCCGTTCCATGTGTCGATATTGGGTTCGAATTCCACGGCCAAATGTTCCCGCAACGACGGTCACGACCGCACTCAGGACAAAGAAGACCCAAGCCATTACGTCCCCAACAGTCTGGGAATGAGGTATCCAAGGTCAGGAGATACGCTCCCGTATCCCGAGCCATAAAACCTCAGCGTGTTGCGTTACGAATGCGCTACCTCGCTCTTTGCGCTCACGCCGCTTCCCAACACTCGGTTGATTGTCAGACCTTGCACGAGAATCGAGAAGACCACCACGGCATAGGTGATGGTGACCACGGCGTCGCGCATCGGACCAACCGGCAACGACAGTGCCAAGGCCACCGAGATGCCTCCACGGAGTCCGCCCCAGGTCAAGATTGTGATCGTGCGGTCCGTGAAATCACGAACGAAACTGAAAGCTTTCACTTGCACGAAGACACTGAGCCAGCGCGCCGCGAGCACAATCGGGATCGCCACCAGGCCGGCCATGAGATAGGGCTGCTGGAAGCTCAGTACCAGCACTTCCAATCCGATCAGCACGAAGAGCACGGCATTCAAGAGTTCATCCAGCAATTCCCAAAAGTTGTCGAGATGCTCCCGCGTCTTCTCGGACATGGCCCACTGGCGACCCTGATTGCCGATGAGTAACCCCGCCACGACGACAGCGATCGGACCGGAAGTGTGCAGCAGATCTGCAAGAGCGAAACTCCCCATCACGAGAGCGAGCGTGATGAGAATCTCGACTTGATAATTGTCCACCGATCGGAGCATGCGATAGGCGATATAGCCGAGCGTCAGCCCGAGGGCTGCGCCACCGAGGGCTTCCTCGGCGAACAACGCCAGCACATCGGCCGGGCTAAACGAGGCTTTCGGCACAAGGTTCAACACAACCAGAAAGATCACCACGCCGACGCCGTCGTTGAAGAGCGACTCCCCGACGATCTTCATTTCAAGGGCCTTCGGGAGACGCGCCTGCCGCAACACGCCCATGACGGCAATGGGATCGGTCGGCGAAATGAGCGCACCGAACATCAGACAATAGAGAAAGGGGAGTGGCAGCCCGACGAGATCGAAGAGCCAGTACCCCAGCAGGCCGGTGATGAGACTCGAGAGGATCGTCCCGACGACCGCCATGGAACCGATCACCCACTTCAGGTCCAGCAATTCATCCAGCTTCACGTGGAGCGCCCCGGCGAACAACAGAAACCCCAGCATGCCGTGCATGAGCGCCTCGTTGAAGTCGATGGCGCCGATGAACCGTTGGGCTTCCGCTTCGACGCCAAACCCCAGCTTGCCCAGCACGAGCAACGCAAGCGAAAAGACCAGCGCCACCGCCATCAGCCCGATGGTAATCGGCAGCTTCAACAGCCGATGGTTGACGTAGCTGAACAACGCAGCCAGGCAGATCAGAATAGTCAGCGTATGAATTAACGGCACGGCATCTCTCCTTTGGCGAACCCTCTCTGGTGAGCGACGCTCGCCTTTGACAGGGGTAACTGTTCCTTCAGCCGCTCAGGCGATACGGAGACATCGCCTGAGCGGCATCATCCGAATTCTCTCCATGGAACGCATCCCGTGGCACCTGTGCGACAGATGGGCCCAGCTGAGGCGCTCGGCTACGATTTGGCTATACTCGATCCGGCGACGACCTCGACTTTGAAGGGGGCGCTGGCTCCCCCCATATACCAGGTACGGTGCGGGAACGGAATCTCAATCCCCTGCCCGTCAAAGGCCCTCTTCAGTCGCCGGCGGTATTCGCGTCCCACATTCCATTGTTCCAACGGCCTGGTCTTGATCCGAATACGAATGACGACGGCTGAATCGGAAAAATCGTCTACGCCGATGATTTCGATGGGGGCGACGAACTTATCGCGAAAGGCAGGGTCTTCCCGTAGCTCTTCGCCGACCTGGCGCATGACGTCGGCGACCCGATCCGTATCCTCTTTGTAAGCCACGCCCATGTTCAGTACGAACGCCGACCATTCCTTCGTCATGTTCGAGAGCGTCGTGATCGTGCCGTTCGGGAAGACATGCACCACTCCTGAAAAGTCGCGCAACGTGATCGTGCGGAACGTGATCGATTCAACCAGGCCGCCGGTGCCGTTGATGACGGCCACATCACCCAGCCTGATTTGATCCTCCAGAATGATGAAGAAGCCGCTGATCAAATCCCGGACGAGATTCTGCGCCCCAAAGCCCACGGCCAGGCCGAGAATCCCGGCCCCCGCCAGGATCGGTCGGATATCCAGTCCGATCTGGTCCAGCACTTCGACGATAATCACGGCCCAGATGAGGCTGATCACAATGGTGCGGAGAATCCCCGTCAGCGTCGCAGCCCGTTTCCGGCTGGTGTCGGAGTCCACGTCCCCCGGCATACCGGTTCTGGCTACCAGAGATTCCAGGTGTCGAATGCCCAGCCGGAGAAACCGCATCGCGACAAGCCCCAAGACGACGATCAATGCGATCTTGGCGCCGGCCTTGCCGATGGTCGCTCCCATCGAAATCAGCCAGGGCGTGAGTTCCTGCAGTGTCCCTGTATCCATATGGGCTCCTTCATCAAGTAGGTTAGAGATATAACAACATGCCGCGTTGTCAAAATTCCCTGATCATGCGGAACCCGATCTGCGGAATTGCCAGATCCTGCGTGAATCGCGCGCCGACACCGGCTTGTATCATCCAATGCCTGCCGAGTTCGTAATGCGCCTGCGGCATCACGAGAAACGTCGTGTGGCCGTTTATGACCTGCGCGTGGTTGACTTCGATGCCGGCCACCAGCCGGTCCGATACATCGGCAAAGAGCGTCACGTTGGCCAACATCTCCGTATTGCGTCCGCCGATCTGACCTCCATGTTCAAAGCGGGGCCCGACCATGGCGAACAGGCTCCAAGTCTGGTCGAACCGGTATCCGGCCAGATACAGCCAGGACGTCGTCCACAGGCCGGGATCGCGGTCGTACTGAGCAATGACCTGGGCGCCGTGAATGAATCGATGGTCGAATCCGGTGCCGAACGTGAGTTGTCCGGCCGCTTTGTATGCTTCAAGCGACGCATTCTCCATCGGCGCCTCAAACTCGATCGAGATCCCATCGGCCACCGTATACTCGATTTCAGGCGCCCATTCCATCCCCTGCCTATCGGAGCTGCGCCTCGCGAGGCCCAGCGGGTCCGGCGCATGGTCGACCGTCTTGCTCGTTCGCCTCAGAGGGACCAGGCCAAGAACGTTGATCTCACCGGCGCCTCGTTTTTCCCCCAACGGCCGTACCAGGTCGAACACCATCGGCTCCGGAATCCGGGGCCCCTTTTCTTCTCCCGAGACCCGTTCAATCGTTTCGACCTCGCTGGCCGGATACGACCACACACGAAAGTCCGCCCGTCCGAAACCCTGTCGCGGCATCGCCGGTTCCGGAGAGAAACGCGTCAACCACCGGCCGTCTGTATTCATGAACAGGATCGGACGGTCACGATCCATTTGGGACAGTTCAGGACCGTAGATGTCCGCCTCGACCGGGCCCGCTGCAATTACAATTGCGCCCAGCATGGCCGCACACAATGCCATGACAACAGGGGTCATGGCGCGAACGCCCGTTGAGGTGATGGCCGGACAGGGACAAGTCCCTGCGATTGCGGGTCCGCTGACGGGCATCCGTTCGCGCTTAACGAGGCCGGTCCTTCCTGTCGATTGCACCCTAAGACTCCCGCTAACTCTTGAATTCAAATCCGACCCCGAAGATGACGGCCTCATCGGTCCGCTTTCTTCCCGGCGCAGGAGCACCGTTGTAACGGATGTTATACTCCACGTTGAAAAACAGATTGCCGAGCAGCGTGACGCGAAGCCCCTGGTCGGCAAAGATGCGCAACGCCGACCGTTGATCGAAGTCGAGAAACCCCTCGTGCTTGTGGAACAGTTTCACCCGGTCCGGAATCAGCACAAACTCGGTGCGCAAGGACCAGCGGGCCGACGGGGTTTTTATCGAAGGCGCATTCGTATAGTGCTCGCTCACATGCGCCAGGCCTGTCACGACCGAGATCGACGCCCGCTGCGTGTCGATGAACTGATACCCGAGTCCGGCGCCGATGGTGCTTCGGAACGACAGGTTTTGAAAGGTGTCCTTTTCCATCAGGCCTTCGGCGCTGGCGAAGAGCTTCTTGCTCAGGAAAAAGTCGTATTTAAGAGAGGCGAGGGAATTGCGCACCGTGACCCGGCTTCCCACCTCTCCGTAGTTGTACTTACCTTCAGCCAGCATGCGATGCCGATCCGAACGAACCGTCCATCGGGTGGAGGCATTGACGGCTTGTGTTTCGGTGTTCCCCTGGGTGCGATTGCCTCCCACGTTCAGCGTTCCATGGTAGCGGATCGGCGGCGGGGGATTGATCGCCTTTACGGCATCGAGAGCGAACGGGCCATCGACCCCGATTCGGCCGGCTTCGACGGTCGCATGGTGGGTGTAGAGCCACTCGGTCCAGCCCGTTTCTTCGACCTTGTCATGCAACTGGATCGTGAGCGGTTTGTCGGCCGAGAGACTCTGAATTTCCGGCCATCGAATTTTGACTTCGCCGCTGTGCGCCGTACTTAAGATAAGGATCTCTTCCTCCATCCTGACGATCGTGCCGGTCAGGCGGTCGCCATTGCGCAAGTGCACCTCGTCGGCCCAGCAGGGCGAAAACAGAACCGTCACGGCAAGCCATCCTGCCGCCAGGACAGAAAACCGGGGCAAGAGAATTCTCAATGAGGTCCCGTGAATAGATCGTGCCGTCATGAGTGGAATCAGTCGTGTCTCCAAGTAGCGGGGGTGCCGGCAAGGATTCTGCGCCGTGCAAGATATCTCAGCGGGCATGTCGGCTAAGGGGGATCGATCAGGTCCGTCGAACGAAACGAGAAGAAAAAGAACACGACGTACTGGTTGTAATACGCCGAGCCTGTGTACTTCGGCGTAGCACGTACAAACCGCCCCGAATGGTTCTCGTAGACATCCAGATGCACCCGCACGTGCGCCAGTTGATCTTGTTCCTGGTAGAGCGTGATCTGCGGGAGCGCGAAGGGAATGATGACGCTTTGGATGGGCGGAAGGCCGAAAAACGTTTTCCCCTGATTCGTGCCCATGGATTCCACCTTGACGCGGACGAGATACGGCGCGTCGCCTTCCGTTTTCTTGACGAAATACCCCAATTCTCCCAGCCGCGCGGAAGCGGCGTCCCGCACATAGGCCAAATCCCACGAGGGGGAATCGATCACCGCGAAGCTGGCGTCCTCTTCACTCACATGCATATGTGCCCGGTCGGTCTGCAGCCCGCTGACCTCCACCATGACCGTCGTGCCTTCCGGCAGCGGCACGGTGAGGTCGGCCAGCGACCGTTCCACTGCCTGCGTCAGTAATAGCTGTTCGATCGCGCTTCTCGGTGTCCGAGAGACTTCTTGCGTTAGCGCACAGCCGACACTGAGCACAGCCAGGGCAGCTACCAACAGACCTCTCCCGATTTGCGGAAGCGGCTTGCCGAATCTGGACGAACGAGCCCAGCGGCCCGGCAAACCATCGCCTCTCTCTGAGCGGACCATATTCGGCATGATGTCTTTCACGGCGCCGGAGGGGAAGTCTCGCGTGGTCCACTGGCGATCCGTTCCAAGTCACGGATTCGCTCGCCTTGCGAGCGGACAGTCTCCTCAAGCTGCCTGGTTTGTTTCGCACGCGTGAATCTGGGACCGAGCGATGCCAGAAACGTCAGCAGCGCGCCCAACATGGCGGAACCAAGAATGATCAGCACCAGCGACGTATCATAGTCCCAGACGAGAAAATGGACGGTGACAGCCACGGTGTTCTGCAGCGCGAAGACGGCAATCAGAATGGCGAACAGCAAGGCAATGAACAGCGTGGGCATGGTGGTCTCCTCAATATGGCCAGACTTAATGTGCCCGTGAGCGTGTTTGTTGGGTGCCAATCATGTCAACGGTCTGCCCGACTCGATCGATCTCAGCCCGGGCTCCAATATTCAATGGCGTAATAAATACTCCAGAGAAGCAGTCCCACCACGACCAGGATCAGCCAAAACGGAATATGCCCGCCACGCTCTGTGATCCCCGCATGCCGGTACAGATAGGGCTGTCCAGAATCCGAACTATCCTGCCGCTCCGGCCCCGATGGCCCGGAGCTCGACTCGTTCGTTTGTCTCACGTCTCGATCTCTCATGGTTGCCGCCTTTCATTGGCGGTCTCAGCCGCCGGCCGAGCCGTCTGCCGTTCGTCAGGCTATCGCTGAACGACGTCCTTGTCCAGCTCCCCCCGCCTGGCAGCGGGCGAAAGCGCAGCCCAGATGCGCGATCGGGCCTGCTCCCAATCCGTCTCCTTCAAGCCGGCCGCAACCAACTCCGCCTCGTGCGCCTTCACGCGGAGCGATTGGACGTAGTGGACGATATCCCAGATCTCCTCCGGACTGAGCTGCTCCCAGAACACCGGCATGGGCGTTCCCCCGATTCCCGTTATCACGGTCTTATACAGATGCTCGCCATCGTGCCCGAGCTTCACGCCTCCGGACAGACCGGCCGGCAGGGTGAAATTCGCCGGCTTCAACGGTTGCCCCCACACATCTTTTAAGATCGGCGCCATCGGCCCGTCTCCTTTTCCCTCGGCGCCATGACAGAGCATGCAGTTCGCCCCGAAGAGGGCCTTCCCCTTCTCGAGCGACACGATCGAGATCGGAGGCTCCGCCGCGATCGTCATCGACGGCGGGACGACCTCGTCTCTCCATCGGCCAGAAAATGTCTTGATGTACTGCACCACGGCCCGCCGTTCGTGGTCTGAAACTTCCTGCCAGGCCGGCATGGCCGTCCCCCAGAGTCCGTGGGTAATGGTGCTGTAGAGATCGATGTCGGTCGGCAGTGAATCCTTGCCGGAGGTCGATCGAAACTTGAAGATCCCGGTCGTGAAATCTCTCGGACGCGGAGTCATGAATCGTGCGGACGGTCCCAGGCCATCACCCTTGACCCCATGGCACCCGAGACAGCGGCGTTCGTACACCGACTTTCCGAGCATCAGCAGCTCGTCCTGCGATTGAGGACTGGCATTCAACACCTGGCCGGACGAAACCTGTGTGGCAACGAACCCTTCCCGCCAATCGCCGATGCCGGTCCCGAGCTTTTGCACATACAGCACCAAGGCCTTGCCGTCGTCGTTCAATTCAGGCGCATCGCCGGCTTTGGCCGGTTCGAACAGCCAGGGGAACACCGGCATGATAGAGTCCGGCACGACTTCCCGCGGGTTCCAAAAATGGGCGGCATGCCAATCGTCGCCATATTTCCGGCCCACTCTGGTCAGGTCCGGACCGATGCGTCGCGTGCTGAACAGGTGTGGCCGGTCATAGGCATATTCGCCGGCCTGCGACACCGGCCCCCAGCGGAACGACTCTCCGGTGACGGGACGCACGTATTGCGAATGACAGTACCAACAGCCCTCGCGGATATACACCTGCCGGCCCTTCAGCTCTTCGGGCGTATAGTCCGCCACCTGGATCGCCGACTTTGTGACGGGGTCCTCGACGGTGGTCGTGCGCGTTTCAGTCATCAACCAGGGGGTGACGCCCTGCACGCCGACGGCAAGAAAGAAAAACCCGAACCCCGCAACCAGGAAGACCGTGGAGGGGCTTTCGATCCAGCTTCCCTTGGCGACGACCTCTATCGGCGTATCGGCCGGGCGGGCGGCCTCGAACACCTCCGGCTCCAACGCCTCCCCCGCTCGCGCAGTCTTGTAGAAATTGACGACCATCAGGAGCAGCGCCACGTCCATTGCCACGCCTCCCAGTGTGCGCGCGACCCACCAGGGTTTCATCTCTTTCACCGTATCCACGAAATTGGCCCCGTACTCGAGCATGGAACCCTGGACGAACCCTTGAGCAGACAGCCCCACGACCATCACCGTGAAGCCGACGACGGTCAACCAGAAGTGCCAACTCGCCAGCTTGTCGCTCCAGAGCTTCCGGCCTGTGACGCGCGGCCAGACATAATAGGCGGAGCCTACCGCCCACACGACGAAGGTGCCGAACACGGTGAGATGGGAATGGGCGATCACGAAGTCATTGAAGTGAGTCAACTCCTGAACCCGACGCAGCGCCTCGACCGAGCCCTGGAAACAGCCGATCAGGTAATAGACCGCTCCCATCATCAGGAACTTGGCTGCGTAGTTGTCGCCTCCGCCCCCGCCGGCGACAGTGCCCCATCGTCCCAGCATCGTACCGAAAAAATTGACCACCACGGTCCAGACCGGGATGATCAACAACATGCTGGTCACGATCGAGATCGTCTGTGTCCAGTGCGGAATCGGACTGTACAGATAGTGATGCGTGCCGACAAACGGATAAAAGAAAGCCAGCCCCCAGAATCCCAGTAACGACAGCTTGTGACTATATAACGGGGTCTTGGCGCTGAGCGGTAAGAAGTAATAGATCAGCGCCAGGCCGGCGGGAGTGATCCAGAGCCCGACGATGTAGTGGATGTACAACCCGTGCATGGCCGCGCTGTTGACCCCCGCAATATCTTCGGCATAGGTCAACAGCACATTGCCGAGAATCAGGTTCATGATCGTCCAGATCAGCGCGGCGGTCGTGTACCACATCGCGACGTAGAACCGCCGCTCGGTCCGCCGAAAGACGGTGCCAAGCACCTGCACGGTGATCAAACCCAGGATAACGAACCGGAGCAGATTGAAGGGCCATTCGAACTCCCCGGCTTCGAGTCCCATATTGAACCCGAACAGAAATGAGGCGTTGCCGAGAACCAGAAACCCGTTCCATAGCCACAGGAGCCACCAGCCCCACTCCTCTTTGTACATCCGCACCCCGCAGAGACGCGGCACGATGTAGTAGAGGAGCCCGAGGAAGACGGTTGAGAACGATCCGAAGATGACGCCATTGACATGGATCGGACGCAACCGGCCGAATGTCAACCAGGAGATGCCATCGAGAAATCCAGGATTGTGGAATTTGATCGAGACCACCACCCCCACGATCGGAAAGAACGTTAACCAGATCAACGCCCACCACAACCAGGCCCTGATTAGCGGTCGATTGATCAGTTCTTGATCGTTCATCGTCTTCCCTCCGTGTGAATCCGCCTCAACAACCACCACCCGATGGTCCCCGCCACCGCCGAGGCAGTCAGGATACCCACTTTGGCCGGGGCGTCGAGCGGCGTTTTCCCGAACGCCAGCCCTTCGATGAACAGCGACATCGTGAAGCCGATACCGGCCAGAAATCCGATCCCGATGATGTGGCGCCAGGTCAGATCCGGCGGCATGGTCGCCAATCCGACACGAATCGCCAGCCACGACGCCACGATCACCCCGACCGGCTTGCCGATGACCAGGCCGGCCAGGATGCCGAGCGCGACGGGATGACCCAATGTCACGACCGGATCGCCTTCGAGCGTGACGCCGGCGTTGGCCAATGCGAAGATAGGCAGAACCACAGCCGTCACCCACGGGTGCAGGGTCTGCTCCAGACGTTGGAGAGGAGTGCCCACTTCACGGACCGCCTGTTGCAAACGGGAGGCCACTTTCTGTCTGGTCTTGTTGGCAAGCGGAGGGCCGCCCGGCTCCATCGCCTTCTGAAACCTATCGAGCAGCGCACGGCTCCGCGTGATGAACTCCTCGCCGGACAACCGTGTTCGCGCCGGAATCGTGAACGCCGCGAGCACGCCGGCGATCGTCGGGTGGACACCGGAGAGGAAGAACGCCAGCCACAAGCCGCCGATCCCCAGCATCCCGTAGACGAGCGGATGGCGAATACCAACGACGTTTGCGCCGATCAGGGCAACCAGGAATCCGCCCCCCACCTCCAAACTCACCCAGGAGATCGTCGAGGTGTAGAAGAAGGCGATGATCAGGACCGCGCCTAAGTCATCGCCGATGGCCAGCGCGACGAGGAACACTTTCAGTGCCAGCGGCACCCCTTTCCCGAGCAACGAGAGAATCCCGAGTGAGAAAGCGATGTCCGTGGCCATGGGAATGCCCCAGCCCTTGGCCCCTTCCGTCCCCCCGTTGAACGCCGTATACAGCAGCGCGGGAAGGACCGCTCCCCCCACCGCGGCGGCGAGAGGCAACGCGGCTTGGCGCAGGGAGGAGAGTTCACCGACCAGCACCTCTCGTTTGATCTCCAAACCGACGACGAAAAAGAACATCGCCATCAACCCATCGTTGATCCAGAGGACCAGCGGTTCCGTGAGTACGAAGTCGCCCGCCCCGAACGTCACCGGCAATCGCCGGAACGCGGCATAGGCATCCGCCCACGGCGAGTTGGCCCAGACCAGGGCGATGAGCGTCGCGGCCATCAGCAGAATGCCCGCCGCCGACTCCGTATGGATGAATGCCCGGAACGGTTCCACCATCGGATCAATGAGCGGCGGATCGCCGGCCTCGTCACGGGCCGGCCCTTTGGTCGTCTTCGACAGGGTCATACGGTTCGTCCGGCCTTTCGCAGCTGCTTGGCCAAATTGGCCCCGCTCGCGATCACACCGATATGGCTAAACGCCTGGGGGTAGTTGCCGAGAAAGGCCCCGGTCGATGGGTCGATTTCTTCGGGCAACAGCCCGAGCGGCCCCGCCCGCGCACAGAGCGAGTCGTATAGTTCCACGGCCTCGTCAAGCCGTCCCTGATGCGCGAGATTGTCCACCAGCCAGAAGCTGCAGAGCAGGAACGCGCCTTCGTGACCGGCGATGCCATCGGGCGATTCCTCCGGCAAGTACCGGTAGAGCAGCCCCTTCCCCGCGCCCAATCGCTTGACGATCGCGCTGGTCGTCGCGACCATTTGGGGATGATCGGCCTTCACGACCCGGCGAAGCGGCAGCGTCAGCAGACTCGCATCCAACCCGCCCCCTCCCAGATGTTCCGTCAGCGACTGCAGCTTCTCATCCCAGGCTTCTTTCAAGATCGCCTGCCCGATCTCATCTGCCGTGTATCGCCATGTCTGGGAAGGTCCGGGAAGGGAGAACCGCTCCGCCATCCGGGCGGCGCGGTCCAGCGCCACCTGACACATGGCGGCTGAATAGGTAAAGGGCCGCCCGCTTGTGCGGACTTCCCAGATCCCGTGGTCCGGCGTCCGCCACTCCCGGGCAGCGGCATCCGCCAATTTCCGGAGCCGCTCCCAGAGCGGAACGGGAATGGCCCCATGATGCGCGGCCCATTGATAGGCGCAGTCCAGAATTTCTCCATAGACATCGTGCTGATGTTGCGCGGCCGCCGCGTTGCCCCACCGGACTGGCCCTGAACGTCGGTACCCTTCCAATCCACCGTCCTCCCGTTCGTCCGGAGGCATCCGCCCATCGAGGTCATACATCACTCTCGGCATACCGTCCCGGTCCACGGCATCAAGCACCCAGCCGAGAAATCCGGCCGCTTCGTGCGAGAGACCGACACGATGGAGCGCATAGACGGAGAAGGCCGCATCCCGCACCCACGCATACCGGTAGTCCCAGTTGCGTGACCCGCCGATGAGCTCCGGCAGTGAAGAAGTCGGAGCCGCGACGATCGCGCCGTTCTCAAAATGGTCCAGCAGCTTGATGGTAATGGCCGACCGGCGAACCAGCGCCTCCTGAGGACCGTGATACGTCAGATGCGCGAGCCACCGACGCCAGACGGCTACCGTGTCCCTGCGGAGCGCGGCCTCGTCGAAGCGGGGAGCATGCGCAGCTCCTTGCCTCCAACAGAGGAGCAGGTGGAGCGATTGCCCGGCCTTAATCGTCACCGACGTGCGCAACCCGGTCAACGGAACAGTGGAGTAGAGGTGAAGGGTCAGATCGGGCTGTGCGCGGCAACGAATGCGAATCCCACCGTCACGGGGATCCGCCTCAGCTCCGCCACGAGGCTCGAGGTGAATCGTCAGATCTATGCTTCCTTCAACGACCGTGGCAGTCCGCAGCAATTCTCGCCGCGTCGCCGACACGTCCTCCGAGAGGTCGGCTCCCGCCACTAAGGGACAGAAGTCCGTGACCCGCAACAGACCGGTGGACGTTCTCATCTCTGTCACCAACAGGGCGGTATCGTGTTCATAGAATTGGCGGGATTCCAGCACGCTGGCAGGCGCGACGGTGAAATGGCCCCCGTGCGTTTGATCCAGCAGACTGCAGAACAAGGGTGGTGAATCGAAACGAGGCAGACACAACCACGCCAGGCTTCCGTCCCGTCCGATGAGCGCTGCCGTGGCTCCGTCTCCGACAAGGCCGTAGTCTTCGATCGGCAGATAGCCGTCGAGTCGATGAAGCCCGTTCAGTGCCGATTGCCGATTTGCTGCCATCTCGTCTTCCTCCTCATGCGTGTATCACGGTCGACAACCTCACCGTTCCGCTCGCGCCGGCTGATCGGGCCTCTCCCAATGTTCAAAGACCCAGCCCGCTTCCGCGCCCACTAGAAACACCACCGACACGTAATAGAGCCAGACGAAGAAAAAGAGAAAGGCGCCCAACGCCCCGTATAAGGCTATGCTGGCCTGAGCGAAGTGCACGTACCAGGCAAACCCCTGCCTGGCAAACCAGAACAGGACGACCGCCACGCCTGCGCCCACGCCCAGGGACCCGAGCTTCAACGTCTTGACCGGAGAGAACCGGTAGAGCCCTAGGATCAAACTGCCGCCGAGCATGGTCGCGATGACCTGATGGAGCACTTGCATGCCCTGTCCCCACAGAGCCCCTGCCCAGGGGACATGCTCACCGAGATTGCCGATGATGGTCTCCACCGACGCGAGGCCGATCGCCACGATCAGCAGACCGACGCAGAAAGCCATCATGAGCAGATCGTGGGCCGTCCCGCGCAGGAAACTCCGGGCGGGGCCGGCTTGGAACACGATATTGAGCGCATGCCGGATCGAACCAAAGACCATCGTGCTGAACAGCAGAAACGAGATAAATCCCACGATCCCCAGCAGTCCCCGATCGGCGACAATGGCGCCCACGTGCTCAGCAAAGATCTGTTCCGACCGGGGAAGAAATTGCCGAATGACGGATTGCACTTCTTCCAGAGCCTCCTGCGACTCCAGCACTGTGTAGCCCAGAATGGAAATCGCAAGGAGCGCAAGCGGAATCATATACAGAAGCAGGCTGAAGGCCAGGCCGCTGGCCAGAAATAATCCGTAATCCCGGTCGAATTTCAGGATCACCGCACGGGTCATCAGCCATGCCGAGGTGAAGGCCCGCCTTGCGCTCACGAGAAGGACGATCCCGTGTCGGCTTCGTTCCATGAACATTCCATCGAAAGCCTCCGTGCGCTAAAACTTCGGTGCCGGCGATTCCGTCCGGTAGCTTTCGATCAACGTGATCCCCACGGCCACCACCAGCGGACCGGCGATGATCCCGACCAATCCAAAAACCGCCAGCCCTCCCAGTACGGAAAAAAACACCAGCAATGTGTGCAGATGCGATTGTCCGCCGACCAAGATCGTGCGGACGAGATAGTCCATGACGGCGATCACGGCGCCAATCGCGACCAGGAAGCCTCCTTTGAGATAGGCTCCCTGCCAGAACAGATAGCCGGCTGCAGGCATCCATACCAGTCCAGCCCCGAACAGCGGTAGGTAGGCGAGGATCGCCATTACCGCACCCCACAACACCGCGGACGGCAGCCCGACCGACCAAAAGGCCAGCCCGCCGATGACGCCCTCCAGCACGGCAATGACCGTGTTCCCATACACCGCCCCTTTAACGACCTCATCAAACCGCCGAACCAGCACATCTTGACGGGCAGACGCTATCGGCAAATGTGCGCGGAGCCAGTGGATCAGCACCTCCCCGTCCCGAAAAAAGTAAAAGGCACACAGTAGAATCATGCTGAGCTGGACAAGCGCATACAGAGCATGGGTTACGACGCGCGTTGCCTGCCCCACGAGCGCCTTGCCCAACTCGGCCAGATTCTCGGCGATGCTGGTCCGCAGAGCAGTCCCAGTCAGGCGCTCCATGGTCTGCAGCGCATCAGCAAACGAAGCCAGAAACGGCACCTTCCGCCAGCTCTCGAGCAACAACTGGTCCCCTTCTCGCATGGATGCAATCACAGTCCGATAGGCCTCCGTCAGGTCCTCCGCAACGAGCAGAGACAGGTACGCTAAAGGTGCGATGACCCCGACCGCGAGAACGAGGCACATCACCAGCGCGCTCAACGTGCGGCGGCCGCGGGTCGCCAGGACCAGCCTGGTGTATAGCGGGTACAGGGCATAGCAGAGGACTCCCGCCCACAGGAGCGACGAGACGAATGGAGTGAAGATAGCCACGATCAGAGCGGCAATGCCGCCTGCCAAGACAAGACGGACAATCCGGCCCGCCCACCCGCCTCTCCTCCCAAGTTGATGAGCTGTCATCGATGGGCTCTCTTCATAACAGGTAGAAAACAACTGGATGCACAGATGCCAGGCATTGCCCAGTCTTCATGGACTCTCTTTCCGCCACCTACGCTTGCAGCACCGGCCGGCGGGCAATGCGGACCGTCTCACGCTCTCCAAGTTCCACATGCGCCGCGAGCACCCGCAACAGGTGGTCGCGGGTAATCATGCCGAAGAGTTCACCCTGTCTCATAACCGGGACCTGATTGACGTCCCGCTCCTCCATCGTCTGCAACACCTCCATCACCGGAGTCTCCGGGGCGACGACCTGCATCCTGGACAACGGGGTCATGGCCTCGCAAACCGGCGTCCGGCTCCACTGTTCGCGCGGCACTGCCTTCACCTGATGGAGCGTCACCAGTCCCTCCACCTGTTTGTTGTTCACCACCAGGAAGCATCGGTTACCGGTGCGCAAGATTTCTTCTTCGACCAGATCGCCCAGACTCCGCTCCCCCGCCACCGTAGAGCATTCGGTCGTCATCACATCTTCCGCCACCAACCCGGTCAACGCGGAGCGCACGCTGACTTGCACGACGCTCTCCTGCGCCGCGTTCAGAAGAAACCACCCGATGAACGCCAGCCACATCCCGTTGAACCAATTCACGGTGAAGCCGGTCCAGATGCCGATCACCATAAAGGCATATCCCACTGTCTGGCCTATACCTGCCGCAATACGCGTGGCCTTGCTCAGATTACCGGTAAAGTGCCAGAGGATAGCCCGGAAGATCCGCCCCCCGTCGAGCGGGAAGCCGGGCACGAGATTGAACAGCGCCAGCATCAGGTTGATCGACGCGAGCCAGCCGGCGAGCGCTGAGATCCGTTCAAACTCATCGCCGGCCAGAGAGGCGATCGTCCAGAAGCCGGCAGCCAGCAGCGCGCTTGCCATCGGTCCGGCGATCGCGATCTGGAACTCCGTCAGCGGACGATCCGGCTCTCGCCCGATTTGCGCCACGCCGCCGAACACGAATAGCGTGATTGAACGGACGGGAATCCCTTTGGCCAGGGCGACGAAACTGTGCGCCAGTTCATGCAGGAGGATCGAGGAAAAGAAGAGGAGACTCGTTAGAATCCCGACCGCATAATGCTCCGCTACCGTCCACTGGGGGTGCGCCGATGCAAACCGACCGGTCAGCGAAAACGTGATGAGAAAAAAGATGATGAACCACGAATAGTGAACCCCGACATCAATGCCGCGGATGGTTGTCAACTTCACGGATTGTCCGATCATTTTGTCACTCCTCTGCTATGGCTGTGCGGTACTTCGCCTCCGCTGTTCCCGGCAGGTCCTGCTGTCCACAGGTCAGCCGACCGGAACATCGAGAAAGTACAATTCCCCTTTGACATCCGGGTGCAAATCGCACCGGAATGTGATTTTCCCCTGCCGGTCCGGAGTCACGCGGATCACCAGCGTCTTACCCGGATCAATGTAAAATCCTTCGATGCCTGTTCCGAATGCCTCAACTCCCTCTCCTCCGCCTCGAACGGATCGGCCCTGAAAGAGCGGCGAGATGAATCCGTGGCGGACGGAGTCCTCATTATGAACAACGAACGCCATCGGCACTCCCGCGCGGATCGGCTGCATCTTGGTGTGGCTATACGTGAAGTCTTTGATGGTGATCTCGATGCGCGGCTCCTCCACGGCCATCGCCTCCCGCACAGCCGTCGGCGCCCAGACGACCCACGCCGCGACGGCAAGACTAGAAACGATACCGACGATTCGAAACCCTGTCCACAATGCGCAGATGCTGCCCTCTTTCATATTGCAACCTCCTGGGGGTAAGGGACCGGTCAATGAGGGTTGTCCCGCATTCCTCGATATCCATCCATCCTGCTTGGGCGGAACGCCTGCACACCGATGACGAGGGCCAAGGAAGTCAGGGACATCACCGGTCTCCTCAATGCAAAGCGGGAGGTCCGTCTGAACCGGCAGCATATTCGACCAACGGCACGGCCCCCTCGGCCCACACCGCGAGAATCGGTTCCACGATCCGCCACGACTCCTCCGCTTCGTCATCCCGTATCGACAGGATCGAGTCGCCGCTCATGACATCAAGAAGCAACCGCGCATACGCCGGCAGGCCTCCCGATCCGAACGCGCTGTCCAATTCGACCCGCTCGAGGTCGAACAGATCACAGGGCCTGTTTACATTCAGCGACAAGGCGATCCGGTCCGGCGCTAATTCGATCCTCAACATGTTCGGCTCGGGATCGGACTCCCGCCCGAAAGCCAGGTGCGGCACCGGCTTGAAGTGGATGGCGATCTCCCGGCGCTCGCGCCCCAGGGCCTTTCCCGAGCGGAGCAGGAACGGAACACCGGCCCATCGCCAGTTGTCGATGGACAGCACGACCTGCGCGAAGGTTTCCGTCTTCCGTCCGGAATCCACGCCGACTTCATCGACATAGGGACACACCTCCTGATCTCCGACTCTGCCCCCTCCGTACCGGCCACGAACCGTCTGCCTGACGACCTCCTCCGTAGACAATCGACGGACCGACCGGAACACATCGACCTTCCGGTCCCGCAGCGTCCGTTCATCCAGGGTGTGAAGGGGCTCCATCGCGATCAGCGCAAGCAGTTGAAGCAAATGGTTCTGGACCATGTCGCGCAGCGCTCCGGTGCCGTCGTAGAACGAAGCGCGGCCTGCCGCCGTAATGGTTTCGTCCCAGACAATCTCGATCCGTTCGATATGCTGTGAGTTCCAGAGCGGCTCGAACATGCGGTTGGCGAACCGCAGCCCGATGATGTTTTGGACCGTCTGCTTGCCCAGGAAGTGGTCGAGCCGGAAGACGTCCCGTTCGGGGAAAGATTCGTGCAACAGCCGGTTCAAGGCTTGCGCCGACGCCAGATTCTCGCCGAACGGTTTTTCCAGCACGATCTTACTGCCGGCCGGAAGGCCCAGCGCGGCCAGTGCTGTGACCGTCGGCTCAAACAGCGCCGGTGGGAGGGCAAGATAGATGACAATCGGATCGGAACCGGCGCCGATGGCCTCAGCCAGTCGTTGCCGGTCCGTCACATCCACCCGGCGATAGTCCTTCATCGCGAGCACGGCCTCGCGCGAAGCGGGTACGGCATTGAAGGGGAATGCCGACAGTTTCTCACGCAGGTGATGCCGAAACTGCTCCGTATCCCAGTCATCGCGCGCGAGCCCGACAATGCGGAACCCATCGGGCAATTGTGCCGACTGGTACAGGCGCATGATGGCCGGCATGAGAAACCGCGACGTCAGATCGCCGGAGGCGCCGAGGATAACGAGCGTGTGAATCATGGTCTATCTGGTCTGTCTCTTTTGTCTGGGTTGTCTCGTCTGTTTGGTCTACCTGGTTTGTTTAGTTTGTCTGGTACGCATGGGTTTCACGAGCGCACGGGCCGGCGCGCCGTCGCTTCGCGCAATCTTGATCGGTAGACAGAGCAACTCGTATGAGCCGGCCCGCACGTACGATAGATTCAATCCCTCGATAATCCAGATGCCCGCCTCCAGCAAGGCGCGATGGATGGCCGCAGTGTCCGATACATAACCAGCGACCGACAGATAATCGATCCCGACCGTACGCACACGACGCTCGGCCAGCCAAAACGCGGCCTCTTCGCTGATGGAGACAAAATCTTTACAAAAGGCGTCCGTCTTCCAACACCGGGAAGAATTGCGGGTCTTGAAGAGCACGCGTTCGCCCTGCCGTATTCGATGCGGCCGCAATTCATCCGGCTTGATCAACTCCCTGTCCTTGATCTCGATCACCCGGGCCGGCCCCATCGCGGCCTCGAGCGGCATGGCCTCCATGCCCTGCCCGGTCCGGATGAAATGCAGGGGGGCATCCATATGGGTTCCGGTATGAACTCCGAATGAAACTTCGGTCAGGTTACAGTCGTCGCCCCGTTCCAGGTCTTGCACGCGCGTCACACGCACCGGTGGATTGTCCGGCCAGCGGACCATCCCGTCGCGGAGAGGAACGGTAATATCAATCCATCCTCCGGACCCGTTAGGCATGGGGGTGAGACCGCGCTCCTCTCCTCTTTTTCTTCCCTTTAAAGAGCACCACCACTCCGATCACCCCGATGATGATGGCAAGCAGACCGAGCAATCCAAGCGGATCCATAGGCAAACCTCCGGCAATCGTCTATCCTCGTCCGTCCTATTTCGTTCCGCAGAAACTTCTGACATAGGCAAGAATCTTCCAGGCTTCTTCCTCCGTCACCATTCCCGGCGCAAAGGACACCATCCCCGTTCCCTGCACGCCGTTCTTGACGGCCCAGAAAAGCTCCCCATCCGTGCGCGCCTTCTGGAATGCGCAGTTCGTGAAATCGCGCGCTCCCGGATCAAGCATGGCGCCGGCCATGCCGTCGCCCTTGCCGCTCTTGCCATGGCAGTTGAAGCAGGTGCCCTTGCTTTCATAGAGAACCTTCCCCTCTTCCACCACTTTCTGGGGCGCGCTCTTGGCGTCTTTGAACAACGGGGTGGCGAGCTTCTTCGCTTCTTCCAGTTGCGCCGCCGGCACGCGCGTCTTCAGCGGATCCTTTTCCGGGGCGGCGACCGCCAGGCTGGCCGACATCAACACCACAGTAGTCACACATAGCGCATATATCCGCAGTTGCATCAGTTCCTCCTTGGTTTGGTTACTACGTCCTCTTCATCACTCGCCGTTTCCGTGATCGGGACGGCGGTTCCGGCTCGATGTCTTCGCGCCACCGTGCGTCCCAGACTCGTTCCCCCCCGACGAAGGCGTACGCGTTATGACCCACCCGCGCGCCCTCGGGAAGACGCCGCAGTTTTTTCGCGTTGCCGCCCCCCACCACCACATGGTCGGCCACCAGCGCGTCCTTGAGGCGCGCCACGACATCGGCGACAGCGCGCCGCCACTTTTTCTGCCCCAATCGCTTGAGCCCACGATATCCCACATAGTCCTCGAACGTCTGTCTCTTTTTATACGGGAGATGCCCGAGCTCCATCGGCAGGACGGCATGCTCCGAGATCACCGCGCTGCCCAGCCCTGTACCGAGCCCCAGAAACAGCATCCGGCCCCCTGCGTAACACCCCAGAGCCTGCATGGCGGCGTCGTTCAGCAGCAAGACCGGCCGGCCGAACGCGCGGCTGAAATCAACTTTCATCCAGCCGGACCCCAGATTCTTCGGCTCCGCGAGCACCCGGCCCCGGCGAACCGGCCCGGGATAGCCGATCGTCACCGCGTCGTACCGCCAGTCCTGCGCGGCCCGCTTCACGCCGGCCACCATCTGCGCTGCCGTCAGTTCCGGCCCGGACAAAAACCGGCGAACCTCCCGGCTTCCCGACACCCGTATCTTGACGCTGGAGCCTCCCACATCCACAACGAGCACTTGCATGCGTCCTCCCACTGCGTGAGTCCTCTTCCCACTCCCCATGATCAATTCTCACCCATCCTTCAGACGGCGCCGGGGTCGTGGACCGGCACGCGGGCTTGTGAAACTTTGGGCTCCGTTGACGGCAGTCTTGAGGTCGGTCCACGCGCGCTCCACACCGCCCTTGAGCGTCTCCCACGCGTCGCCGCTCGACGCCTTCAGCTCGTGGAGCTTCACCTCAGCGGCATCGACCTTGGCTCGCACCTCGTTTATCTGTTTGTCGTACTCAATCTTGGCGCCGGCTTCAGCCTGATCGGCCTTGGCCTTCCATTGACCGATTCTGGCACTCCATTCCCTCAACTGAGCTTCCATCTAGTCCTGATCTGCGTCCTTAAGACCCATCGGACACTTCCTATTCGGCAACGTGCCCGCTGTCGGAACTCGCTGGAGAGCCGGATCCTGCAGCTCTCCAGACATCCGGCTCCCTCTTGCTGCTATGGTCCAACCGCCAGATGTCTTCAACAAGAGCTCCTACTTCACTTCGCCGATTCTGACGACACCGGAGACCATCTCCTCACCGCCTCGTAAAGGTCTCGGCTTCCTTCGTTGCGCTGCACAACATCATCGTAGCGCTGTTCTGCCCGTCGGACGACCGGCCTGCAACACGCTCCGTCACTTGATCGTTCCAGCCAAATCCGTGAGATCCTTCGGATAGAGCACGATTTCGATGCGCCGGTTGGCGGCCTTGCCGGCGTCGGTGTCGTTCGAGTCGACCGCCCTGGTATCGGCATAGCCGCCGGCGGCCAGTATCGTGCGGTCCACGCCGCCCTCTTCGATCAGATAGCGCACGACGCTGGTCGCGCGCGCCGTGGAGAGCTCCCAATTCGTCGCGAACTTTTCCCGCAGCTTGACGCCGATCGGCACATTGTCCGTATGGCCCTCGATGCGGACCTGCTTATCCGTCACCTTCTTCAGCACGTCGCTGACCTGCTTCAAGACTTTCAGGCCGGCGGGCTTGACTTGCGCCTGGCCGGAATCGAAGAGCACCCGATCCACCATATTGATCGTCAACCGGTCGCGCACCTGCTTGATCTTGATATCCCCCTTCTCGATTTCCGCCTTGAGTGAATTGGTCAGATCCTCGTGGGTGCGGGTCAGGCGGGCGATCTCCGCTTCCTTCGCCGCCCGTTCCTGCTCGAGCCGGGCTCGCTCCGCGTCTCCGGCTTTCAGCCGCGCACGCTCTTCCTCCACCGTCGCCTGCAGCCGGTCCCGCTCCTGCTTCGCGGCCGCCGCCTCTTCGCCGAGATTGGCCAGCTCGCTCGTCAGCCCCACGACCCGTTGTTTGTTCTTTTCCAGCTCTTCCGCCAACAAGGCGGCTTTGGCGGCGAGGATATGGCGATCCGTCGCCTCCTGGCGCAACGTCCCGATCTGCTGATCGCGCTCGGAAAGCCGTTTCTCCAAATCCTTCACGCGGGCGGCGTCGGTTTCCAGTTCGCCGGCCCGTTTTTGCAGCCGGGCGATCTCGTCCTGAGCCGTCGTCGTGCCACCGAGGAGTCTCTGCTTGTCCTGCTGGAGCGCGGCCACTTTGCCCTGTTCCGCATTCAGGTTCGTCGTCAAATCCCGGACGTGGTTCTCGGCCGCCTGCAACGCTGCCGCCACCTGTTCCTTCTCTTTCTCCGACGCGGCAATCTGCTGATTGGCCTCCGTGACCGCTTGGGCCGAGGCCGCTTGCGCGTGCTGAGCGGTCTGAAGCTTCCGTTCGAGATCGTCGGCCTTCACCCGGAGCAGATCCCGCTCCCGCCGCAATTCTCCCGACGTGATCTGCGCCTGTCGAGCCTCCTCCTGCGATTTCTTGGCGTCCTCCTCACGGTCGCGCAGTCCTGCCAGCGCCCGATCGAGGTTTTGATTGGACGTGGCAAGGGCCTGGCCGGTCCGGCTGCCCGCCGCCTGGGACGCCGCCAGGTCCTGGGCCAGGTTGGCGTTGTCGGCTTCCAGCGCTGCGACCCGAACCGCCGCCTGTTTCTTGTCGGCCTCCAATATTGCCGCGGATTTCTTCGCGCCCTCCAGCTCCTCCAGAGTCTGGGTGTGGGTGCCGGTACTCACGCAGCCCGTCACGAGAAATGAGATGAAAACCGCGCTTGCCATTGCAGGCTGTCGCATCGCCGTCTCCTTTCGATCTAATGGTAGCGGTTGCAGACTGGTATCCCGACCATCCGGGAGACGCTGCAACAGCTCGAAGAATACAGAGTCCCTCTCCACAACAGGAGCCATCGAGGACTCCAGTCTTCGGGTGCAGCTTCAACTCGGCGCCCCATGAATCGATAATCCTCCACCCGGCCGGCTTAAACAAGAGCACCATCAAGACCGCTGCCGGATCGGGGTCGATCCGGCGGGCTCAGCTCAGTGGGCATCCGGATCGCTCCCGTCGGATGAGAACGATCCGGATACATATCAGCTGCTGTTGGAAGTTGTGGTGAACACCGAACAATGTCCGTTAGCGCCCAACTGCGGTACGCCTCAGGAACCGGACTTGCGCGTCAGCGCTGAGCATCCAGCTCCTCTCTTCCGGATGCATTTCCACGGATCATCCGAATGAGACTTACTGCGCCATGGATCCGATCCTGATGATACCGGGAACGATTTTTCGCCCCCCAGGAAGCGCCGAATCCATCCGCAAGTTGTACTGCACTACCCCGGCCTTCGAGAAACAGGCGCTGGCGGTTCCATTCGGCTCAATCGTGGCCAACTCCCTGTACATGCCGAACAGATTGGAAAACCCATGTTGACAGGACACATCTTCCGAATTCACGTTGACCAGATCGACGCGCAGCGGAAGTGTCCGCGAGTTGACCCATCGGACCTCATCGCCCGGGTTTACGACCAGGTCTGCCGGCTCCGGGCCTTCAGCGACTCTGATGTCGTGCACAGCACCGGTCCTCGTGGTCATGGGACCGGCACAGGCGGCAGCGAGAAGAATGCTGGCAAACGCGCCAATGGCTTTCATCGGGACAGAAATGCAGGACGCTTGTCTGCGCATAATCACACCTCCCATCAATGTTGTGGAAACCGGCAATCGCCGAAAAATCTTCTTCCTCTATATCAGCAAGCTAGCACACCGAAAATGCTTACACCAGGGGAGTACTTCCCGCGCGATCCCTCCGGAAATGAGAGATTCTTTCAGACATCGGCAAGCGCTTGGAACAAATACGGCGTCTCCGCCTGCGTGAAAAGACACCGCTGTTGGACAACCGACACAACAGCGATCCCTCTGACTACCACCACATCGGACCAGACGGCTGTCCCCCAATGGCCGTCGGCGATCTTGCCCGATTTAGGCATAGCCCGAACATAGGAGTATCTGACCAATCGTGGCTGAATCTGAACTGGAACTACTGCACTCTTCGCAGACTACGGCTCCTGAGATCGTTCCAGAACTGCTTATGGCGCGTCCGGCGAGAGCAGTTTTCCGGGAAGCGTGAACACGTTCGTCAGCACGTCGATGGCCAGGCGGGGATAGCCTGTCAGCCCCTTGGCGATGGACTCAAGCGGAAGATACCGGATATCGGGATCGCTCCGAGGGCCCTTCACTTCGAACAGGGCCGTGGACAATCCGGGGCGATCGCCCGCGAGCAGCCGACCGAACAGCGGGATCTTGCCGATCAGATCGGAATAGGCGCCGAGCGGACTCACCGCGATGGCCAGATCGAGTTCATCCGCCGGAAGATCAAGCGTGCCGGCCCCGGTGATCTTCACCAACGGACTGTCGAACACGATGTTCCGAGACGTTAATACTCCGTCCAGTACCGTGACGGTGGCCGTGACCGAGTCGAACGGGATCCCGTCATGATCGAGATCCACCTTGCCTTTCAGCAGAGCCGGCAGATTCAGGACCTTCAGCACTTTGGGCAGCACCGTGCCGTGCAGAACACGCCCCTTGTCGAGACGCAGCGTCAACGGACCGCGGCTGTTCAAGGTGCCGAGAAAGGGAGCGGCTGAGGACAGCGTCCCGTGCAGACCTCCGGTCAACGAGAGCAACCCCCGGAGAGGCTCCGCCTCCGGGTCGATGATCGAAAGGATCTGGTGCACCGGCATCCCGTCGATCTTCATCTCGGCCTCGATCTCGATCGGCATTCGAGGCCGGATGGTTGCCACGATCCGCCCGGAGAGATTGCCCTGCGGAGTCTCTCCGATCAGATGCGCGAATTCTGCCTTCCCCTCGCCGACGTGAAGATGACCGGAAAGCATCGTGAACAGCAGCCGATGGTACCGGGCTTGCCTGACCAGCGCGGTGATCTCGGCGCGACCGGATTGAGCCCATTGCCGAACTCGATCGCGCGAACCGTCGTCGGGCTCTGCCGTGCCGCCGTCCGAAAACAGCCTGCTGAAATCGAGGCGTGAGGATTCCACCGTGAGTGTCGGTACCGGACGCGTCGCCCAGTTCTTCACCAGTCCCCGCACCATCACATCACTGTCCCCGAGTTTGAACGACACCCGTTCGATCATGGCGTCGCGGCCCGCCGCCTGCGCCCGGAGCGACACCTCCCGCAACCGATCCCGCAGGCCGTCAATCGTGATCGCCCCCTGGTGCAGCTCGACGAACCCTGACGAAGTCCACGAGCGCCAATTCAAACCGCGCCCCGTCACCGTGATCGCGCCCTGGAACACTCCCTCTGTCCCGGGCGGTATGGTGAACCCTTCAGCCAGTCTGGCGAGCGGAAGAGGGCTCACCTTCACACGCACGGTGAAATCAGGCCGGTTTCCCAGGCGCAGATCCGCCTGCCCCTCCACACGGGCCAGAGGCAACACTAGCGCAAGACGGCGTGCCGCCAGCCGGTTGCCCTTTATCAGCGTCCCCTCGATTTCCAGCGCCGCGGCCACGCCGCGATGTTTTCTGATTGCGGGCGGCACCACGACCTCCAACTCGGTCATGTCGATGCGGCCTTTCCACCCGGGAGAGGAGACAGGACCGGACAAGTGAACGGTCGCATGGGTCGGTCCCTCCAGCAGGACATCGGACGCCACGGAGAGCTTCGCTGACAGAAACCGGCGCAATTCGGCCCCCTCGGAGGACATCTCCACAGTCACATCCTCAAAGCGAGGCGTCGCTCCCAACTGCACGGCGCCTTGAGCATCGAAAAGGATTGCCCCCACACTCCCCCGCACATGCTTGAGTTCTATGAAGCCGGGCGTAATTCCAACGGTTCCGTCAAGATGTTCAGCCGAAAGGTTCCACTCCGGAAGACGCGCGCCAAAATCATGAACGGTCATCTCGGCCCTGACGAGATCGATGTGCGGAACCGGCGCAAGCGGCCCGGCGATATGGATCGACACCTGCACATCCCCCTTCGGATCCGCAATCGCGTTCAACGCCGTCACGCCGGCGGCGGTTCCGCTGAAGGCCCGCAGCAGCTCGAACAGGGCCCGCATCTTCCCAGTGCCGGTCAATTGAAGATCGAGAGCCGGCTGCACATCCAGATGAGACAGCGCCAGCGTGCCGTCCGAGACCTGCAACGCCCCAACGCCGCCTGCCAGGTTCATCGCATCCACCCGAGCCGGACCGAAAAACACGGTGCCCGACAGGTTCCGGACGGGCGTCCGGTCGGGTCCGAACAGCCCGCCTCCCTGCGAGAGCTTGGCTACCCCTTTCCAGTCTCCCTGTTCCGGCCGATCCATTCGCCCGCTGAGCGTTGCAGATACAAGTTCGAGCGTTCCCGTCAATTCATGCTCGCTGGCGGCCGAGCGGACGCTCGGAGGAATCCACGCGCTCGGAACCAGCCGCAGAGCAGTCTCAAGCCCGACCAGCGACGTCGAGAGGGTTGCCGAATAGGCGGGATGCTCCGCGCCGAGGTCCTGAATCCGTCCCTGGCCGCGAACAACCACCCAATCCATTCGCGCCTCGACATGAGATATCTCCGTGTCATATCCCGCACCCCCCGGCATGACGAGAACCCGGGCAGACAGGTCTGCGTGCCACGGCCGTTCCTCGCGCGAACCAGGCCTGTCGGGCACATGAATCCATGGCGCCAGATCGAACCGGTCAATCGTGATGGAGCCCTCGAATCGAACCGGAGGCCGGTCGGCATCGAATATCGCGGAGGATGCGGAGAGCGCCTCCATGGAGAGAGTCCCCGCGAGCGTCATCGCAGCCGGCGCTCCGGCTTCGTCGACCTCTCCCGTGAGTGCCAGCTCCGCCTCGGTTCGCAGAAAATCGCTGTCCAGCTCCCCCTTCACGTTTTGGATTCTCAGTTCGTGGGGCGTCTCCCGCCCCTGCTCGTCCACGATGAGGATGCTCCCTCCGGTCAGCTGAAGGTCAGGAAGGAGCCACCGCAACCGGAATCCCCCTTCGCGGCCGGGTGCCGCCGGTGCTGGCTCGCCGGCCAGTGGAACATGCCAACCTCCCTCCCGATCCCTCCGGAGGACGAACTGTGGTTCGACCGCGACGACTTTGACGACGGCGACCTGCTTTCTCAGCAAGGGTAGGACACGCAACGTAAGCGAGCCCTGACGGACGCGAACGGTCGCATCCGGCTGCCGATCGTCCCGCATTACCAAATTCGAGAATTCAATCACGAGCCTCGGGAAGAGGCGGATGCGAAGATCGGTGATCTCGATCCCAGTATCGGTCTTCAGACGTTCTACGATTACTCCTTTCACGACCGAATGATTGAGGAAGAGGGTTGCGCAAGGAACGGATGCGATCAATACGGCGGCAACAAACACCCAGCGTGGAATGAGCGGCATTGACATGATGGTCCTTTCATATCCTATCGGTTGGGGGGACAGGCCCGCGCATTCATGCCGTCAGGAGACTGTCCGAACAGTCTCCGCAACCCAGGGGGGAGGCACCGGTCAGGCGTCATGCCATCGGAGCGTCCTGCGGCAAAGATCCTTCCCAGCCTACCCGCATCGGCAACTGTCCATTACCGCGAAATCGTGATCACGACAAAATGGCAGCGGGCGCCGCTTCCGAGCGTCCCTCGACCAAACCCGACGACGGGCTTCCCCAAAAAAACGCTGAAAGCCACCTCACAGCGATGCATTCGCCCCGCAACGGCGTGCTGAAAACTACAGCCGGCAAATCATAGAAGCACGGATGATGCAGCTGAAAGAGATAGGATCGTAGCGAGCCGTGGCGCCATAATGCCGGCAAAACGTTCGGCGTGAATTATTCGAGTCAATGGACCGTCTTGCCTGCCAGCAGGCCCCTCACTACGCCAGTTGCCGACAGCGGCACCCCTTTGTGCATGGAGAAGATGGTGCAATGGTCGAAGGGGCAACGATCGCATGACTCCCTTCCTGCTCACCAGGCGATCGACACAGTGCCCTACCATGAAGACCGGCCTTGACGGCGGTCGGCTACTTCGCCACCGAGATCTCTACATCGCCGTCGCGCCTGGCGACGGTCATGATCGTGTCTTCCTGATGCCGTTCCAGAATCAGGTCGACGTGCGCGCTTCCGACCGAGAGGTTTCGGATCTCGACCCGCTCCAGAAACGGGGGAAGTACCGGACGGTCGAAACAGATCCGGCGGCGCGCGCCGTCGATCTGCAGGCCCAGGCAGGATTGCAGGATGGAAAATCCGGCGGCGGCGGCCCAGGCCTGGGGAGCACAGGCAGTCGGATAGAGGGTCGGGCTTTCTCCGGAGCGCCGGGCAAACCCGCAAAAGAGCTCCGGCATTCGATGGAGCGTAAGGAACAGGCTGGCATCGAAGAGCCCGGCGAGAATCTTGATGACGCCCTCTTTGTACCCATACGCAGCCATACCGCCAGCAATGAGAGCATTATCGTGAGGCCACACCGACCCGTTGTGGTAAGACATGGGGTTGTACCGCCGTTCCGATGTCGCGAGCGTCCGGATGCCCCAGCCGCTGAAGAATTCGTCGGCGAGCAAGGATCGTGCGACGCGCAATCCTCGTTCAGGTCCCGCGATCCCGCCAAACAGGCAATGGCCGGGATTGGATGAGCGAACGCGGCAGGGTCGGCCGTGCCCATCCAGAGCCAGCGCATAGGAGCCGAGCTCCTCACACCAGAAAGCGCCCTCAAACCGCTCGCGGAGAGATTCAGCTTCCCTCAGCAACGTCTCGGCTTGATGGACCTCCCCGACGAGACGCGCCAAATCCGCCGCCTTCCTCTTGGCTTGATAGACATAGGCCTGAACCTCGCAGAGCGCAATCGGTCCGCTTGCGAAAGTGCCGTCCGCGTGGAACACAGAATCGTGGGAATCCTTCCACCCCTGGTGCACCAGTCCGTTGGAAGACCGGCGATCATACGTGACAAATCCAGTCCCGGCTGGATCGCCATACTGCGCGATCCAATGCAAGGCGAGTTGAATGTTCGGCCAGAGGGCTTGCACGAATGTCCGATCGCCGGTCCGTTCATAGTAGGCACCGGCCAGAATGATGAATAGCGGCGTGGCATCCACGCTGCCATAGTAGCGACCGAACGGAATTTCCCCTAACGCAGCCATTTCCCCGCCGCGCGTCTCATGCAGGATTTTTCCGACCTCCGCATCCTGTTCCGGACGCACCTCCGTTGCTTGGGTGGAGGCGAGGTAGGCCAGGACGCCTCGGGCGACGCCCGGGTTCACCCAGAGAAACTCCAATGCGGTGATGATCCCGTCCCGACCGAATGGGGCGCTGAACCAGGGCACGCCGGCATAGGGATAGAGGCCTTCCGGGGTTTCCGAAATCAGCATGTGGAGATCGGCGGCTGATCGATTCAGCCAGTGGTTGAACTGCTCATTCGAGGTATAGATGTGGCAGTCACGAGACGCGGCCTCTTGCAGTGTGTGATCCGCCGCGACGCGGGCCTGCTCATAGGAGAGGAACGCCTGCGGCCGGCGCGGCTCGATTTCACAGGCGATGGTGAGATCCCATATGGCATCGGCATCGGGTGCCAGCTGCGCGTCGAGAACGAAACAATCCGGTGTCACTTGCGCAGGGACCGGTGTGCAACGCACATAGGTACGACGGACCCTGTGGTCCAGTCCTTCATACGCCAGCACAAGTCCGTCGCCTGTCTGAACTGTGTCTAGGCGGTGGCCCCGATGCGTCCGTTGGCGGCCTCGCGCTTCGAACAGATCCGCATAGTCGGCATCAAAGGCGAATGAGAGCGTCAATGGAATTTCCGCGAGGCTGTAATTATGCACGCAGAGGCGCTCGTAGCAGGTTCCCTGCCAGAGGAACTTCATTCGGCGGAGGTGAACCGCCCCGCGAGGCAATGGGGGCCGTCCATCCCGGATCATGTCCGGGTTGGTGAGATCGACCGTGAGGAGCGCATTGTCCTCCCTTACCGCCGCACTCAAGAGCAACGGGCGTTGGTCTCCGATCGAGAATTCGAAGCGGGACAGGAAGCGCGTCCCTTCATGGTAGAGGCCTTGCGGACCGGGGAGAATCGGGCGAATATCGCCGCACCGATCGAAGACGGCAAACGTCTCCCCCTGCTTGAGGACCTCCACGCGGTCGTCGGCCATCGAGGACGATGCGCGAATGTAGAAGTTGTCATTCCAGCGGATGACGTCGTTCATGAACCATTCCCTTGGTGCGTCGCACTTCTGCGAGTCATCCGTTCGGCGACCAGTCCGGTCACAAGCAGCACCATGCCGATTCCAAGAAGGCCGGTTTCAGGACCCTGCCGTTCGGCGATCCATCCGAATGCGGAAATGCCGATGATGGCAGCGATCATGGCGCCGGTTCCGTATAGCCCTAGTATCCGGCCGAGCATATGGCTGGGGGCGAGTTCCTGAATGACGCCCCAGGCAATCGGCGTGAACGCGCCCATCCCGCTGCCGATCACGGCCATTAAGAAACCGGCCTGGTATGGATCGGGCGTCACGGTCAGCGCACAGATGGCAACGCCGCTCAAGACACTTGTGGCGACAATCAGCCGCATCCGTTCCTTGAGCGTCCAGTCTGTGATCCGCAGGAGCCCGACCGACGTGAACAGCAAACCCACGCCTAACGTCGACCACAGATAGCCGACCTCGACCGGACCTAAGTCGAGCAGTTTTCTGGCGAACACGGGAAAGAGCGCCGTCAGGGCACTGGTGCCGAAGGTATACAGCGCCGCCGTCGCGGTCAAGAACAGAATGAGCGGCTGGCTCACGATGCTGTAGCGCAGCCCCTCGCGTAGATCCTCCAGCAGGGTCGTCGATGCAACCGCAGGGAGTCCTTTCGGAAGAGGATCGGCGAAACGCACGAACAGCAGGAAGCCCGCCGACACCATGTAGGTCGCAGCGTTCAAGCAGAGGACTTCCTGCGATCCATAGGCTGCGATCCCCAGCCCGCTAAGCGCCGGACCGAAGATGATCCCGAGACTGGTGGTGCCCTGCAGAAGCGCATTGGCTGCGGTAAATTGCGTCTTGGGCACGATGGCTGGTATCGCGGCCGTGAGCGCGGGGCCGAACACGGCGGTTGCAATGGCATGCAGCAGAACCAGCGCGTAGAGCACGGTGACCGTAAACGACTCAACCGGGATGAGACAAGGAATCAGCCCGATCAACAACGCGCGAAGCAGATCACTGACGATGAGGAGGAGCTTTTTCGGCAGCCGGTCCACATACACGCCGATGACCGGACCCAGGACGATCGGCGGGATGGTCTGGAGGAGACCGATGATGGAAGTTTTGAGCGGCGAGCCGGTGATCGCGTAAACGAACCACAAGAGGGCCAGCTTGGAAATGCCGTCGCCGATTTGAGAGATCAGCTGTCCGGACCAGACCAGTCCGAAATCGCGGGTCAGCAGCAAGGGACGATGCGTAAGGAGACGAGCGGGAGCGGTGGATGGCGCAGGGCCGAGACGGCCCGGCATTAGCCTTCACCCTCCAGCCGCACTTTCTCTGTCTTGACGGCCCTGACTCCCGGCACGTGCCGGGCCGCCTCAGCCGCTTCAAGAACAATGACCTGAAAGCGCACAACCCCGCTCAGCGACACGATGCCTTCATCGGTTTTCACGTCGAAGTTCGCCGTTTTCAGCGTGGCGCTTTTCGCGAACCGCTCTTTGACAAGGACGGTAATATTGTCGTCCAGCTTCCTGACCAGCGCCCGTGAAAGGTCCTTAGACACCTCAAGCTTGTTGGCGACCGCTTTGACTCCCGGAACCAAGCGGGCAACATCCGAGGCGATGATTTTCTCCTCCTCGCTTGAGACGCGCCCGGTCAGCGTGATTGCCTGCTCATCCTCCTCGGCATCGAGCTCATAGTGGAACAGCCTGGAATCGGCCAGCAACGCGAGTTTGACCGTAAGAATAAGGGACCCTACCGGTCTCTTGGAGGTTTCTTTCTCCTTGACATCGTGCTCCGGCTGAGCGTCGGCCTTCGCGGGAGGGGTGACGCGGGGTTGCGGTTTGGTTTCACCGGAAAGTTTGGGGGGAGCAGGCTGGGTTTCAACAGGAGGCTGAGACGGCCCGGTATTATGCAGCTGAGCGGGAGATTTGTCAGGTCCCTTTTCTTTGTCGGACTGCTCCGGCCACGCGGTGCCGGCTAGCACAGACAGGAGGCAACCTCCTGCCCATGTGAAAAAAAACAGTCGGCTTGACCATACATTCGTGCGTGAAGCACCCTTTATCGCCAACCTTGCCGGTGTGTTCATAGTGTGCCTAAATACGGTAGAAATTGGTTCCCGACGCGGCCTCGTCAGGAGGCCGCGACCGGTTGGGGCGAGAAGGTCCCGGACCCGTGAGCCGCCGTCACACTCGGCGCAGACGGCTTGTGTCGGCTGAACACTCCCGCCATCACCGCAGTCGTCAACAGAATCAAACTGATGCCTGCGAGACTGACGCCTGGCCCCATGACGTCGGCGGCCCATCCGAACCCCGCCATTCCGGCCATCGACGCGGCCATCCCGCCGGTCGCGAAACTCGTAAACACACGACCCAGCATATGGGCGGGCGTCAGCTCTTGGAGCATAGTCCAGACGAGCGGAGTAAACAAAGCAGTGCTGCCTCCGATCACCGCAATCAAAGCGCCTGCCACCAGGGGGGCCTGAAAAATATTGAGCGCACCGACGGCAAATCCGCCGACAGCCAAGGCTCCCGCCATGAGGCGCAGCCGCCGGGACACATTCCCATGCGTAGTGGACGTGAGCCAGAGCGAGGCAATCAACATCCCGACCCCGAGCGATGACCAAAGCCAGCCCAGCTCCATCGGCCCCATTCCCAGCACCTCTTTCGCGACGACAGGAAGCAGGAAGACGAACGCGCTGACTCCCACACTGTACAGTGCTGCGGTCAGCATCAACAGCAGGACCGTCTTCTGTTCAACAAACACGAAGCGAAACCCGGCAAGGAGGTCCTGCCCCACACCGTCTGTCCAGCCTCTTCTCTCCCCGTTCACGCAGGGAAGTGCTTCGTTAATTCTGATGGGCAATATGCACAGCGCGGAGAGCAAAAATGTGGCCGCATCCGCATATAGCACGTTTTGGGCTCCCACCATCGCAATCCCGACCCCGCTAATCACAGGCCCCACCAGCAGCCCGATATTGGTCGTCGATTGCATCAAGGCATTGGCGGCGACAAGCCGGTCTTTGGGCACAATCAACGGGACGGCGGAGGCCAAAGCCGGGCCGAAGATGGTTGAGACGATCCCGTTGACGAACACCAGGGCATAGAGCCGCTCCAGTGTCAAGGCGCCTGCCAAGTGGAGTAAGGGGATAAGCAGGATCAGCAGGGTCCGCAGCAGATCGACCCCAATCATTACCGGCTTCTTTCTGACGCGGTCCAGATACACACCGATCAGCGCCCCGAAGAGTAGCGGCGGCAGCGTCTGGAGCAGGCCGACAACCGTCATCTTGAGGGCCGAGCCGGTCAGCTCGTACACAAACCAGAGCAGCGCCACTTTGTTCAGGCTGTCGCCGATCTGAGAGATCGTCTGGCCGGCGAACAGGAAACCGAAGTCCCTGGTTCTGAGCAACTCCCAACCGCGGGAGGTGCCCTGAGCGGGGCCGGCATCCACCTTCTCGGTGAATTCATCAGGCATGCCGGCCTCCGGCGATGCGCAAGGACCCGTCGGAACGCCGCCCTGAGGAGGGATCCTCAATGGGCTGCCGTGAGGTCTTCGAACTGGTGCGCGGCGAAACCTGTGCGGATTTCTGTGCAATCAAGCGCTCAAACAGCGCGACGTAATCCCGCGCCATGCGATCGGCGGTAAACCGTTCCTCAAATGCCGACCGGCAACGCCGCCGGTCGATCAGTGGGAGCCGCCCGACTGCTTCCGCCATCTCCGTCGGTGTCTCACACACAAAGCCCGTGACTTCGTGATCAATGACTTCGGGGATCGATCCCCGCCGGTAGGCCAACACCGGCGTGCCGCATGCAAGCGCTTCGATCAACACCAGCCCAAAGGGTTCCGGCCAGTCGTAGGGGCAGACGAGCGCCAGGGCATTCCCGACAAAGTCATTTTTCTCCGCATCTGAAATCTCGCCAAGGAATTCAATGAGCGGATGGTCGAGCAACGGCTCGATCTCTTTGCGGTAGTACTGCTCGTCTGCGGGATCGACCTTGGCGGCGATGCGCAACGGAAGCCCGGTCCGCTTGGCCAGCGCGATGGCATGGTCTGGCCGCTTCTCAGGAGAAATACGCCCGAGAAACGCCAGATATCCTTCCGGTTGCGGATGGAACGAATACAGGCCGCGCGGCAGCCCGTGATGTATCGTCGCCTGCCAGTTCGCCCGGGGCAGCGGTATGCGCTGCGCACCCGAAATTGAGACCAGCGGCATCTCAGCATATTCTTGAAACACCGGCTCCAGTTCCGGCAGATCGAGACGCCCGTGGAGGGTGGTCACGACTGGCACAGCATTTCTTCTGGCCAAGGGAAAGCCCAGGAAATCCAAGTGCGAGTGGATCACGTCAAAGTCGCCCGCCGCGCCCATAGCACGCTCTTGCAGCATAATCATCGGGGCATCCCGGTTGAAGATGCCCGTGTTCAGGCGCAGCGCCTGCGGACAGATCGCTTCCAGGCGCGCGGCCGTCCGGGAGTCTCCGCTGGCGAACAGCGTCACGTCGTGTCCCAGTCGCACCAGCTCCTCCGTGACATACGACACGATTCGTTCCGTTCCGCCGTACAATTTTGGGGGGACGCTTTCCCACAGCGGAGAGACTTGCGCGATTCTCATGATCCGTTCCTTTCAGCCACTGTTGATCGATCGATGCCGACGATCGTTTCGATTACTGGGCCGGTTTGATCGATATCGCCCGTTGAGTTGTCGACACCTGAACTTCGATTCGCTCCCCTGGCACGACGAGACGCTGCCGTTGCGTATTCGCGTCGGCATGAAACGTCACAAACCGTCCGGAAAGATCCTGCATCAGATACACATCCCCTTTGATACTGATCAAGACTCCCCTGATCGTCGTCATGACCGCCGCAGGCTCTTGCGCCTGCCCAGGCGTCGCGCGCCCGAACAAGTGAGTGCCAGGACCATGGCGATGCATCTCCACGAGGGCATAGGGCACCTTTCCCTGGTCTCCGGAGATCAAACCCGACACGACCACCTTTCCGGCATGATACCGCCAGCCCACTCTTCATGGTGTGATTCTATAAACCGACTGAGTTAGCCGCAACAGACAAAACCGGCGGCCTCCATCAAATTATGTCTAGCATCGACGGCTTGACTCCCATCGGGTTTTTGTGGCAGCCGGCGATCCGAGGCTCAGGCGATGGCCAGGTCACTTGCTGCGTACCACCCTTGAGAAGTCCCTCCGTATACTGTGATGGGCGAATCGCGCAGACATACTGTGGCGATGGTGCGGCGGGACGGATCGTCTTCCGGGAGAGACCAAGCCATATTCGTCTTTTTGACAAACAAACATCCCGACCGCACCCCCCTATTGGTGGGAGGGAGAGAAGGAGCTAATAAGGCAACCCCGTGACAGGGGGTTCAGAGAGGCAGGACCTGCGGCCGCTTCCGTCCGGCACGGGAGTCGCACCGGATAGGATCCCGTTCCGGTTCACCGGTTGACTTTCACCGCCTTGACGATTTTCGCCTGTTTAAGCTGGTCCAGAAAACGTTCCATCGGCTCGGTGGGCGGAAGAATCTCCACGGCCTGCCAGCCGTCCGACAAAGCGCCCTTGCGCCCACGCATCTCGCGCACCCACTGGTCGATACTGTCCTGGCTGGTCCCTTCACTGAACGTGACCCAGAATAAGAACGGAGGCTGTTGAACGGCTTTCACTTCCGCCACCGGCGGCGATTGAGACGGAGCACTCTGCTGCGCCACCAACGGTTTCTCACGATCCGGAACGACCGCTTTTGAGATATCCGTGCCGGCAGTTTTCAGGCGTTTGCTCAGTTCTTGATTATGTTGCTCCAACTGTGCCCGTTCACGGGCAAGCCGCTCGTTCGCGATCACCAGACTGTGGATCTCGGCTTCCAGCTGCTCCTGCTCACTGAGGGCTTTGCTCATCAGCACGCGCGTCATACGATCGGTATCTCGGCCTGCCCCCTTCCGCCGTTGTTCGATCTCCTGCTTCACGGTCAGCACGCTGGACGCGACGGTTTCCTGGGTCGAGGACAACTTGGCCATCGTCCGCTGGAGTTGCGCCATTCCCTGTTGCTGCGACTGAATGGTATCGATCGCTTTCGATTGCATCTGCGCGAGTTCGACGAGTTGCCGCTCAAGCTTGGTCACTTCCGCAAGCGGGGCCGCCCAGGGGACTTCTGCCTGCGTAACGGTCAACGGCGGCTTCACCGGCGTCATCCAGCCGGTGAACCGATCGGTAACCAGTCCGGCCAACGTGACGGCCAGCAGGATCTGTGTGAACACAAGTGCCCGGCCGCCAGTGCGGGGAACGGTGAGCGGATGCGGGACCGTGCCTCCGGCTACGCTGCTCCATGCTTGCCGCGCCCGGCTCCAGAACCCCTGCACAGGTTGAAACACGGCATTGACCGATCCGCCGTGCGCAGTATTATGAACGCGGAGTTCGACGGCGGCTCGCGTAAGGGCAATGCGACAACTCCTGAATCCATACTCGGGAGCGGACAGTCCGCCGAGAAGCACACCATCTTCCGATCGCAGCTGAACACTGTCAACGGAAGTCTGACTCTGAACCTGCAATGTGGCTTCGGCGCCCGCACTTTCCAACAAGCCGACGCGCCGCTGATTCACAAAGACATGGATCGGGTCAGATCCGCCGCAACCGGATCGCCGGGGCCCTGTCCGTATGGCATTCAGCAGGTGCTCGCGATAGCCTGAAAATTCGTGTTCGGAATCCATATCCTCCTCCTTCCCATTGCTTCCCACCGGCTCAGCTTGACTCCACTCACCTTACGGCAGGAGCTGGAAAACCACGCGTGGCTTCTCCGTCACCGAGGCCCCGTCAAGCCCAAGATCCCAGGTCAACTGCAGACAATCCAGGCACAGAGCCAGATGCCAGATCCGGTATTCAACCCCGTAGCCCTCCAGAAACATGTCCTCCCACTGATGCCGGGACAGGCAGGGATAATGGTCGGGCTCACTCTTCCGATAATGAGCCTGCGCCAAACGCAGCAGGCGTTCGGCCTCGCCGTTGAACCGGTGTCGCTGCTGTTGCTGTTCGGTCAGCCCTTGCACGTCGGCTTCCGTGAGGCCGATATCATCAAGCGTGCGCTTCCATCCGCTCTCCCGCCATCGTTGAAAATTCTTGTAGATGCGCGGGCTCTCCGAACCGTTCAACCGGAGCGCCGTAATCACCTGGCCGGGTCCTAACCCATAACAATGATGGTATAGGGCAATCAGCGCGTCACGGCTGACGACTGCGCGCCCTACCAGTCCATCAAGAAAGCGGCCGAGCGGCGTGAGCAGATCCTTGTGATAACAGAAGGGCTCCGGCCGGCTATGCTGTCTGGCCACCATCGAATCCAGCAGGAAGAGCGGACGGCAGGGCACCTCGCTCCGGCCCGACACGAGAAACTGTTCGAGATATTCCGCCCCCCAGCGCAGCACAAATTTTTCATGGGCGACATCATCGCTCCACTGGCCGGTTTCCCGAAGAAAACGTCTGGTATAGCCGGCCGCCCGGTCGAGCAACAGGGGCAGCGATTGCGAGACAACCCGGTCGAAGTCCTCGGCAGTCGACACCACTTCTTCAAGACGGCCGACAGCCGTCATGCGATCCGACATGGCACGGTCTCTATTGAGCATATGGGATTGTCCGATGGAACTCATTGTGTCTCCTTTCCGATCTGCGCGCATTAGACAAGAGCGGCTATCCATTCGGCGATTTTGTCCATTGTACCGACTGCGGCACGCTTGATAAGAATTCGATATCGGTTCTGCGTGGGGCATGACCGGAATAATATTTTCACCTTATTTTTCATTTATGGAGGTTCCTATGACACGCTTCAACGGATTGATGGCCTTGGTGGCGTTCCTCAGCTTCAGCACGATGTCCACGCTCGCCCTGGCCGATGAGGATAAGAAAGAAGAGAAGAAGGACAAGGGCGGCCACGTGGTCGTGTTCGGCGACGATAAGAAGGAAGAGCACAAGGACAAGGGCGGCCACGTGGTGTTCAGCGACGACAAGAAGGATGAGAAAAAGGACCAGAGCGGCAAGTAGGCCGGTCCGGCGGGGTGCGGCGGTCCGCCGCGCCCCGCACCGTATGTCTGCACCGGCGCCTCCATAAAGCTCTCGCTCGTCCCCCGCCGATCCAACGGGCACCGACCGAACGACGAGCCAAGACAAGTCACGAATAGTGGATGAGCCAGCGGCACCGTAGCGCTCCTCTTGCACGACGAAGTTACGACACGCAGATCTCACGAGCGGCTTCCGGCTCACGAAATCGCCTCCGGGCGCCGCAATCCCGACGGACTCTGAATCTATCTTCCCGGCCGCTTCACATCCCGGATCGCGCGCCTGATCAGCAACACGACCAGAATGAGAAAAATCACTCCTCCGACCAGCACGATCCAATCATGGATAGTCATCATGCATCCCCCTGGAGGCGCGCGATCAACCAGCCGCCCGGGAGCCGGCCGGCACCCGCTGAATCGCTCCCGTCTTCAGATCATAGACAAAGACCTGCTTCGCTTGCTCCGGCGTGACCGGCAGCAGATTAGTGGCAATCGACTCGAACGTAACGTAGCGGCCGTCCTCGCTGATTGTCGGATTGACGCTGGCGTTGTTGGCCTGAGTCCCGTTGTTGCCGACAGACACCCGGCTGGTTCGTCCTGTCTGCCGATCGCGCACGAACACGTCGATCACGCCGTTGGTGTCGCCCGGCGCCAGATTCGACGCGAGGGATTCGAACACGATGTAGCGGCCGTCGGCGCTGAGGTGCGAAGCTTGACTGAAATTGTTGGCTTGGTTGCCGCGGCTGTCCACCGACACACGGGCGGTCAGGCCGGTCGTCCGATCATGGACAAAGATGTCCCGATGGCGATTCGTATCCTCAGGCACCAAATTTGAGGCTAAGGATTCGAACACCACGACCCGTCCGTCCGGCGTGAGCGCGGGCGAAAAACTCCCGCCGTTCCCCTGAACTCCGCTGCTGCTGATGGAGACACGCACGGTTTGCTTGGAGTCATTGTCGTAGACGAACACATCCGTCACCCCGTTGGTGTCGTGTGCCGTCAGGTTCGCGGCACGAGACTCGAAGGCCACATAGCGCCGACGACCCGCGACCGGAACATCATCCTGTCCGATCGGCCGGCCGCCATCTGTCCCTTTGACCGGGTGGGCTACGACGGTCTGGACCGGATTATCCTGATTCCCGCAACCCGCGAGGGCGAAACAGCAGGCGCACAAGACTACCGCCTTAGCCGTCATGTTCCGCTTCCTTGTGGTGAATCATCGCCGGTCGATCAGCGTGCTGGCCCTGTTCCGGTGTCCGATCCAGGCGATGAATCAGGAACCGCAGGACATCTTCGATCTCCCCTTGATGCTTGATATACAACTTCGCGCGGGACCCGGCGTGCAGCCCGACTCGCACACCCATAACCAGCCCCTCCGTCAGTCCAAACACATCCTCGTCCGTCTCGTCATCTCCGATGAAGAAGAAGCCAGACTGGCGAAGATGCCGCATCAATGCGAGGGCCGCCCCCCCCTTGCCTCCCTTCCCCGGAGGCAAGAGATTGATCGATTGTTTCCCGATGACCAGACGAGGAGCCGGGCTCAGCTGAGTCAGCAGCGCCAGCACAGCCAGACGGACGCGGTCCTGGTCTTCATGTTCCCGATAGTGCAACGTCAGTGAATACCGCTTGTCCTCCACATCAATGCCGAGATCGGCCAACTGCGGGGCCAACTCCCCCTTGATCGCCGCTCTCCACCCGGCACAGATCCCATCGGCCCACAGGAGCGTCACCGATGGCGTCAACGGACTTTCCAACCCGTGGTTGCCGATCAGATACGGAACGGCCCCGTTCACTCGCGGCGCCAAATCGCTGAGGGCCCGTCCCGAGATCACGGCGCAGGGAGCGCGCTTGGCCAATTCCACCAGCCATTCATGGATCGAGCGGGTGAGTTTGACCGACTCGCGGTCCGGAGAAATCTTGGCCAGCGTCCCGTCAAAATCGAAGGCGTAGAGCATCGGCCGGCCAGCGAGGGCTCTCATCGCTTCCCGTCCCTCAGGCGAGAGCAAATACATCATGCCTGTCCTCCCGTGATCGTCCGCACGTCTCGTGCTCCTGTCTGACGCACAATGCGCGCCCGTTGCCGCATGCGGGCGGCATCCATCAGCATCCGGCCAGCCCAACGGTACACGTTGAACTCCTGCACGATGCCGCGCATGCTGCGCATCCGCGCCCGTTGTTCGGTCGGCGCCATGGTGAGCGCCAGATGCATGGCCGCCGCGCATTGATCGATATTGTACGGATTGATGAGCACCGCTTCAGGCAGCTCCGTCGCCGCCCCGGTGAACTGGCTGAGAATCAGCACGCCTTGCTCGTCGTCCCGCGCGGCGACGAATTCCTTCGCGACGAGATTCATGCCGTCATGGAGACTGCTGACGATGCAAAAGTCCGCGCCTCTGTAGTAGACGTTGACCTCCTGCGGTTCGTGATGCTCGATCCGCACATGAATGGGCCGATAGCCCTCGCGGCCGAATCGGGCGTTGATGCGCTCGGCCGACGCCAGCACATTCCGGCTGAGCTGCTGGTACTCCTCGATTTTCGACCGGCTGGGGGCGGCGATTTGGATAAACGAAAACCGGCCGATCCATTCCGGCTGCAATTCAAGCAACCGCTCAATGGCCAGAAACCGCTCCAGAATGCCTTTGGTATAGTCGAGGCGCTCGACCCCGACCCCGAGGCGGTGCGTGTGGGAAAGCGTATTCAATGTGCGAATACGAGTCTTGCACTCGGAGACCGGCGGCCACTGGGCCATCTGCTGCCCGGGCCATGCGATAGAGATCGGGTAAGGATTTACGGCCGTCATTTTCCCCTGATAAGAAATAGTGGAGCTGTCCCGGTCGATTCTCGTTTCGAGTGACCGGTCCACCGTCTCGATGAAGTTGCTGCAATGGAAGCGCGTGTGAAATCCGAGAATGCTGCTCCCCAGGAGCCCTTCAAGAATGTCCCGATACCAGGGACAGATGGCATAGCGCTCCGGGTTGGGCCAGGGAATGTGCCAGAAGGTGATGATCGTCGCGTTCGGCAAATGATCGCGCACCATCTTCGGCACCAGCGCAAAATGGTAATCCTGCACGAGCACGACCGGATTATCGGTCTTGGCCTCTTCGATGATGGCCAGGGCGAACCGTTCATTGATCTCTTTGTAATGCTGCCAGTCAGAAGAACGAAAGACTGGCCGGACGTGAGCCAGGTGGCAGAGCGGCCAGAGGCCTTCGTTGGCAAATCCATAGTAATAGCCGGCCTCTTCTTCCGCTGACATCCAGATCCGTCTGATTTCGTATTCGGGATGGTCCGGCGGTACGCGGACATGGCCCCGCGCATCAACGACCTCCCGATCGGCGGTCCCGCTGCCGTGCGCGATCCACACACCGGAACAGGCGCGCATGACAGGCTCCAGCGCAGTGACCACTCCGCTGGCCGGAACCTGCACTTCAAGCTGCTGATCGTGCCAATTGTGAATATAGGGTTCGCGGTTGGAGACAATCAGCACTTCGTCGCCTGCAAGGTGGTCGTGAAGAATGGTCTTCAGCGTGGCGGGGGTCCAGCTCAACTGACTTTCGTCCCGCATGCGTTTGTCCGCCTCGAGATCGTGTATGAGGGCGCGAAGATCCTGGGCGACCGGATGCATGTCGGCGCCGGGCGTCGGCTCTCCGATCAAAGCGACCAGGCCCTCTCCTCGAAGCATCGACCGCACACCTGCGATCCATCCCCGCCAACTCAGATGCGCGACCAGAACCGTCACCAGTGAGATCACGCCGCCGATGACAGCGAAGAGGTAGAAGAGATACCACTTCGTATCGCTGCTCCGCCGCTCGATCCAGCTCATGTCGTGGACGAGCATCAGGCGTCCCCAGTCCCTGCCGTTCCCTTCGATGCCCACGGCGGCGACATGAACAGCCCCCTGGGAGAAACGCAGAAGGGCCGTCTGACCTGTTTTGAGCGTACTCGCACCATCACAGGATATTGAGTCGGGGTACGTGAGAGTCTTGTAGATCAATTTGCCGTCACGGTCGCAAAATCCGACGGCGTACAGCCGTTCGTCCTGAATGATCCGATGGAAGTAGTTCAGCAGCTTGGTCTTCGACTCTGTCGCCAGAAGATCGACCAGAGGACTTTCGACCATGCGGCCGATCAGGGCCGACCGGATTTCAAGATCCCGGACGAACCATTTGAGGGTCAACGTATCGACAAGAGGAATAACGGCATAAGCCAGACCCGCCAGCACCAGGGCCAGCGGCAACAGGAATCGCAGCGATAACCGCATAGTTCACCTCTCGTTTACATCGGACAGCAAATCGCCTATGGTGAAGGCATGTATCCCTACGGCCTTGTCGGCAATTGCCAAACCTCGGCGCTGATCGGCTTGAACGGCAGCGTGGAATGGATGTGCGCGCCACGCCCGGACAGTCCCCCGGTCTTCGGCCGGCTGCTGGATCCGGACGGCGGGCATTTTTCGATCTCGAGCCCCCTCGCGCCCTCCGGCCTCAGGTCCGAGCAGCGCTATCTGCCGAACACGAACATTCTGATCACCACCGTCACGTTGCCGAACGGCGACGCTTTCCAGATCACCGACTTCTGTCCGCGTTTCGAACAATACGGCCGTATCTACCGGCCGTCGGCCCTGTTCCGGATGGTCGAACCGCTCCAGGGCACTCCGGCGATCCGGGTCAACTGCTGTCCGGTTTCCGGCTGGGACAAGACTCCGGTGCAACCCGTGCGAGGCAGCAACCACCTCCGCTACGAGATTCGCGGTGACGTCCTCCGGCTGCTGACCAACATGCCGCTGACCTATCTCTGCGAAGAGATCCCGATGGCGCTGACACAGAAATTCTATTTCGCCATGACCTGGGGACTCGGCATCGAAGACGATCTCATCAAGGTCACGCACGACTTTCTGGAGCAGACCGCCCGCTATTGGCGCACCTGGGTCAAAAACTGTTCGGTGCCGCTGCTGCACCAACAGGAAGTCATCCGTTCGGCGTTGGCGCTCAAGCTGCACTGTTTCGAAGACACGGGAGCTATCCTGGCGGCCCTCACGACGAGCCTTCCGGAACAGCCGGGCGGACAGCGCAACTGGGATTATCGGTTTTGCTGGCTGCGCGATGCCTATTTTGCGCTCACGGCATTTCATAACCTGGGCCATTTCGAAGAGATGGAATCCTTCCTGAAATTCCTGTTGAACATTGCGCATACGCATGAACATTCCCGCGACCGGCTACGGCCGGTGTATACGCTCAGCCAAGGATTGCCGCTTCCCGAGACGGAGCATCCGAATTGGTCCGGCTACCAGAGCAGCCGACCGGTGCGCAGCTACAATCAGGCCGCGGAGCACGTGCAGAACGACGCCTACGCCGAAATGATCCTGACCTTCACTCCGATCTTCTTCGACGAACGGTATGTCGATTTGCGCACGAGAGATCTCGATGCCCTGCTGGCGCATCTGGCGAAGCTGTGCGTCCGCAGTATCGGCCAGCCGGATGCCGGTCTCTGGGAGATTCGCAACGGCTGGCAGGAGCATTCCTTCACGAATCTGCTGTGCTGGGCCGGGCTCGAACGACTGGAACGGATCAAACAGGCCGGGCATCTCCCCTCCGTCTCGACCGGCCTCACGGCCGGACGAATCCAGGCGGAAGACGCCTTGCTCCGCGCCGTCCGCGAGGGGGCCGTCCGGAACGGCCCCACTGACCCCACTTTCGACGCCGCGCTGGCCCAGCTGCCGATCCTCGGCTACCCGAACCGCCCCCTGTGCGAGTCGACGGTCACCCACATCACCCGCGAGCTGTCGCTCCGCATCGGAGGCGAGGATACCGGGTTTTTCTACCGCTATGTGCGAAACGACGACTTCGGGAAGCCGGAGGGCGCCTTCGTCATCTGCTCCTTCTGGATCGCCCAAGCCCTCGCTCGCCTGGGGTGCGTGGATGAAGCACGTACGATCCTCGACCGCGTACTGACGGCATCCAATCATGTCGGGCTGTTTTCCGAACACTTCATTCCCTCCACAAATACCCAATGCGGAAACTTTCCCCAAGCCTACTCCCACGTCGGCCTCATCAATGCCGCGTTTGCCGTCAGCCCTCCCTGGAGCGACGTGCTCTGACGTGCTCTAATGGGAATTTCAAACGGTCACCGCCACCCGTGAGGAAGCGGTCCCGCTTATCCGTTCAGCGGAACCAAGCCGGTTCGCATAAGCAAACAAAAACAGGGCCTGACCGCTCTTGACACGACGCGATTTGAAAGAATCTGGACGTTAACCCAAGACTAGCGCACAGGAGGACGAAACAACGTGGCGGCAATCACGAGGACAGACACAGACGGTGAGAAGTCCAATATTCCAATTGAGATCTTCGGCAAAATAAGTTCCGGCGATGGGGGGACGACGGAAAATCCTTCCAACACCGACGACCCGAGAAGATCAGAAGCATCGGCGGGGCTGAGCAGCGTCACCGGCGCCCCAAGCATCTGGGCCATGACGCAGAGGCATAGACAGAATACTACCAGCAACTGGCCCCGTGAACGGCTCGCATACAGTGTAGTCCTCATCACGAGCGATCATACCGAATCCCATCCGGCATGACAAGCCGACATTCCGACTGACCGCACTCTGATGATCGCCTCTCATCGACATCCGTTTCATCGACGTCGGAACATTTTCATCAACTCCATCACGACTACAGGTACTAAACTGGCCGCTCCCATCAGCATCCAATCTTCGATCGGCAAGGAAGCCACTTTGAACACCGGTGAAACTGCCGGTATGGTCAACCCCCGCCGTCTGAATCGAGAACGCGGGTAGCGACCGCCTCGCGCGTCGAGGCACATAACCTCATGCTCGCGTCATCCACCCATGGCGCATCAACCATTTCTGGATTTCGACGCCGATAAAGACCACCGACGACAGGGCCAGACAGACCAGTAATTCATCCCTATCCAGCGGCTCGGTCTTGAAGATCGGATTGAGCGCGGGAATATAGATGGTGCCCAGCTGCAAAGCGAACGTCAGGAGCACGGCGCCCAACAAGGGGCGATTCGTCAACGGTCCCAGCGTGAAGAAGGACTCGCGCTCCGAGCGAATCGCCAGCACGTTGCCCATCTGCGACAAGGTCAAGACCGTAAACACCATCGTCTGCCAGTGGGCATGGCCGGTATGATAGGCCCAGGCCTGCGTGATCAGCGACACGCCCCCCATGAGCAACCCCACCCAGAGAATGTCCTGCCACATCCCGCGCGCGAAGATGCTCTCCTTCGGCGGACGAGGCGGCCGCTGCATGATTCCCCGTTCCTCCGGTTCCGCGGCCAACGCCAGGCCGGGCAATCCGTCGGTCACGAGATTGATCCACAAAATGTGGATGGGCAACAGCGGAATCGGCAAACCCAGGAACGGCGCGAGAAAAATCGTCCAGATCTCGCCCGCGTTGCTGGTCATCGTGTACTTGATGAACCGGCGGATATTGTCGAAGATCCGGCGTCCCTCCCGCACCGCACTCACGATCGTCGCGAAGTTATCGTCCAGGAGAATCATGTGCGAGGCTTCGCGCGCGACATCCGTGCCGGTCAATCCCATGGCGATGCCGATGTCGGCCCGCCTGAGCGCCGGCGCGTCGTTCACACCATCGCCCGTCATGGCCACGAACTCGCCTTTGTCTTGCAGGGCCTTCACGATCTTGATCTTCTGCTCCGGCGCGGCCCGTGCGTAGACCCTGATCCGCTCGACGTGCTCTTCGAACACCTCAATCGACAAGGGCGCCAGTTCCTGCCCGGTCATGACCACATCGTCGTTCGTAATGATTCCCAGTCGCACGGCGATCGCGCGGGCGGTGGCCGGATGATCGCCGGTAATCATCACCGGTGTGATGCCGGCTGACTGGCAGAGTTTGACCGCCTCCTGCGCTTCAGGCCGCGGCGGATCCAACAGGCCGACCAATCCCAGGAAGATCAGATCACGCTCGGCTTGATGTGGCGCCAATTCGCCCGGCAGGGCGGGCCAGCGACGGAACGCCACCGCAAGCACCCGCAGGCCATTGGCCGCCATCCGTTCCGCTTCCTCGAGAATCGTCTCTCGCTTCACAGGAGTAGGCCCCGATTCAACTAGAATCTGCTCACATTGAGCCACCACCTGCTCCGGCGCGCCCTTGGTAAACGCGATAAGACCTTCTCCTTCCCGATGGAAGGTCGTCATGCATTTCCGATCCGAGTCGAAAGGCAGTTCGGCGAGCCGTGGCGCGTTGATCTGCAACCCCTCCTTGTCGTACCCGGCTTCACGCGCGGCGACATAGAGGGCCACTTCGGTCGGGTCGCCCAGCACACGATCCTGGTCCTGACGCATGGCGTCGTTGCTGAGCGCGAGCGCCTGGCCGAATAACCGTCCCGCCTCTCCCTGTTCCCCAACGGATGGCACCCGCTCCGCGGCCTGCCCCCCCACGATGACTTGCTCGACCTGCATCTTGTTCAGCGTCAAGGTCCCGGTCTTGTCCGAACAGATGTAGGTCACGGACCCCAGCGTCTCGACCGCCGGCAGTCGCCGGATCAAGGCCTGTTTCTTCACCATCTTGCGGGCGCCGAAGGCCAGCGATACGGTCACGACGGCCGGGAGCGCTTCAGGGATCGCGGCGACCGCCAGGCTAATGGCGGTCAGGAACATGAGGATCATCGACTCGCCGCGGAGCACGCCGACGAGAAAGACGATCGCACAGATCGCGAGGGCCGCCAGGGCCAGCCGTTGGCCGAACTGCGCCAGCCGCTTCTGGAGCGGAGTTTTGACCTCCTCTTCTTCCCGCAGCAGCGTGGCGATCTTGCCCAACTCCGTGTGCATGCCGGTCCCGACGACGAGACCGGTCCCACGCCCATAGGTCACGAGCGTCCCCTTGTAAGCCATGTTGAGACGGTCGCCCAGCGGGAGTTCCACCTCGGTCAGCGGCCGCGCCTGCTTCTCCACCGGCACGGATTCGCCGGTGAGCGCCGCCTCTTCGACTTTGAGCTGGACCGTTTCCACCAACCGCACATCCGCAGGGACACCGTCGCCGGCTTCCAGCACTACGACGTCGCCCGGGACGAGCTGCGAGGCCGGGATCGTCGCCGGCTTGCCCTCACGCAGCACCTTCGCATTCGGCGCCGCGAGCAACTTGAGCGCGGCGACCGCCCGCTCCGCCCGGTATTCCTGGATGAACCCGATCACGCCGTTGAGCAACACAATGACCATGATGGCGATGGCATCCGGCGGCTCGCCGATCATGCCCGAGATGATCGCCGCAGCAATCAGGACGAGGATCATGAAATCGGTGAACTGGTCCAGCAGCATGCGCCAGGGACTGCGGGCCCGATGCTCCTGAATGGCGTTTAGCCCGTAGGTCGACAGGCGCCGGGCGACTTCATCGGCACTCAAACCCGTCTGCGGATCAACAGTCAGTTGCTGCGCAATGTCCGGAGCAGTGAGCACATGCCACGCAACTGAGGCCACACCGGGCGCCTCGGATATCAGCCTACTCACGTTGTCAGATCTCATATCCGTCTCCTCCGGTACTCGCAGTGAATCGCATCCCCAAGCCATAGCCCACGATCATCAAGACACTGTCCGGCTCGATCAGCATGAAGCGCTTTTCCGCCCGATAGACAATCCCCATCATGCCCACACTCATCAGCGAGATACTCACAAAGGCCGTTATCGCGTGGGTCGGATCCACGGCCGCCAGCAAAGGGCCTTTCCCGTAGGCCAGATCCGCCATCAACAGAATCGCCATGTTGAAGGCATTGCTTCCGAACAAATCGCCGTCGGCAATATTCGGCGCGTCAATCAGCACGTCGTTGACCGCGGTGAAGACTTCCGACAAGCAGGTGGCTCCCGCCAGTACCACCACCCCGATCCACAGTCGCCCTAGACCGGAATGCCCGGCAATTTGATCGGCATAGTGAGACAATCTGGTTCCTGCGATATGATTCATCACTGCACTCAATAGAAACATTCCTCCTACCGTCAGCATGGCCGATTCCCTTACCGACCTGATACTCATCGTCTTTGGCTTCTCACCACAAGCACCAAACAGGGTGCCTACAGCGCGACTTTGCGGGAGACGCTTCCGTGAAAACACGATCCACGGCGAGCAGGACTTTCATCGCCAGATTCTCCCCCTCACGTCCGGTTCCGTTCCGGGGCACGCACACTGAAGGCCGGTGCCTCACGACCCCCTAGCTCCAGATTGGCATAGAGCACCCGCAGGAGGTGATCCCGCGTGATCATGCCCAGCAACCGGCCGCCTTGTGTGACCGGAACCTGGTTGACATCCTGTTGTTCCATGACTCTCAAGACATCCAGAATCGCCGTCTCCGGCGCCACCGCATGCAGCCGGTCCATCGGCGTCATCGCCTGCTCCACGAAACTGTCTCTCCATCGGTCTTGAGGCACGGTCTTCACCTGGTGCAGCGTCACGAGGCCCTCGAGCCGTCCGTTCTGCGAGACCAGAAAGCATCGCTGGCCTGTCCGTAAAATATGCTCGTGCACCAGGTCCGCAAGACTCAGTTGACCCGACACGGTGGGACAATCACGCGCCATGATGTCTTCGGCCGTCAGGCCGCTCAACGCTGACCGCATGCTCATCTGCAGGACGCTCTCCTGGGCGGCATTGAGCAAGAACCAGCCGATGAAGGCCAGCCAGATCCCGTTGAACCAGTTCACGGTGAACACGGTCCAGATGCCGACCAGCATGAACGCGTACCCCACCGTTTGGCCCGTGCCTGCTGCAATCCGGGTGGCTGTGGCCAGATTGCCCGTCACCCGCCAGAGCAGCGCCCGGAAGATCCGCCCGCCGTCGAGCGGAAAGCCCGGCACGAGGTTGAACAGCGCCAGCATCAGGTTGATCGACGCGAGCCAGCCGGCGAGCGCTGAGATCCGTTCAAACTCATCGCCGGCCAGATGCGCCACCGCGCCGAACCCGACGGCCAGCAGCGCGCTGGTGATCGGCCCGGCAATCGCGATCTGAAACTCCGTCATCGGCCGGTCCGGCTCGCGGCCGATCTGCGCGACGCCGCCGAAGACGAAGAGCGTGATAGAGCGGACCGGGATGCCCTTGGCCAGAGCCACGAAGCTGTGCGCCAGTTCATGCAGAAGGATCGAGGCAAAGAACAGGAGGCTCGTCGCGATTCCCACCGCATAATGCTCCGCCAGCGTCCAATGGGGATGCTCCGATGCAAACCGAGTGGTCAGCGAAAAAGTAATCAGGAAAAAGATGATGAACCAGGAGTAATGGACGCCGATCTCGATCCCGCGGATGGTCGTCAGCTTCACGGATTGTCCGATCATAGATCACCTCTCAATATTGTGTATGGCCGTGCCCCCGCACCGCCCCCGTTAGCCAACGCGATCCGCTGTTTCAGCGGTTACCCGACCGGCACGTCGAGCAGATACAATTCGCCTTGCACCTCTGGATGCAGGTCACATCGAAATGTGATCTTGCCCTGTTGATCCGGCGTCAGGCGAATCATCAGAGTCTTGCCCGGATCTATGTGAAATCCTTCGATGCCTGTCCCGAACGCCTCGATACCCTCTCCTCCACCCTGAAGGGAACGGCCCAAGAAGAGCGGCGAGATGAATCCATGTGTGACGAAATCCTCGTTGCGGACCACGAACACCATCGGTGTTCCCGCGCGAATCGACTCCATCTTCGTGCGCACGTACTTGAAGTCGCGGATGACGATCTCGATGCGCGGTTCCTGCGCAGATGCGACGTCCAGCGCGACGCTCGGCGTCGCACCGATCATCGGCCACCCCATCAGCCCCAGGACAGCGAGGGTACCCCAGCGCACCCTTCGTGATCCCACCATTCTGTGTTTGTTCATAGCCGACCTCCCTATGTCTGAATACAACAGAGTCACCTATCCGTCCCACCGGTCAAACGGACGTTCTTTCTCCTACCTTTCAGCAGCACGAATAGGCCAACGATACCGATAACTAGGGCGATCCCGCCGAGAATGGCCAATGGTTCCATGGTGCTCCTCTTTATCCTGGAGATAAGGAATCGAGACTGTCATCCGTGAAAACTAATCAAGGGCTTGATGATCCCGCCTTCCTTGGTCTCCATCAGAGCAAATGCCCGATCGACTTGGTCGAATGCAAACCGGTGCGTAGTCATGGGCCTCGGGTCCAGCCGCCCGGCTTCAAGCAAGCGGATCAGGCGGTCCATCCGTTCTCTCCCCCCTGGACAGAGCCCCGTGCGGATCGTCTTGTCGCCCAGGCCCACGCCCCAGGCCAGCCGCGGAATCTTTACGTAGTCGCCATCTCCAAAGTAGCCTGCCACAGAAATCGTGCCGCCCGGACGCGTGGCTTTCACGCAAGCTTCAAAGGTCACCTGGGCGCCAAGACACTCAATGGCCGAGTCCACTCCCTGATTTCCCGTCAACCGTAGAATCTCCTCGACCGGATCATGCTTGGTAAAGTCCACCACCACGTCGGCGCCGAACTGTTTGGCCAGTTGCTGCCGTCCGGGTATGCTTTCCACCGCAATAATCAACCCGGCGCCAAGTAACCGCGCACCGACCGTCGCCATCAACCCGACCGGCCCTTGGGCAAACACGGCTACGGCTCCGCCTAGCGGAATGTTCGCCCGCTCGGCCCCCATAAATCCGGTTGACATCATGTCGCACGTGTAGACCGCGCTATCATCCGACACGGAATCGGGAATATGGACCAGATTTCCGCAGGCGGCATTCACGTGAAAGTACTCGGCAAAGCTCCCGTCCTTGCTGTTGGCAAACTTCCAGCCCCCCAGGAGTTGCCCGCACTGAGAGGAGTACCCCCGCAGGCAGTTGTCGCAGGTGTAGCAAGGCGTGATCGCATTGACCGCCACGCGATCCCCTTCGCGAAAGTCTTTGACCTGGCTGCCGAGCTTGTACACCACGCCAACAGCCTCATGCCCCAGCGTGAGGTTCTCCCGTGTCCCGATGGCACCCTTCACGGTGTGCACATCCGACGTGCACACGAGCGCGCGGGTCGTCTTGATAATGGCGTCGTTGGGCCCGACCTCGTTCGGAATCGGCTTCTCCGTGAATCCCACCTTGCCGATGGCTTGCATCACGAATGCTTTCATGGTTGTTCCCATCACATCCCCCTTCATTTAATCTGCGCCAATCCGCAGGCAACAAGTGATCCCCCCGCATTACGGATGCAGTTCCGCCTATCCAGCCTTTGTTTTCGTCAGTCGATTCGAATATCCTGGCTCAATTCTCTTTGGCGTGAATCCTCGCTCCGCGGGTTTCCCCCCGTTCGCCAGCGCTTCAAATCCGGAGATGACGTCGAACAATTCCTCGTCAATGCCACCCTGGCGCAACCGATGGAATGTCCCGTTGAAGTCCTCCAGCAGCTCGTCGATGTTCTTATCGGCGCGCTGCATCGCCGCTAGGCGGCTCGCGTTCTCGCTCGCAAGGGATTCGGCGCACGCCCGGAAGAGCGAGACAAAAAGATATTCGCGGATGAGCGCCCGTAAGGTCGTGGTGTTGCCACCCACGACCTGGGGCAAGTTGTTCATGGGCCAGGAAAGCTCGGCCAGCTTGCGGCGCCAGGTTTCGTCCAACGGCAGCAGCTGCTGATTGACAGGCACGTACACCGCTCCGGATGAGGGGTGGTTGTAGAAGAGGTGAAGTTCGACAATCTCGCCATGGCTGCGGTGCGCCTCGCTTTCCGTGAGGATCTGGCCGACGAGTGGAGTAATGGCTTTCACGGAATTCGGCACGGTAAAAAGGCCGATCAGCGGCAGGCCCCTGTCCATCAAGCGCTCATGAACGCGCTCGCCGACCGCCCAGATCTGCGGTGTGTCCGTCAGATCTCCCAGGATTTTCACCGCATGATCGGCCACCACATCATTAAACTGGCCCACCAAACCCTGGTCGGAACCGAACACGACAGCGCCAATGGCACCCGCATCGGTTTGTCTTTTCCGTTCCACCGTCGAGACGCTCGGCTCCATTTCTCGAAAGCATGCGGCCAACCCTAATTCCACTGTCCGATAGTAGTCGGCCAACGCGCGCACCGATTGTTCGTACTGTCCGATGCTCGCGGCGGCCAGGGCTTTCATCGTCCGGACCACGGACTGGAGATCTCCAGCACTGTTGATCTTGCGACGCAGGCTCGCTGTTGTGTCGCTCATGACGGCTCCTTGGCCTCCACCTCTGACTTCAGCTTTGTCGTCGACCCGGGCCTCGGTTTGGCGTCCGCCTCAGACGTGGGTTCGACTTTGGGTTCGGGTTTTGACCCTGGCATAGACTGGAAACGGACGAGCGATGCGCGGGCGATTTCGATAATCGTTTTGCGATCTTCATCGCTCAACGTTTTGCCGGTTTCGAATCGCCCGCATACCTCCGCCGGAATGTCCGCCGCTGCCGCGCGCACAGCCTGCTCGGCAATTGTCATCTGGTCAAGCGGTATGCGGTCGAAGAGTTCCGCGGTCAATGCCACCAATACGGCGATTTGCGCCGGTACGGACACCGGAGCGAATTCTGGTTGCTTGAGGCAGGCGCGGATTCTCCGTCCATGTTCGATGATCATGCGAGTGTCGTCATCCAGGCGGGCCCCGAACCGGGCAAAGGTCTCGAGTTCCTCGAACTGCGAGTAGGCGAGCTTGAGGTCGCCTGCCACCGCGCGGTAGGCCGCCCGTTGCGCCTTACCGCCAACGCGCGACACGGATTTCCCCACCTCGACCGCCGGCAGCACTCCCAATTGGAACAGCGACGGTGAGAGGTAGATCTGCCCGTCCGTAATGGAGATCAGATTGGTCGGGATGTAGGCGGAGATGTTCTGCGCTTCGGTCTCGATAATCGGCAACGCCGTTAGCGATCCTCCACCGAGTTCCTCGCGCAAGTGCGTAGCGCGCTCCAGCAGCCGCGAGTGAATATAAAAGATGTCGCCGGGGAACGCTTCGCGACCGGGCGGACGCCGCAGCAACAGAGACAGCTCGCGATAGGCGCGGGCATGATGGGTGAGATCATCGTATACGATCAGCACATCGCGGCCTCGCTCCATGAAATGCTCCGCGATGCTGGTGGCGGCGTACGGAGCGATGTAAGCGAGGCCCGGCGGGTCGTTGCCCTCGGTGACCACCACCACGGTGTAATCCATCGCACCTTTTTCGCGCAGCGCAGCGATTACTTTCGCCACGCCGGACGCCCGCTGGGCAATGGCACAATAGACGCACAGGACATTCTGGTCCCGCTGGTTGATGATGGTGTCGATCGCAATGGCGGTTTTGCCCGTCTGCCGGTCGCCCAGAATCAACTCGCGCTGGCCGCGACCGATAGGAATGAGCGCGTCAATGACCTTCAGTCCGGTTTGGAGCGGCACGCTGACTGGCGCGCGGTCCAAGATCAGCGCGGAGGGACGTTCGATGGGCAGGCGCTCTGTGGCAGCTACCGGCCCATATCCATCAAGCGGCCGGCCGAGCGGGTCAATGACGCGGCCCACCAATTCGTCTCCCACAGCTACGTCCATGACCTGACCCGTGCGCTCGACGTGATCGCCTGCGTGCAGATGCCAGTATTCGCCGAGCAGCACGACGCCGATTTCGTTCTCATCCACGTTGAATGCGATGCCGAACACATCGCCTGGAAATTTCACCAGCTCGTCAAAGCCCACGCTGGGAAGGCCGGAGACCCGGGCGATGCCCGTGGAGACGCCGGTGACCGTGCCTACCTCGTGCGGCGCCAGTCGCGGCGTGAAGGTTTCGCGTGCCTGGATTAGGTCAGCGAAGGCGCAGTCGAAGATCCGTTGCAAAGAGTTAGGCTGCGTGCTCATTTTTCTTCCTCAGGATCCGCAGGCTTAGTCCCAGACTTCGGCTGAACATCGACTTCATGTTTGAGCTGCTCCTTGATTGCGTCTTTAGACACAACCATAGGCTCCGGCTTGGACGCGTCTGGTCCAGATTCGGACGTACGCTTCGTCTCCACTTGCGTCTGGAGTTTGGACTGGTCTTTCAGCAATTCGTCGAGACTCTTTTCCAGTGACACGAGATAATCCGCGATGCTCCAACCGACCTTTCGTCCGTTCGCAGTGAGTTCGATGCCGCTGATCACGTCCGGCGCGGTCTCGAAACGGACGTGGATTTCAGCGGAGAAGGTTTCGTTGAGCGCCTGTTGCATCGCGGCTCGTTGCTCCGATGGCAGCTCGAAGGCGCTGCATACGAGCGCCGGGTCGGTCGATGTTTTCAATGCCTTCGCTAGACCTTCCTTCGCCTCACCGTTCAGCTCTCGCACGCGGCGCGTGAATACCTCGCTCATGCGTTCTTCCAGACTGGCCCCGGCGAGGTCCGACAGCGTCTTTCGCGCAATGGCAAACACTTCCTCCCGGGTTCGTCGGGCGATTTCGTCGTTGAGTTTCTGTTGTTCGCGTTTCAACGCGTCCTGTCGTTTAATACGGAGGGCGTCGGCTGCCTGCCGCGACTCATCGAGGAGGCGCTGACGTTCGACCTTTGCCTCGTCCGTCGCTTGGCTCATGAGCTCGTCGCGCTGCTTCTCGAACTCATCGTTCTTGTACTTGAACTCATCACGCTCCTTTTTGGCTTCGACCTTTTTTTCGGCGGCGTCCGCAAGTTCCGTGGCGATACGCTTTTCCCGCGCGTCGATGGCATCGAGGATGGGCTTGTAGAGGAAGCGCTTCATCAACCACACGAGGATGAGAAAGTTGAGCGCCTGCGCAACGACGGTGAACCAGTCGATGAACATCGATTACTTTCCCCCGGCTTGGGCGATGACGTGGTTCCAGAACGGGTTTGCGAAGATGAGAATCATCGAAACCACGAAACAGTAGATGGCTGTAGACTCGATCATCGCCAGGCCCACGAACAAGGTCCGGGTGATGGTCGCGGAGGCATCAGGCTGCTGGGCCAGGGAGCTCAGCGCTATCGCGACCGCCTTCCCTTCTCCCAGTGCCGGAGCCATCGTGCCGAGACCTGTGGTAATGCCGGCGGTGACAATAGAGGCCACTGCAATAAGCGTCATGCTATCCATCGCATCTCCTTTTGTTGAATCGTAGTTCATGCTTCAATGTTTTGCCCAAGTTCAGGCTTGGACTTACGGGCTCGCGTGGCGGCCGCGATGTACACGGCTGCGAGGATGCTGAAGATGTAGGCCTGCACCATGCCGGTGAGCAAGCCGAGCGCCGTCATGATGATCGGGAAGATGAAGGGAGTAATGGTGAGCAGAATACCGATGATTATTGCCCCGCTCATCATATTGCCGAACAGGCGGACGGCCAGGGCCAGCGTGCGGGAAATTTCGCTGATGATATTGAACGGCAGTATGATGACCGTCGGCTGCGCGTAGGACTTAAGGTAGTCGCCCAAACCCCGCTCCTCAATGCCGAAAAGAGGTACGGCCACAAACACGCACAGCGCAAGTGCCGCCGTGGTCGAAAGCGAAGCAGTCGGCGGCTCGTAGCCGGGAATGACGGTACAGAGGCTGGCGGCGGCGACGAACAAGAAGAGTGTGCCCAGAAAGCCCAGATATTTCTGCGGCTGACTCAGGCCGATCTCTTCAATTTGCTTCTCGATGGCGATGACGCTGATTTCGAGAAGATTCTGCCAGCGGGCACGTTTCAGGCCGATGGAAAGTTTGCGAGTGATGAGCGTGGCGCCGACGGCCAGCACAAGCATCAGCCCCCATGTGAATGCAATGGTGGCGTTGAGTTTAAGGAACCCCTGCTGCCAGAAGATAATTTCGTCGGGACTAAGGCGCATACCCAGCCTCCTTCGCTGAGGAGTTGTGGTGTTTAACTGGCGGGTCTGCAGGCCGCGTCACGATGAAACGCACAATGACAAACCCAAGGAGACAGGCCAGCAGCCGGGCCCACTGACCGCCCGAGACAAAATAAAACCCGGCCAGGACGATGCTCGTTCGCAGCAGGAGGCTGACGAAGAACCAAGGCGCCGGACGTTCCGAGGAGAGGCCCCTGCGCACGGTCCACCAAAGGCCGCCGAAAAAAATCGCTCCGAGCGACACGCCGGCCATCAAAGCCAGGACCAATTTCACCGTTTCATTCATTAGTATCCTCCTGTTCCTCTCGTATCTCCTTGTCTTCCTTCGCCACCCAATACCACGCATTCCAGCATCCGATTGCGAGGCCGACAAGCAACAGGGCCAGCGTCCAGGATCGGCCTCCCGGATAGTGTCTGTCCAACCAGAGACCAAGCGCTGCGCCGAGCAGCGTCGGAATCGCCACTGACCAGCCGACCAGCCCCATCATGCCCAGGCCAAACCAAACGGTCCGCGTAACATGGCGCTGCGCCCGGAGTTTGCGTGCCGCCTTCGCGCCGACCTCCTGACTGAGCGGCGCCTTCGGCTTCAACGGTTGATGTTGCCGTTCGTCAGTCATGATGAACGTCCGCCAAACGGCGGATGAAACCGCTTTCCATTTTCGCCAGCATCGAGCGCACACTCTGCTCTCGTTCGTTTAAGCTCAGAAATTCCCGCTCCACCGCCTCGCGCAGTTGGCGGAGGTCCGTTCCGGCTATGGCGTTGCGTACGGAAACGAGTACCTCCGGGCCGGTCTTGATCAGCACCCCTTCATCCACGGCGACGTACACCTCGCCCTCAGATTCGTCTTCGTAGATCAGAATCCCCGGCGCAAGCGCGGCCACGCAGTCGAGTCGATGCGGCAAAAGTCCAAACGAACCCTCTCGGGTTTCCGCAACAATGCGGGTCACGCCGGCCTTCTCGGCAAACACATGGAATGGCAAAAGGACTTTAAGATTCATGCGTAGCGTCTGCATGTCTGTCATCTGGTGTGGGCCTCAGTCCGACCTTCGGCGTCGGCGTGGATCCGGCTTTGGACGTGGATCGGGGGCAGGCTTCGGGTCGCTCAGGGCTTCGGCTTGAGTCTCTGATTCGGTTAAGGCTGCGGGCTGCCCGGGCTTCACATTTCCGTTCACCTCATCCACCGCCCCGATCATGTAGAGCGCGCGCTCCGGGTAGTCCTTGAATTCATCGCGCAAGATCCGCTCACAGCCGTCCAGCGCGTCCTTGAGGCTGACGAATTTCCCTTTGAGGCTGGTGAACTGCTCGGTCGTAAAAAATGGCTGAGTGAGAAAACGCTCCAACCGACGGGCGCGGGCGACGACGTTGCGGTCCTCTGACGAAAGCTGCTCCAGGCCGAGCATGGCAATGATGTCCTTGAGTTCCGCGTATTGCGCGAGTGTCCGCCTGATTTCCTGCGCCAAGGCATAATGCCGTTCGCCGACGACGCCCGGCGTGGCCATCTTGGAATTGGATTGTAGCGGGTCGATGGCCGGGTACAGTCCTTCGCTCGCCCGCTTCCGCGAGAGCACGATCGACGCAGAAAGATGCGAGAACGTATGCACCGCCGCCGGATCGGTGAAATCGTCCGCTGGCACATACACCGCCTGAATCGAGGTGATGGCCCCGGTGTCAGTATTGGCGATGCGTTCCTCCAACCGCGACAACTCGGTGCCCATCGTGGGTTGATAGCCCAGGCGGGATGGCATTTGGCCCATCAAGCCGGACACCTCCATGCCTGCCTGGATGAACCTAAAGATATTATCGATCAATAGCAGCACGTCGCGGTGCTCGTCGTCCCGGAAATATTCGGCCATCGTCAGCGCGGCGTGGCCCACGCGGAAACGGCTGCCGGGGAGCTCGTTCATCTGGCCGAACACCATCACCATGTTCGGCAGGACCCCGGCTTCCTTCATTTCGCGGTACAGCTCCTCGCCTTCGCGACAGCGTTCGCCGATGCCGCAAAACAGGCTCACGCCCTCGTGGTGGCCGACCATGTTGTGAATCATTTCGGTGAGCAGGACGGTTTTGCCTACCCCGGCCCCGCCGAACAGGCCCGCCTTTCCGCCGCGCTCCAGCGGCATGAGCACATCGATCGCCTTGATGCCCGTCTCGAAGACCTCAGACTTGGTGGAACGCCGTGCTAGCGGAGGCGGAGCGCGATGGACGGTGCGCCACTCCACGTCCGACACCTCCCCCTGGCCATCGATCGGCTTGCCAAACACGTCGAACATACGCGAGAGAATCCCTTTGCCCACCGGCGCTTGTAACGGCCCACCCGTGTCCTCGACCGCCATACCGCGCGCAAGCCCCTGCGTAGGCGTCAACGCGATACCGCGAACGCGACGCGCATCGAGTTGCGACAGCACTTCGATAACGATGCACCCGTCCTTCCCCGCGCGCAGCAACGAATAGATAGGCGGCAACTGCCGCTCGAACTGGATATCCACAACACTGCCGCGCACCGAGACGACCGTGCCTAGATTTACCCTAACGGCCTCGTCATCCATGGCAACTAGCGGATCCCTTACGGGATCCCGCGCTCCATTTCCCATTGCGAATCTCCGGCAAATCCTGGTCGTGCTTGGCGATGTATTGCTTATGTTCGATCAACTTGTCCCGGATGGCTTGCTTGGCGTTGGCGGCGCGCGGCCCAAGGGCAGGGACGCGATCAATTACGTCGGCGACAAGATGAAAGCGGTCCAGGTCGTTCATCACTACCATGTCGAATGGGGTTGAGGTGGTGCCTTCTTCCTTGAAACCGCGCACGTGCAGTAGTTTGCGGCACGCCAATAGGCGTCGATCTTCCTCAGCAATTGCGGATTGAAAGCTTGTTTTTGTTTTTAACTTCCGCATGTATATCTCCTCATAACCATCCGTTCACAAATCCCGCCCGGCGCAACCCCGTGACGATATAGGGACACCGCTTCGTCAATCGCCAGAGTAATTCTGACCGGAAGTTCTCGCACATCAACACGACCGGACCCGCGTTGATCCCGTAGTGGTAGGGCGAGTTCCAGCCGAGCCGGCCATGCGCCTTGTGCGGGAAGGTCAAATTAAAGCTGCACTTGAAACAATACCGGCCCATCACCTGCGGGTAGACCTTCTGAAAATTCAACACCGTCGGCAGGACGATTTCTGGCGCAAAGGGCAATGAGGCGACCACCGCCCACGGTGCAATGGTCCCGTCGTCCGGGCCGTACGGCACGCCGCGCGCTGCATAATCAAAAAATGAGCGCTCGACACCCTTGACCTTTCGCACCGTCCAGCCGGGCCCATCGGTCGCCGTCAATCCCCAGAAGTATTGGCTATAGCCCACAAATTCAAAAGGGTTATGCACGGCGTACTGCTGCTGGACGTGGGTTGCCCGCCGGCTGTTCTCAAAGTAGTCGATGCCCTTGCCGCGCATGAAGGCGTCCTGAATCCCGCGGAAGTCGATCCACATGTGCGAGTATTGATGGATGAAGAGTGAGCTGCCATAGAGGTACTCGTGCCCATAAATCTTCTTCCACTCGTAGCTTGAAATCCATGCCGAATAGCTTTCCTTCGGCAGCGGATACGTCGGCGACCCAAGACCCAGTGCGTACAGGAGCAGAGCCTCGTCGTAGCCTTCCCAGCGGTACTTCAAAAACCCGCTTTCCGGCTTCCACCCGTGTATGATCGTCGCTTTACCATGACGAGCCCACTGCCAGTTGGTGCGGCGATAGAGCGCATCGGCCAGCGTGCGGATCTCCTGCTCGTCTGCACTCTCCTGATCAAAATAGGTTGCGGCGGCAAGCATTCCCGCGAGCAGGAAACCGGTGTCGACCGTGGAAAGCTCACACTTCCCGGCCCGCCGTCCGGTCTTCATATCGAGGAAGTGGTAGTAGAACCCTTTGTAGCCCGTGGCGCGTGCCGACGTGCCTTGCGGGCTTTTCCAGAAAAACCGTAATGCCGCCAGAGTTCGCTTCACGGCTTCGGCTCGCGTTATCCACGCGCGCTCGACACCGACCGGATAGGACGCCAGCGCAAACCCGACAGCGGCGATACTCGCGGGGGCGTCCGGTTTCGTCCTGTCGGCCACCAGACCGTTTTTCGGATTGGTCCGATGCAGGAAATATTCGAACGCGTGGTGCTGAAGCGCGTCCAGCATCTCTTCGCTGCCGACTGGAGAGTTCGGGTAGTTCGCTGTGTGTCTCGTCATGCCGTCTTTCCACAACATTAGTACAAACCCAATCCTCCACCGGAGTGGGTTATCACGTCAGTCATGACACGCAGTGGCCACAAGGCCAGACAGCAGAGATCAGATTCCGCAGACCATAGCTCAGCGTCCACTTGTAGGCCTTGTTGAAAGGATCCCCAGTGAGCGACCGCGCCTATTATTCCACCGGCACAGACTCATCGGTAAGCGTTGCTTCTTCGATCTTGAGCAAAATAGCTTCAACCAATCGCACATCGGCCGGGATCGTCGCCATCTCGATGCGCGGTTCTTCCACGGTGAAAGTATGGCGCACCAGATCGGAGGTGCCGAGGACCAGGGCCAGGAATGCCAGAATTAGACGCCTGCCCGCGGAGGACCGTTGGACATTCCGGCTTCGCCGATCATTCAACACACACTCGCCGTCGTGACGCTCATGACGGCTCAGTGAGCTCCGGCCCGGACAAAGGCGGGTCAGTCCTGCGTATCGCTTGATCACGCAGACGCCCGAGAGTGCTCTCGATCAAGCTAATCAACTTATCGGTCGCGCCGTCGACGGCTTGTTCCACGGTTGCGGCCTGGTGCGTGATTGCGGCGGGCTGGCGGCCCTCAAGGCGAGCTTCCATCACGCAACGGATGTCGTCATTACCACCCTTCTTGTTGCTGTTCTCATCGCTCAGGTGGACCTCCACTCGCGTGATGAAATCTTCATGCCGGCTCAGGGCGCTTTTCACGACGCCACGGACCTGAGCGACCAGCGCCTCGTGCCCTTCGATGTTACGGTCGGTATTCACTTGGATCTGCATGCGATTCTCCTTCGTGAGTATGGGTTCTTCAATGTCGGTAGGTAGCTGCCAGTCCCGTCTGCCCCGGCATCCGCTCGATCGGAACAACCAGGACCCGACCGCCCATCTTTTCAACCAGCTCGCCCAGATCGTCGAGCAGGTCATCGACCTGCGGGTGACTCAGGTCAGCGCACTCGACCTGACCGGTCGCACTGTCCAGCCGTCCGGCAATCTGGCGGTCGGCTTCGATCAGAAGCGCCGCGACCCGTCCGGCGGCAGCCGCCTGTGCAACCTGCGCCAAGTCATCACTGCTCAACCCCTTCGACCGGGCCTGTTCGAATTCCTCGCTTAGCTTGGTCAGCCGCGCGTGGTACTGCGGTTCAACGACCTGCCAGGCGAGGGCCCGAAGGTCTGCTTCCGGCACGGAGTGGGAGTTGACCATGATCCCCTCGGGCGCCAGAAATGGGTTGTGGCTGACCTGGTGGAAACGATGATGATGCTCCGGCAACGCCGCCAGGATCAACGGCAGGCTTGACAGCTTGGAATGGTGCTCCAGCACCGCGCGGTCGATGGCACGGAAGAACCGGTCCGCGTCAATGTCTTCCACGTCCTTCGGCCCGCCTTGGCTGTGGGGCGTGGGCCGGCTCACCCCTCCGCCACTGCCGTAGGAGGCAACCGACTGGTTCGGCTCGGTCAGCTCATTGCCCAAATCATCGGTGATCGTCCGCACTACTTCCGGGGCCGGATCGATCTCGTCGAGTGCGTCGCGGTTCCCTTCGAAGAGTTGAATCTTGCGCAGGCTCAGCCCGAGCACCTGGTAGCGATCAACCGATTGAAGATAACGTCGCAAGGGTTTGGTGTGAAAACTGTCAGCTACGACTGCCAATTCAGCCACCGTGCGCTGCAGCGGAAACACTCGAAACAAGCCCGACCCGCCTAGCACGGCCAATCCATCCAGCGTATGATTCCAGAAGTCATGATCGTGAGCGAGGGCTTCAAACGGTTCCAGAAGGAGCCGGGTCTCGACGCCCGGATACTTTTGCCGCAGCGATGTCTCCATCTCCTTGAGGAGATTGCGAAACCGGATCGGGTCCTGCTGATTCTCGGGATGCCGCCGATGGGTCGGCTGGTACAGCGAGAGACAAGGCGGCTGCTGAGCTAATGCCAACTCGGCCAGTGCTTCGAGGGTGAGCAACGTTCTCTTCTGTGTCATTGACTACTCCCTATTTCGTCAGCCTGCTTACATAAAAGATTCTGCGATACTGGTCACAACGTCAGGAATGATGTAAGCGAAGCTGGACCATCGCATCAGCCGTCTTCACGTGCAGAGCTCGCTCCGAACCGATCAGGCCGTCGGCTCATCGTTCGATCGGCATCAGGATCGGTCCGTGGTAACCCTGCGGCAGTCCCAGTCGCTGGGTGGTAGTCGGCGCCGGACGGTCAAGCGTTCGCATAAATGTCACGGTCCCGATGTCTGTGGTTTCGGCCTTAATCACGTCGCCGACTTGGAACGGACAATCACCGATCCGGAACCCGGTAGAGCCCGGCTCCTGCTTGGGTTGCCAGAGTTCATCCTGCTCGTCCGGCCTTGTAGGACAGACCATGTTCGTGTCCTTGGAGACCGGCAGCTTGACCTCTACGCCCGATCCGAGTTTGACCCAGTAGGTCCCCCCTTCGATCTTGGTGATAGTGCCCTTCGCCACATGTTTGAGGGTCTTCAAAACGTCGGCCGCCTGGGCCTGCTCCAAAATCGATTCTCCGGGAGCGGCAATCAACAACAACGCGGCAAGGCCGGTTGCCCCGACGATGCCCCATCCTGCTTGGCGAGCCCTCCCGCGCCCCGGAGTATTTACAATCAACGGCCTTTCATCATGCCTCATAGCGTCTCCCTCCTCGGTTGGCAGTGAACCCATTAAGTGACGGCCTTCTTCCCAGTTCGGCTGTCTCAGCGCATCGGCATCAAGTCCTCGCTGCATGCGACAGGGTTCCACGCTTCTGCCGAAGAACCGTCGGCTGATTTACTGCCGAGACAGGCTCCTTCAAATAAGCCGGAAACCAGGCGCCCGCCGGACGGGCTCGAGTCCGCCCGCGATCCGGAGCACGGATACACATCCGGATCCACTCATGGCTGTGGTTCCCGTTCCTGCTGCTTATCGTGCTTGGCACGGCTTGTACGCAAATCAGATTCAGCCGCGAAGCCACGGTGATGTCGATCCACAGGAAGCTCTATCGCGCGTCACCGTTCGAATCGCCAAAGTGGCATCTCACGACTTACAGAAGCTCCGTACATACGCGATGGTCTTCCAGGCTTCCTCTTCGGTCACCGCCATCGGGGTCAGGGCCATCATTCCGGTTCCTTGAATCCCGTTCGTCATGACCCAGAAGAGCTCGCCGTCGGTCCGCTTCTTTTGGAACTCACAGTTAGTGAAGTCACGCGGCCCTGGGTCCAACATGGCGCCGGCCGCCCCATCGCCCTTACCAGCCTTGCCGTGGCAGTTAAAACAGGTGCCTTTGCCATCGTAGAGGGCCTTGCCCTCCTCGACCATCTTCGCCGGAGCCTGCTTCGCCTCTTTGAACAACGGCGTGGTCAGCTTTTTCGCGCTCTCCGTTTGATCCACCGGTACACGCGGCTTCAGCGGGTCTTTCTCCGGCGCCGAGAAGGCAACCGTCCCGACCAGCATGATCGCTCCCGCTGCTATGAGTCCAAACGTCACGTGCTTCATTGTTTCCTCCTTCATTCATCGTCATCGGCCGGGTCTAGTGCGAGCGTCCAAACCAGGCTGTCTGGGCGCCTTCTTTGTTTCGAGCCGTCTACTCCTTGAACCTGGAGAGACGGAATGCTAACCACCTTTCGCCGGAGGAGTCCTGTCGTCGCAGTCATACGCCCTCCAGACTCGAATGCTCCCGCTGCAGTCCGGCTTAAAGAAGAGCTATTTCTTCATCTCGCCGATCCTGACGACGCCAGGAACGATTTTCTTCCCCCCCGGGAGCGCCGAATCCATTCTGACGTTGTAACCGACGGCGCCAGCTGTGCTGAAACAGACGCTGGCGCTTTTATTTGGATCGATCGTGGCCGACTCCCGGAACATCCCGAACAAGTTGGAGAACCCTCGCTCACAAGAGAGGTCTTCGCGCTTGATCCCCACAAGGTCCACACGAACGGCAAGGTTCCTTGCGTTCACCCAGCGCACCTCATCGCCGGGATTGACGACCACATCCACAGGCTCGGGGCCTTCGATCACTCTGATATCATGCACGGCACCGGACCTAGACGTTGGCGGATGGGCGCAGCCGACAACGAGCAACGCGAATACACCCACGCCGATTGCTTTCATCGAAACATCCAAACGGGACTCTCTCGTATACATAGACATCACCTCCATAAGGTTATGAAATCGACAGACGCCTTCAGCGTTTGCCACGGGCATTGGCACACTCACACACATGTCATACCGGCACGCCAGCACCCCCTACAACAGACCGGTTCTCAGTAATATGCGCTGACTCTCGGCGATAACAATTCATACTTTTCTGCCTCAGCCAGCTTTTGCCTCGACATAGACTGACGGCGGCTTTGCATTTGGATTCGCACCGTTCTGCCAGGAAGACGCTATCGTTACATCGCTTGTTAGTGTGGCATAAAGACGGAAAGCGGAATGAGCAAAATTGCTCAGGGACCTGCCCCGTACTGTCCCTCGCCCCCACTTTGGGGGCGAGGGACAGTACGGGTGTTTGGCTTGGGGGAAGACCGTAGATGAACCGTGCAGGTTCCTCCATCACGACCAATCAGACACTGGGTCGCGAGGTCGACGTTCACAACCAGGGATCGTTGCCTTCGCTTCACCCACCCAGACGCAGGGCAACATACGGGACCAGGTTGACGGCAAGGATGCCGATCTTGTACAGCGCCATTCCGGCATAGTGGATCACATCGAATTGTTCACTCGACAGCCGGAACCATCGGCCGTGACACCGGTACAACCAGTCGTGTGCGACGGTGAACAGCAGAAACCACCCCAGGAGCAGGCCATAATTGATCACGGCGCACCACAACAACATCTCACGCAGCGTGTTGAGCGTCATCCGTGCTCCTCCTGGTCGGCGCGCCGGGCGCTGTCCGCCGGTTCCACTGCAACCGCAGCCAGGTCTCCACTTCTACCACGACGTACACGGTCACGGCCGCCGCCAGAACCAGCCCCCAGGCGGACCCGTCGATCGGGGCCGTATGAAACAACCGGTTCATGGCCGGGACATAGGTGAACAGGAGTTGCAGCGCGGTCATGACGGTCACCCCGCGCCAGATCCAGGGATTGCTGAACAGGCCGACATGGAACATGGTGAGCTCCAGCGAACGGCAATTGAACAGGTAGAACAGCTCCGCCATGACGATCACGTTCACCGCCGCCGTGCGGGCCGCGAGGATCGATTCAGTCCGATCCAGCTCCCAGAGAAACACGCCGTAGGCGCCGGCCAGCATCAAGAACGACACCAGGACGATCCGTTCGATCAGCACGCCCGTCAGGATCGGCTGGCCGGGATCGCGCGGCGGCCGCATCATGATGCCTGGCTCCGTGGGTTCGAAGGCCAGCATCAGTCCCAGCGCCACCGCCGTCGTCATATTGATCCAGAGGATTTGCACCGGGAGGATGGGAAGCACCACCCCGAACGCAATCGCCGTGAGCAGGACCAGCCCTTCCCCCATGTTGGTCGGCAACGTCCAGACGATGAACTTCGTGAGATTGTCGAACACGCACCGGCCTTCCTCGACCGCCGCTTCGATGGAGGCGAAGTTGTCGTCGGTCAGCACCATGTCGGCGGCTTCCTTCGCTACTTCGGTCCCGCCACGCCCCATCGCCACGCCGATATCCGCCTGCTTCAAGGCCGGCGCATCGTTCACGCCGTCGCCGGTCATGGCCACCACATGGCGCCGCGCCTGTAAGGCCTCGACCAGCCGCAACTTCTGTTCGGGCGAGACCCGTGCGAAGACCGCCGTGCGGTCGGCGGCGTCCGCAAGCTCTGCCTGGGGAATGGCCGCCAACTCCTGGCCGGTCATCGCGATCAATTCCCCGTTCTGGTGATCTTTCCGACCGTCCAATCCGATCTGCTGTGCGATCGCCCGGGCCGTGAGCGCGTGATCGCCCGTGATCATTTTGACCGCAATCCCCGCCTGCTGGCAGGCGCGCACCGCCGCGACGGCCTCCGGCCTCGGCGGGTCCATCATGGCCTGGAGTCCCAAAAACGTCAGGCCGCCTTCCACCTCGCGGTCCGTCAGCATCGCCATCCCGGCCGGAACGGATTTGCGGGCCAAGGCCAGCACGCGCAGCCCTCGTCCGGCATAAGTCTCCACTCGGGTGAGCACGGCCTGGGCGTCAAGGGCCCGGTCCGTTCCGTCCTCGGCGAGGGCCTGGTCGCAGAGGCGAAGGGTTCGCTCGACCGCGCCCTTGAGATAGACCACGGCCTCACGTCCCCCTTCGGCTTGGTGCAAAGTCGCCATGTATTGGCGTTCAGACTCGAACGGGATGGCATCGACGCGCGGGAACTGCGCGTTGAGCTGGTTTACATCAATCCCGGCTTTCTTCGCTGCCACCAGCAAGGCGCCTTCGGTCGGGTCACCCACGATGGTCCATCGCCCGTCTCGCTCCACATTCTCCGCATCGTTACAGAGCACCCCGGCCAGGAGACATTCGCGCAACGCGGGTTTGGCCGTGGATTCGATCGCCTGGCCCCCACGCAGTATGCGACCGGCCGGCTCATAGCCGGCGCCGTCCACCTCGAAGGACTCCCCTCCGGCAAAGATCGCCTGAACGGTCATCTCGTTCTTCGTCAAGGTGCCGGTCTTGTCCGAACAGATGACGGTGGTGCTGCCCAGCGTTTCCACCGCCGGCAACTTGCGGATGATGGCATTGCGCCGGGCCATGCGGCTGACCCCGATCGCCAACGTGATGGTGACCGCCGCCGGCAGCCCTTCCGGAATCGCAGCCACCGCGAGTGCGACCGCCGCCATGAACACCTCCGTGACCGCCTGCCCGCGCCACAAGCCAAGAGCAAACGTCACAGCCGCGAGTCCGAGAATCGCCACGGTCAGGACTTTGCTGAAGGAGGCGAGTTTCTTCGTCAGCGGCGTCGAGATCTCGGTGGTCTCGCCGATCAACTGGTGGATCCGCCCCAGCTCGGTGGCCACACCGGTCCCAACCACCACGCCGGTCCCCTGTCCATAGGTGACGAGGGAGCCGGAAAAGACCATGTTCTTGCGGTCCGCGACGACCGTCTCGGGTGGCAGGACATGATCGGTCTTTTCCACTGGCACCGATTCTCCGGTCAGCGCGGACTCGTCCACCCGCAATTCACGAACTCTCGTCAGCCGCAGATCGGCCGGGACCTTGTCGCCGGATTCCAGCAGCACCACATCCCCGGGCACGATGTCCTCGGAGGGCACCCGGACCGTCTGTCCGTCCCGCCGGACTCTGGCTTCGGTCTTCATCATGGACGCGAGGGCATCGAGCGCCGCCTCCGCACGCGACTCCTGAATGAACCCGACGATGGCGTTTACCAGAACAACGCCGAAAATCACCCCCGCATCAACCCACTCGTCCAAGAATGCCGTGACAGCGGTCGCCGCGAGCAGCACATAGATCAGCGGGTGGTGAAACTGAAAGAGAAATCGCACCAGCGGACCATGGCGCCTGAATTTCGGAAGGATGTTCGGGCCGAATCGTTCCAGCCGCCGCGCCGCCTCCTCGGAGGACAGGCCTTTCGCCAGGTCGGTTTCGAGCAACAGCACCACCTCGTGGGCAGGCAGATGGTGGTGGCTGCCCATCGAGGCCTGTGACGGCACATCACGTTCGCGCTGAGCGTTCTCCATTATTCCTCTCCTTTTGTCTTTCACGAGACGACGGCCCCTCCTTGCCCCTTTGAGGGACTCTCCTCCGCCACGTGACGACTGGCGTCAAGCAGGGCGCGGAGTCGGAAGGATGAGGCTTGATCGGTGAAGACCAACAGCGAATCGTTCGCTTCCAGCACCGTGCTGCCGTCGGGAACGAAGCATTGCCCCTTCCGCCCGATCAAGATGACGAGCGTGGACTTGGGCAGACCGATATCGATGAGCCGCTCACCGACCACCACGGAAGGTTCTGGGATGGTCATTTCGACCAGTCCGCTTTTGAGACCGGTCGGCGCATTCCAGACTGGCGAGGCATTGAGACGGCGCTGCAGCGGCTCATCCACCTTGAGCCAGCGCGCGACCAGCGGAATCGACGTGCCCTGGAGCAGGACGGACATCAGCACGATGAAAAACACCAGGTTGAAAATCAGCGTAGCTTGGGGAATGCCCGCGAGGAGCGGGAATGTGGCGAGAATGATCGGTACGGCCCCTCGCAAGCCGACCCAGGCCACCATCGTTGTCTCTCGCAGCGTCAGCGTCGTGAACCCGAGTGTCATGAAGACGGCAGCAGGCCGGGCCACGATCATCAGAAAGAGCGCCAGCAACAGTCCCGTTCCGGCGACCGGCACGAGTTGCGCCGGAAACACCTGCAACCCCAGCGTCAGAAACATGGCGATCTGCATCAGCCAGGCCAGTCCGTCATGAAACCGCAGCAGGCTGCGCTTGTGGATGAAATCGCTGTTCCCCATGATCAACCCGGCCAGATAGACGGCCAGAAACCCATTGCCCCCCAGCCAGGCGCTCCCGCTATAGATCAGCAGAACCAGGGACAGGGTCAACACCGGGTACAGCCCGTCGTATTCCAACCGCAGCCGGTTGACAAGCACCACCATCAACCTGCCCATACCGTACCCGATGGCTGCGCCGACCACCATCTGACGAATGAACATCGGAACCAGGTCGGCCACCGACGAAGAGGCGCCGGTGATCAGGCTGATCATCCCGATCGTGAGAAAGACCGCCATCGGGTCGTTGCTGCCGGACTCGAGTTCGAGGAGCGGCGTCAACGGACCGCGGAGACTCACATATCGCGACCGCATCACGGCGAATACCGCTGCCGCGTCGGTCGAGGAGACGATGGCGCCGATCAGCACCCCCTCCGGCCATGACATCCCCAGGATCGTCGTCGCGAACAAGGCGACCAGACCGGCCGTGATCGCCACACCCACCGTGGACAGCATCACGCCTCTTCCGAGTTGCGAGCGAACGCTCGCCCATTCCGTGTCCAACCCGCCCGCAAACAGGATGAACACTAACGCGACGACGCCGAGCGACTGGGCGAGCCACGGATTGTCGAAGTGAATGCCCCCGGGCCCGTCGGAGCCCGCGAGCATCCCGATGATGAGGAACAACAGCAGCACCGGGACACCCAGGCGACCGGAAGCTTTGCTCGCGATCACGCTCAGCAGCAGCAGCACAGACGCCCCGAGCAAGAGATATTCGATCGTGAGCGTCATGCGTTTTTGTGCCGCCGCTCAGGGGAAGCACCCGTCTGAATGAGCGGCGACACGTGCTTGACGACCAAGACAGGGCAACCGGCCCGTCTCAAGACGCCTTCGGCCACGCTGCCCAATATCAATCGCGACAGTCCCCGCCGGCCTTGCGTGCCAACCGAAATGAGGTCGGCTTCCCATCCGGCCGCCTGGCTTAGAATCGTCTCTACCGGCTCGCCCGGAAGGCAGACACCTTCGACCGCAAGGCCTTGTCGCCGGAGTCCGTCCAGCAGGACGTTCAGTTTCCGCTCCCCGTTCTTCCTGCCCATCCCCTTACCGGCAACATGCACGACACAGACCTTGGCCTGCGTCAACCTCGCCAGCGTGGAAACAATCTGCAGCGCTTGATCCGCGTCAGGCGAAAAATCCGTCGCCGCCAGCAGCCGCTCCAGCTTCACTCGGGCAGGGTGGCGAGCGGCATCTCCGGCAAGCCCTCCATGAACAGCCAGTACCGGGCAGGGGGTCTGAGAAACAACGCGGTGCGCCGTGCTGCCGAGACGCAAGCGATCCCATCCCGCACGTCCTTCGGTCCCCATGACGATGATCTCGACATGCGCATGATTCGCCTGTCGCAAGATACAGGCATCGGGAACTCCGAATTGCAGGCACGGCTCGACCTGAACTCCAGCTTCCGTCGCGATTCGCGCCAGCCGTCCCAGATCGAGCATCGCCGACGTCTTAAGGGATCTCAGATAGCGGCTGTCAATCGGGGGGGCTGACCTGTCGGACGGGGTCTTGATCACATGCAGGATCTCCATTCGAAGCCCGAGCAGACGCGCAAACTTGACCCCATAGTTGAATGCTCGCCGAGCCGGTTGCTGAAAGTCCGTCGGTAACAGCAGGCAGGCCGTGGCTTTCTTCGTTGCCGCTTTCATGCTATTCCCCTCATGGCCGGTTTGCTTCTGGACGCTCAATGCAGAACTAGCCCTTTATTTCTCACGAGGCCGCTTCGATCGTGAGAACCGTGTTGGTGATGTTCATGACGGTCTCGGAATTAAGGGAGAGGGGCTGTCGATCCCCCTCCTCCACCAGGAACTGCGAACGTTCCGAGTAGTCGCTTCCTCTTCACCCCTGTGGCCCCGCAGACGCTAAAACCACTGAATATCCATTTCCTTCAATACCTTCGTGATGGCTGGCCCCGCCGTGCGACCGTCGCCGAGCGACAGGCTAGTCGTGCCGTTTGCAGAAGGCGGATCGGACGACCTGCGAAACCGGGGTTCAGGCGTCGAATCATCACCCCCACCGCCAGGGCGCGGTCAGAAGGCCGCGTCGAGCAGGCTGCGGGAAAACCAATTTTGACTCCTAAAGCCATCGCAAATTGTGATGTGTGAGGCGACACCAAACAGCCACGCACGATGCTCAACAAGGCCGTCCAGCAAGGCCGCAGCGAACGAAGAGGCTCAACGCACTGTGTGCCGTGCGTTGAGCCTCTGAGCGATGCGACCTGCCTGCGCGAAGCGCTTCGGCGGTGGCAGGGAACGCCGCTGGCGGACCTTTTCAGCATCTGCTAGTGCTTCGGTCCAGCATCTTCTCTCACGGCCAATTGTCCCTGACGGGCGTAGTCGATCGCCTCACCCAGAATCCGCGCGGCTTCCTGGGGGGCATGAAACCCCATCGAATTTTCCGCTTCCACGAAATCCACCATGAACTGCGCCTTCCGCTGAAGCGCTTGCGCGGGCGCGAGTGCGCCGTCGCCTCGGCCGCCTTTCCGGGCCGCGGCCAGATCGCGGATCAGCGCCACGATCGCGTCCATCGCCCGATTGCGTAACTCAAAGGTCCGGTGCTGAATCGTCTCGACACGATCCTTCAGCTCCGCCTCCGGCCACTTGTGGCACGTCTGGCACGCCCGATTGATATTCAACAGCGGACTGCGGATATGATGGTCGCTGATCTTCATCGCCCCTTCGCGCTTGTACGGCATGTGGCAATCGGCGCAGGCGACCCCCGAGCGGGCATGGATGCCCTGGTTCCACATCTCGAATTCCGGGTGCTGCGCCTTCAGCACAGGCGCCCCGGTCTCGGCATGTATCCAGTCTTTGAATTGCGTCTCGTCGTAGTAGGCCAGGATCTCGTCGACCCGGAGACCGTTGGCCCAGGGATAGACCAACCGTTTTTCCGGACCCTTGAAGTAGTATTCCACATGGCACTGGCCGCAGACGAAGGAGCGCATTTCCTGTCTGGTCGCCATCTTATTGACGTCATAGTTCTGAACCCCCTCATGCTCCTTGAGCGCCCGCAGGCCTTCGATGAAGGCGGGGCGCGTGACGCGAAGTTGCATCGTATCGGGCGCGTGGCAATCGATACAGGAGACCGGATGGGTGACCAAGGGACGCGCGTCGCCATACGACAGACGGTTCATCTTCTCGAAACCCTTGGTGAGGTCCCCCTCGCCGAGCTTCTTCATGGCCGTATAGGCCGACGAGTGGCATTGCAGACACGTTCCCGGCTGCTTGGCGACAATCTGGCGTTCCGTATAGGTCTGATCATCCAACATATAGGCATGGCCCCGTTCTTCACGAAAATCGTGGGCGAAGGCATACCCGGCCCACATGGTTTTCAAGCGTGGATCCTCTTCAAGCTTGGATTGGGCGACCACGGAACGGGGATCGGCCCCGGTCGGGGTCCGGGGAATCGCTTCGCTGCCGCCAAAGCGCGTTCGCACCTGATCGACGGTTCTCGCGTACGCGTCATACTGAAACGGGAAATTCTTTCCCCACACAGCCGGGTCATCAGTCTCATCGGTCAATTCGACGACGCGGAAGAACCCGGTTCGTTCCTCCTGCTTGCGCTGGAAGATGTTGACGAGAAGCGCGACGGCCGCGACTGTCGCCACGATCGTCAGTATGAGCACTACCACTAGTTTGCGTGTCGCTTTCATAAGACCTCGCAGTTATTGATGTCCGACGTCGCGGTGGCACCGCAGGCACGCCGGCTTGTCGTGAGGGGCGCCCGTGATCGTCATGGCCTCCACGATCGCCGCGTGACATTTCAAGCAGGCGTGCTCGGTCAACGCATGCATGTGCGGCGTGATTTGGATTTCGTCGGGAAACCGGCCGGTCGTAAACGCATAGGCATGCAAGAAGCCATACCTCGCCTTAGCGGCGTACTTTGCGATCACGCCATCCGGAGTATGGCAGTCATTGCACACCGCCACCGACCGGTGGCTGCCTTTGAGCCAGCCGGCATACTGCTCGCGCATCACGTGGCAGTTGGTGCAGGCGGCGGGATTGTCCGTCAGATAGGACCCGCCGCGCGCGTAGCCGAACGTGTAGAGCCCGATGCCGATCAACAGACCGAGAGTCAGCGTCAAGGCCCACAGCAAGGGCGACGTCCGAAGTGCTATCCAACCCGGCGCGCTCATACGACTGCCTTTATACCCATGACACCTGACTTCCGGCAAGCCTCGTGTGCAGGCGCATGCGTGATGTCCTCCGATCCTACAGGTTCTGTTCCCATCAGCCGCAGCTGGGACACGGCCCGGGATGCCTCGCCGTTCGTCATCGTCTATGACTCCGCTCCACCGCCAGAACCGCTGCAGTCGTGTTGAACACACTATCCGGATTGAGCGAGAGACTGTCGATGCCCTGCTCCACCAGGAATTGCGCGAATTCCGGATAGTCGCTGGGCGCCTGCCCGCAGATGCCGATCTTCCTGCCTGTGGCTTTGGCTGCCTGAATCGCCATTGCGATGATCCGCTTCACGGCGGGATTCCGCTCGTCGAACAGCGCCGCGACCAGTTCCGAATCCCGATCCACCCCCAGCGTGAGCTGGGTGAGATCGTTTGAACCGATCGAGAACCCGTCGCAGATCTCCGCGAACTCTTCCGCGAGCAAAACATTGCTGGGAATTTCGCACATGAGATACACCTCCAACCCCCGCTCGCCTCTCCTGAGCCCGTGCGCCGCCATCTCGTCGAGCACCCGGCGGCCTTCCTCCACCGTCCGGCAGAACGGAATCATGACCTTCACATTGGTCAGGCCCATTTCATCCCGCACCATGCGCAAGGCGCGGCATTCCAGCGCGAACCCTTCCCGGTAGCGCGGATCGTAGTACCGCGACGCGCCGCGAAAGCCGAGCATGGGATTCTCCTCGACGGGTTCGAACTGTCGGCCGCCGATCAGATTGGCATACTCGTTCGATTTGAAGTCGCTGAGCCGGACGATCACGTCCTTCGGATAGAAGGCCGCTGCGATCATCCCGACGCCCTGGGCCAGCTTGTCCACGAAAAACTGCGGCTTATCCGCATAGCCGGTGGTAAGCCGGTCGATCTCCGATTTCAGCGCAGGGTCGCCGAGGCGATCGTACTCCACCAAGGCGAGCGGATGAGCCTTGATAGAGTTGGCGATGATGAATTCCTCGCGAACCAGTCCGACCCCGTCGTTGGGAAAGAATGAGAGCCGGAACGCCTCCTCGGGATTGGCGACGTTCATCATGATGGCCGTCTTGGGGCGGCCCAAATCCTTGACGCTCACGCGGTCGATCTCGACCGGCAGCCGGCCTTCGTAGACAAACCCAGTCTCACCCTCTGCGCACGAGACCGTCACGACCTGACCGTCTTTCAGCCGGTCGGTGGCGGTCTCCGCACCGACGATGGCCGGCAACCCCAATTCGCGACTCACAATGGCGGCATGGCAGGTCCGGCCGCCGCGATTGGTGACGATGGCCGCGGCCCGCTTCATGACGGGCACCCAATCCGGGTCGGTCTTGTCGGTCACCAGGATGTCGCCGTCGCGGAACTGCTCGATCTGTTGGACAGATTTGAGCACCCGCACCGTTCCCTGGCCGATCTTGCCGCCGACACTCCGCCCGCTGACGAGAACCCGGCTTCGCTCCGAAAGACGATAGGTCTCAACGACCTCGATATCCCGCTGCGAATGGACCGTCTCCGGACGCGCCTGCACGATGAACAGCTCGCCGGTGCGCCCATCCTTCGCCCACTCCATATCCATCGGACTGGCAACGCCGCGTTTGGTACGGTAGTGGTCTTCGATCACGCAGGCCCAACGGGCGAGGGTGAGGATCTCGTCGTCCGTGATCGCGAATCTGGCCCGGTCGTCGGGAGGCACCGGCACGTTCTTGACCATTTTGCTTCCACCGACGTCGTACACCAGTTTGAATTCTTTGCTGCCGAGGCGTTTACTGAGGATCGGGCGGTACCCCTCCTTCAAGGTGGGCTTGAACACATAGAATTCATCCGGGTTGACCGACCCCTGCACGACGTTCTCGCCGAGGCCATAGGAGGCATTGATCAGCACCGCCTGCTCGAACCCGGTCTCCGTATCGATCGAAAACATGACGCCGGCAGCGGCGAGATCCGAGCGGACCATGCGCTGCACGCCAACCGACAGAGCGACCTTGTGATGATCGAAGCCTTTCTCGACGCGATAGGCGATCGCGCGATCGGTGAACAAGGACGCAAAGCAGCGCTTGCAGGTATCGAGCAGCGCGCGCGGTCCCTGAACGTTCAGATACGTTTCCTGCTGTCCGGCGAAACTGGCGTCCGGCAGGTCCTCCGCGGTGGCGCTGCTCCGCACGGCGACGTCGACCGGCTCCGGCGCCCCCTCGCTCAATCGCGCGTAGGCCTCGATGATCGCATGCTCCAGCGCATGCGGGATGGTCGCTGCCAGCATCGCCTGGCGGATGCGGCTGCCCCGGCGGCGGAGATTCTCCAGATCCTGGGCATCCAGGTCTTTCAAGGCCTCAACGATCGTCGCCTCAAGGCCCGCCTCGCGGAGAAACTCCCGATAGGCGGCCGCGGTGACTGCGAACCCGTTCGGCACCTTGATCCCCTTGGAGGCCAGCTCCCGATACATCTCACCCAACGAAGCGTTCTTGCCCCCGACGAGGGGCACATCCTCGATGCCGATCTCCTCAAACCAGCGCACGAGCGGCGTCGGTGCGTTTGCGTTCGCAGCCATCATCGTTTCTCCTCCCAGGAAGTCGGCACCACGCGGCGATGGTCCGGAGCGAACTTCGGCCCCTTTACGGTCAGAACCGGACAGGATGCGAGGCGGAGCACCGTTTCCACCACGCTGCCGAACCGCAGCCGCGAAAAGCCTCGCCGCCCATGAGTACCCATCACGATCAGATCGCTTCGTTGTTCCTGGGCGCACGCCAGGATGGCATCGGAAGGCACCCCACCTCGGATCAGGGCATCGCCCGGCAGACCGAACGATTTGATCAGTGACACCAGTTCCCTCAGGCGATTGTCGTTCCGAACCGGCGGCGCGTCCGTCTGGTCCTCCTCGCCGAGCACCGCCTTATTCAAATCCTGATACCCCGGCTCGACCACATGCACGAGCTCGAGCGTCGCGTCCAGCTTCTGTGCCAGATCGACCGCATATTCGACCGATTCCAAGGACGGTTTCGAAAAATCCACCGGCGCCAGGATACGGTGAACCACCGGAGGCGACTGCGGAACCGGCTGGGCGCCGGCGCGCTCTCCAGGGAGCGGAACGGTCAACACCGGGCACGGCGCCGTCTTGGTCACCCGTTCCACTACGCCTCCCAACAGGGGACCCGACGACCCTGAGCTTCCCCGAGCGCCGAGCACGATCAACTCTACCCCGGTATCCAAGGCCGCCGTAGGAATCTCGATGCCGGGAAGCCCCGTGACCTGGCGGACCGTGACCTCTAACCCTTTCGACTCACAGAGCTTCCGAACATCCTCCAGTTGCCGGTCGACTTCCCGCCGAACCTTGACGAGGAAGGCGGCGACCTCCGGAGAATCCTCTAGCCATCGCGGGCAATCCACCACATGGAACACATCGATCCTGGTCGGCAAACGACCCGCCCAATACAGGGCATAATCCTGCGCGCGCAAGGCACAGTCCGAAAAGTCGGTCGCAAATAGGATGGTCCGCGCAGGCGATGCAATCATGGCTTCTCCTTTATCAAGCGGCGCACGCTCCCGTCGGCACGCGGCTTCGCGCGGGGAGCGAATGGTTAAAATACGGATGCTCCGACGCGAGAGCCCGCACGGAGGCGGTCACGAGGAGCATGTCTTCATCGGCGATCCGGCCCCACCACGAATGCATCGGGGTGAACAGGACACCGTTGGAGATGGCGATCAACAGCTCGAGATCGCTCCGGGCGCCAGCGGAATAGCCAAGCACCACCGCATAACTCGCGCCAAGCAGCCGCGCCACGCACGAGAGGCAGGAGAATGCTCCCCCTTTCTGCGACTTGTGCGCGGACTTCTCCCCTCTGCGCCATCATCTCGGTGGCTGCTGACTGACGCGTCCTGCGACAAAAGCACCTGCAGGATGGGGCGATGCACGACAGCGGCGCTGCGCCGATCCGTCGAGTCCTGTCGCAAATCCTGTCGAGCGTGGCGCCGCAGGCCTGGGCACCGTACCGACCTCGCTCCTCTGCGGACAACTGGGGAACACCCCAGTTGGCGGCGAAAACTCTCCCAGCGGAGGAGCGCCCGGCGTCCTCTTGCGGCGCCATGGCCCTTGCGAGGACTGGCACCGACGTTTACGATCTCCGGCATATCCGACGAAAGACATCCCCCTGAATGATGACACCCCCGACGAGAGACACATCCAGGGTAGGGAAGCTTGGATCTTTCTGTAGCGCCTGCGCGAATGCCGCCGAGTACTGCACCACTGTGTCGGTCCAGGCCGCATCCGACTCCCCGCTCAGCCGCCACTCCGCGCGCGCCACCCGGGCGAACCCGCCGCCGTCAAGCAGGAACAACCCTTGGAATACCAGGAGCGCGCACCACCATGCGCCAGCACCCCTCTCGTCAGAGCATCGATCTCGCAACCAGGTTACAGCCGCAGGACGACTCAGGATGCGCCCTCATCGTCTACGGTCAGCATCATCATCCCTCACCGGTTCGACCGATCCAGCCGCAAAAACTCAACGGATTCATCGGGAAGGCGGTACGCATTATGGACATACTGGACCATCATCCGATGCGTGTTGAAGAAGCCGCCGTTCAACGCGATCGCATGCCGCATGATGCCGATATACCGCGAGCGATCCTCATAGAAGCAGGGCGCCACCTTCGTCGCCAGCTTGTCATAGAGCGCGTCGGCATGGCAGCCATCCATGCCCGAAGCCGAGGCCAGGCAGGCGTCGACGCTATCGCCGATCGACCAGCCGGTGACATCTTCGACATGCCCCTCGATCCACCAGCCGTCGAGCACGCTGAGGCTGGGCACGCCGTTGATCGCCGCCTTCATGCCGCTCGTCCCCGAGGCTTCCATCGGCGGGATAGGCGTGTTCAGCCACACGTCCACCCCGGCGCAGACCTGCCTGGCCAAAGCCATGTCGTAGTTGGCCAGGTACGCGACGGGAATCACGCCCTTGAGGGCCTCGCGCATGGCGTGGATCTGCCGGATCACTTCTTTGCCGTCATGGTCTCGCGGATGGGCCTTCCCGGCAAAGACGATCTGCAGGCGGCCCGCTGCGCGACAATCTGCTTCAGCCGGTCCAGATCGTGAAACACCAGCGTCCAGCGTTTGTAGGCGGTCGCCCGCCGGGCGAAGCCGAGGGTCAGCACATCGCGATCGAAGCCCGCGTTGGTCTCGCGGTTCACAGTGTCCACCAGGGCGCGCTTGGCGTCCATATGCGCCTCCCAGATGTCCGCCTCGGGAATGCTCACCGCATAGCGCAGCGATAACTGGTCGCGGCGCCAGTCCGGAAGCAGCCGGTCGTAGAGCGCGTGAAACGACGGCGCGGCCCAGGTCACCGCATGGACGCCGTTCGTGATGGAGCGGATCGGGTACCCAGGGAACAGCGCCCGCGATACTTCCCCGTGCTTCATGGCCACGCCGTTGATGAACCGGGAACCGCGTAGCGCCAGATCGGTCAGATTGACGATCGGGTCCTGGCCGCACGCTTTGAGCCAACCAGCCAGGCGCTCGCCCAGGACCTGGCGCACCAGATCGAGCGAAAACTGGTCATGCCCGGCTGGGACCGGCGTGTGGGTCGTGAAGACACAGCGTTCACTGACCTCCTCGATGACATCAGGCGACAGGGCGATGCTGCTTCCGCGCCGCGCGAACTCCTCCTCCAGCAACGCCAGGATCAACAGCGCCGCGTGCCCTTCGTTGAGGTGAAACCTGGTGATCGTCCGGTACCCCAGGGCCCGCAGCATCCGGACGCCGCCGAGTCCGAGGACCGCTTCCTGGCGGAGCCGGTGGGCCAGATCGCCCCCATACAGCACATCCGTCAGCGCGCGATCCTCCGGCGCGTTCCCGTCCAGGTCCGTGTCCAGGAGATACACGGGAACCCGTGATCCCGACGCTCCCATGATCTGGTAACGCCAGGCTCGGATTTGCACGGGCCGGCCTTCGAGTTCAACCGTCACGCGGGGCTCCATCGGCTCGAGAAAGTCATCCATGGACCAGGAGACCGGCTCCTCGGATTGCCGGCCGAGAGGGTCCACCCGCTGATGGAAATAGCCGCGGCGGTGCGATAACGTGACACCCACCAGGTGGATGCCTAGGTCGGCTGCCGCCCGGAGCGTATCCCCGGCCAGAACCCCGAGTCCTCCAGAATAGGTGGGAATCGAAGACTCCAAGGCAATCTCCATGGACAAATAAGCGACGACGGGTCTGTCGGCCTCGATCATGCGATACCCTCCTGTTCCCGACAGCGAACGTGCCGCTCACCGGCTCTCATAGCCTAGCTCTCATAGGTCATACCGGCCTGCGGCCTCGGGTTGATACAACACTTCTTTGATGCGGAGCGTTTTCACGCCTGCCGGCACCGGCCATTCGATGAGGTCGCCGGCCTTGTATCCGAGGATCGCCGTGCCGACCGGGGCGAGAATCGAAATGTTGTTCGCCTCGATGTCGGCGTCCGCGGGGAACACCAGCGTATAGGCGTGTTCCTCTTCTGTATCCATATCCTTGAGGCGAATCCGAGAGTTCATCGTGACCACATCATGAGGAATTGCGGCCGGCTCCACAATATGGGCGCGGTCCAGCTCATTCTGCAAACTCTCCAGATACTCCCGGTCTCGTTCTTTGAAGCTGATGCCCACCTCCAGCAGTTCCTGTAAGCGGGCCAGGTCGAATTCGGTGATGTAAATGTCACGCGGTTCCATGTCTACGCTCCTTTTTTATGACGCGGTCATCGTCGATGGGACTACCCGACGCTGGCCGGGACTGAACTTCGGGCTTCGAACCGTGAGCACCGGACAGGGTGCCTGCCGGAGCACGGCTTCTGCCACACTGCCGTACCAGAAGCGCATCAGCCCCCGCCGTCCATGGGTCCCCATGACGATCAGATCGCAGCCCTGCCCGCGGGCACAGGCTAGAATCGACTCGGACGGAATCCCTCCGAGAATCAGAGACTCCGCCGCCACCTCGCACCGCTTCACCGCCTGAGCGAGCTCATCCAACTGAGCCCCCCGGTGAGCCCGCTTCTGGGGCTCATCCTCGATCCGCCCAGGCCCTAATTCCAGATCGAGGTAGACCGGCTCCAGCACGTGCAGCAGCGTGAGCCGGGCTCCGAAGCGATCGGCCACCTGAGTCGCATACTCCAGCGCCTCGAGGGACGGGCTGGAGAAGTCGACCGGTGCCAGGATGTGCTGGATACGGGGCGGCGCGCTCTCGTCTCTCTCCTCCTCCCGGATACGGGCGGCCCGAACAGTGAGCACCGGGCAGGGCGTCTGCTTGATGACGCGCTCCGCCGTGCTGCCGAGCAGAATATGATCCAGTCCGGTCCTCCCATGGGTGCCGACGACGACAAGATCGGCCCCTTGTTCGAGCGCGGCCTGCGAGATCTGCTCGCTGGGAATCCCCTGACGCAGGCGCCCATCCACGCTCGGACCTTCTCGTTTCACGCGGGAAACCAGGTCGCCAAGGAGCCGCTCCGACTCCTTCCGGCGCAGCTCAACCAGCGGATCAGGAACGGACGCGTCAAGCTCCAACCCCGGCTGCATTTCCACCACATGGAGCAGGTCCATATGCGCCGACCAGATCCGCGCAACATAGACGCCATACGCAAGCGCCCGCCGCGCGCAGGCGGAAAAATCGGTGGCGACAAGGACTCGATTGATCAACGCTTCGTTCATGGCCCCTCCTTTGTGTGCGCTCCGCACTACCTTCTCCGCCGCGCTGTCCAAACAGATACGTTCAACTGACACATGTCATCGAGATGATGATGCGCGAATCATTTAGTTATGGTGTCCTGCGTCCTGCAATCAAGGCCTCGACCACGGTGGGATCGGCCAGGGTCGAGGTATCCCCCAGGTCACTCAGTTCATACGCCGAAATTTTCCGCAAGATACGGCGCATGATCTTTCCGGAGCGGGTCTTGGGCAGAGCCTCGGCCCATTGGATGACGTCGGGTTTGGCCACGGGGCCGATTTCGCTGCGCACCTGTCCGACGAGTGCTGCGCGTAATGCGTCCGATGGTGCGACGCCTTCGTTCAATACCACATAGGCATAGATACCCTGCCCCTTGATCGCATGCGGGTACCCGACCACGGAGGCCTCGGCCACATCCGGGTGCTTGGCCAGCGCACTCTCCAGCTCAGCGGTCCCCAGGCGATGACCGGACACATTCAAGACGTCATCGACCCGTCCGGTGATCCAGTAGTAGCCGTCCGCGTCACGCCGGGCGCCGTCCTCCGTGTCATAGAGGCCTGGGAATCTGCTGAAATAGGTTTTGATGAAGCGCTCATGATTGCCATAGATTGTGCGCGCCAGCGCGGGCCAGGGGCGGGTGATGACCAGCCGGCCCTGGGCCTCGCCTTCAAGGATAGCGCCCTTCTCATCTACCAGGGCCGGGACCACACCGAAGAATGGCTTGGCCACCGACCCCGGTTTCAACGGCATGGCCCCTGGCAGAGGGGTCAAGAGCAGACCACCGGTTTCCGTCTGCCACCAGGTGTCCGCAATGGGACAGCGCTGCTCCCCGACGACTCGATAAAACCATTCCCAGGCCTTGGGATCGATAGGCTCCCCAACCGTGCCCAGCACCCGCAGGCTCCGGCGGCTGGTCTTCTTCACCGGCTCCTCGCCTTCAGCCATCAGGGCGCGTATCGCCGTGGGCGCCGTATAGAAAATATTGACCCGGTGCTTATCCACGACCTGCCAGAATCGGGAATAGTCCGGATAATGGGGCACGCCTTCGAACAGCAGCGTGGTCGCGCCGTTGGCCAATGGGCCATACACAATGTAGGTATGGCCGGTGATCCAGCCGACGTCCGCGGTACACCAGTACACCTCGCCCTCATGGTAGTCGAAGGTGTACTGATGCGTGATGGCGGCGAACACCAGATAGCCTCCCGTCGTGTGCACCAGGCCTTTCGGCTTGCCGGTCGAGCCGGAGGTATAGAGAATGAACAACGGGGCTTCGGCGTCCATTTCCACGACCGGGCATTCGGGCGAACTGTCGGCGACGGCCTCGTGATACCAGACGTCGCGTTCGCTGTTCCAGGCGATCGCCGCGCCGCGATGTTTGACCACCAGCAGGGTCTTGACGCCGGGACATTCCTCCAGCGCCTGGTCCGTTTTCTTCTTGTGGTCAATCGTCTTGGCGCCGTGGCAATAGCCGTCGGCGGTGACCACCAGCCGGGCATCGCAGTCCTGGACGCGATGCTTGAAAGCCTCGGACGAGAACCCGGCGAACACCACCGAATGGATGGCGCCGATACGGGCGCAGGCCAGCATGGCAAACACGGCTTCGGGAATCATCGGCATGTAAATGCACACTCGGTCGCCTGTGCCGATGCCCCGCTTCTTGAGCACGTTGGCCACGCGGCAGACCTGTTCATGCAGTTCGCGGTAGGTAATCCTGCGACTCTGATCCGGCTCATTCCCCTCCCAGATGATCGCAGGCTGTTCGCCGCGCTCGACCAGATGCCGGTCGACGCAGTTATAACAGGCGTTCAGCTTGCCGCCTTCGAACCAGCGGATATGACCGGTCTTGAAGTCCCAATCCAGCACTCTGCTCCAAGGCCCGGACCAGCTCACAGACCTTTTGGCCTGTTCACTCCAGAAGCCTTCGGGATCTTCGACCGAGCGTTGGTACAGGTCCTGATAGCGAGGCTCGGTGATATGGGCCTGCGTTCGGAACTCTTCGGGAACGGGATAGAGGTCTTGGCTCATCGGCATCCTCCAGAAGGGGTGTCGTGTGTCAAATTCATGTCGTTTCCCATGGTTGCACCTAGGCCATATTTCGTCGTCGGTTTCAGGAGGATCACCAGTGCCTTTCGCCGCGCCGCCTGGCCGAACTAGACGCCGTCAAGCAGGGTAACCCGTGAAACACCACGAGCGCACACCACCATGCGACAGTACGCAATCTCTTCCGAGCGTCAGCCTCACGCTACGGCCGCGGCCTGTGAATCTGTGTGAATCATGCGTGTCGTATCCTCTCCTTCGGTCCAATCATGTGCGGCGTGATCGCTCATGGCGAACATGGCGCCACGCGGGCCATTTGCAACCGATGCACGACCGCCGCGCCGAACAACAACAACGCCGCCGAGTAATACACCCACAGCAGGAAAAACACCATCACGAGGAAGGACCCGTACATGAGGCTGTAGACCGACAGCGTCTGCAGGTACAGACTGAACAGGTGTTTGGCCGCTTCCCACAGCAGCGTGAGCGCGATCCCTCCGATGGCGGCCTCCCGCCACGCCGGGCGGCTTCTCGGCACATAGCGATAGAGGCCCGTGGCGACGGCGAAGACCAGAACGAACGGCGCCAGATACGACAGCATGAAATGATTGATCAGCAACGCCTCGAAATCCAGGTTGCCGATCCGGGAAGCCTGATGGAGCAGCATCCGCAAGATCTGCGTCACGAGAAACGACAGCGTGAAGAATAAGCCGACGATTCCGAGCAGGCCGACGGCCATGGCCGTGGCGCCGAACGCATGCCGCAAATGGCCGGCGCCGAATACGATGTTCACGGCATAGTCCACCTCGTAGAACACCAGCAAGCCGAACCACACAAAGGAGATCGCCGCGACCCAGCGCACGGTGTCTTCCCCAGCCAGCCTCCCTACCTCCATGGCCAATTGATCGCCCAGCTCCGGCATGAAGCCTTGCAGCAGCCCAAGCAAATACTCATGTCCCATCATCTGGTGGCTGAGTCCGCTGGCCAGCGAGAGCAGCAAAAACACCAGTGGGAAAAACGACAGCAGGGAGAAGAAGGCCAGCGACGCCGCCAACGTCGTGCAGCCGTGATGCCAAAAGTCCCATGCCGCTCCTTGAAACGCTCGGAGGACGGACATCGTGCGAGTCATCTGAGCAGAGAACTGGGGCGACTCCTCCATGGCACCTTTCACCGAGTGGGCCCTGATGGGCTGTGCCCGGCAGGCGCATGGTCGATCCACGTTCTGCATCGCGACGATCGACCGGTCCTGTCTGGATGCGGTCCTGCCCCGGGTGTCTTCTCCCCCCGCCCTGTGCCGAACGTGTGATGCACGCTCACCCCTCCACCTCCGGAATGATCACGCCGTGCGGGCTGCGTTGCCCATCGAGCGCCTGGATTTCTTCCGCGCTCAGGAGCCGCGCTCGCGGCACCTCCAGCAATTCGGCCGCTTCAGCCAGCACGTGTGCCCAGCTACAGCGGTTGAGGAAGAACAGTCCCGGCGTATTCAACGTTCCGCCCTGATTGATGTAGCCCAGTCCGCTCGTGCGCGATCCCGTGTGCAGCGGCCCCAGCACGCCGAGAAGGACTTCCGGACGTGTATGGGTCACGAACAGCCGGGGTTGGACCTGGGTCGGGAAGAGCTGTTCGCGCAGCGCCGTTGGAGCCTGATGGACCTGCTCGCCGTCACTGCGTGGCGCGCGGAAACGGCCCGGCTCGAGCAGATAGACGACGCGGTGCTCCACCGCGCGCTCGGCCAGCCGCCTGGAGGCGGCCAGAACTTCCCCGAGTTGATAGGCCCCGACCGCCGTCAGAATAATCAGCGGGCGGTCCGGCTCATGGCCGGCCCAATCTACCAACATGCCCCCGTCGGTTACCAGTCGCCGGGCTTCATCGGGCGTGAATAGATCGGGCAGCGTGTCGGCTTTCGGCACGACCACAGTCCAGAACTGTCCATGGGTCTGGTAGACCTGCTCCATGACGATCGCCGCAGTGTTAAAGTCCGCAGGAAAGACCACACGAGAGACATGCGACAACTCGCCCAGCATCGCTTCGGCCATGCTGGGATCTTGGTGGGATTGCTCATTCTTCCCATTCTCCCAGGTATGCGAAGTCAGGATCAGCGGGATCGAGAGCCAGCGTTGCGGTCGCCCGGCTTCCTGACAATGATTGGCGAAGATGATCTCCTGCCGGATCGCTCCGTGCATCTTGCTGCCGAAAGCCTCGTAGGTATGGATCAGATTAATGCCGCCCTTGTTGGCCAGGGCCGCAGATGCCACCGCCTCCTCGTTGAGTGCGGTGATGACGGCGCCCTGTTCAGATTCCGGAATGCCGGGTTCCGGATCAGTTACCCTGAACTTCAGACGCTCAAGCGTCTCAATCAAACGATTCGATCGCATTTCATCCGGATTGCCGACTCGTGGCCGCAGATGGGGATTGGCCTTGAGAATTGCGACGAACATGCCGTCGATGGCCGTCATCGGCGAAGCCATAGGCCAACCGTGCAATGCGCGGCGCGCTTCCTCAGACACCGGTCGAAATGGGGGATCGGGGATCTCCGCCGCAGGAAGGTTCCGGTGCGCCAGCACATGATCGCGTTCCCTTGCCCGGCCGGATGTCTTGTGCCGCTGAAAGAGGGTCACGGCAGCCGCGAGATCGGCCTGCGGAATCCAGAGCCGGTTCGCTCCCTTGTTAAACAGATCAGCGGCACGGCGGTCGATGCGCGGGTTGGCTATCAAGGGCAGGTTATGGGCGAGGTTGGTGCCCTCCCCGGGAAATCCGGCCCCTTTCGGAGCGACGGCGATACCGTAGGGCAAAAGAATCGGGTAACGGCTCTGTCCGGATCGAACAGAATCTGCGGCCTCTTCCAGGCGGCGCTCCATTTCAAGAATTGCCCAGAGAAAGGCGGCGGGATCGCGGCCGTCGAACACGATCGGATCGAACCCATTCAATTTCAGGTGCTCGCTGAACCAGGCCGCGCCGCCCTGCTGGGACATCGTCGTCCGCTGATCGATACGCCGGCCGTTCTTGATCATGATCGGCATCACGAGCCCAGAATCCTCAGCACGCCACCAGCGCGGCGCCCAATCGCTGCCCCGTTGTTCTTCAAACGCGCCATCGGAGAGGAACGCCACCAATCGTTCGCCCTGCAAGGGCATGTGGACGTACTGCAATTCGGCGAATCCCAGATAGCCGCCTTCCGCCAGCCCTCCCGCCGTGTGGGCGTTCACGTGACTGCCCAGCGGCGAATCTTGACGGCCATCCTCCCGGAGGCGATAGGCATAGAAATCTCGCACGTAGCGCGTGAGTCCTTCGTCCGTCGTCGCATACCGTTCGGCGTGCGCACTTGTCATGTTCCCGACAAGAAGATTGAGCGAGTCCACGGCCGCCACGCAGTGCCCCTGCCCCATCAGCCAGGCGCGCGTGTGGCCGGTCAGGACGTTGGCGGCGAGATACCCGGCATAGGCCGGTACCATGTTGAGCGAGCCGCCGGTGTGGCCATCGGGTTGGACCTTGAAGTCTTCGACGTCCAACGGACGACCGTCCAGATACACGTTCCTCGCATACGTCTGATGCACGACCAGCCAGAGGCCGGCGCTGGTGAGCCGATCCAACGCCATGAGCAGATCATAGACCTTAACCGCGTCGCCGGTTGTGCCGGAAGAGTTGCGTGCGTGCAGGAGATTATGGACGCGGACCTGAGTCTCGTCGCTGTGCCGGATTACGCCGTACCCTTCGGCCCATCGCGAAAAGTCAGAGTCGCCCCGTCGGCAATCCGCCGCCCGCTCAGCGAGCCGTTCGTCGTCGAACCGGTGTTCCTTCATACAGCAGTTCCTTTCGCATGGATCAAACAGCGCAGGGTCTCACGCGCGATCCGTCCCTCTTCGTCGACGGTCACCATATAACCATCGACCTCTTCCCCTATTTGGTTGTGCCTGTTCCTGTCGTCTCTCCGCCTATCCGCTCGATGGCTCCGCGTAGCACGACCCGCAGGCTTTGCGGCAAGTCCTTCACCGAACCCGTCGATCCCTCGCCCTCGCACAACAATAATTTGAGCGACGAACTTCCACTGTTCAGCGCGAGCACATACATATCCACCCTACTTGTTGTTCACTCCTGAGCCAGGAATCACTTCTTTATGGGAGTGCCGACGCAGACCGTCCCCTCGGCGGCTTACATCTGACCGCCAAGCACATCACGTTCCGCCTCGAGCCAGTCATCCAGTTCGTGCCCCTCCCGAAAGCCCCGCTCCATATAAATCTCGTACGCTCTCACGGCGATCCGCGCCTGCACGCCGTCTTCTCCGGTCGCAGGTACGGGGGCCGCTCCGTTGACCGGACTCGACGATCCTGTTCGTTTCTTTCGACTCATCCCGATTTTCATCCTCGCTCCTTTCACATCGACCGTTACAAAGCCCAACGGACCTCCGCCTGGAGCGGCAGCGGATGCGGCGCAAACGGACGTTCCAGGCAATACGGCGGAAAGGCCGGCTGCTTGTCGATCCGGCGCAGAGTCTCAGCAATCCGCTCGGGCTTCCCCCAATCGCTCCACAAAACGCCGTCAAGCTCCAGCACCGCAACGGCCTCCGGCATACGCTGCAGTAAGTCGGCGGAGAAGTTTGCGAGGGGCATCCCCTCATAAATCTCCGCCAAAACCGCCGCCTCCCGCGGGCCGCCGATCGCATCGCCGAGCCGCTGAAACCGCGCAAGTATCTCGGGGAAACATCGCCATCCCAACTCCCACAGCACCTCCGCCTTCGCCGCCAATACCAGAGTATTCCACAAAGCTCCGTTCCGCATCGCTTCGTCGGCTCGGGCCGGCTCCGGTTTCTCCAGAAATCTCTGCACGCGTCGAACCGGCTCCACAGCGTTCTCACCGGCTTGTTCCGGTGCCGGCTCGATCCACCCGTACTCCAACTCCAATCGGTCAGGCCGGACGCCGAGGAGTACCAGGCGATCGGCCCCTCGTTCCGCCGCCTGAATGGCTTGCCGTACCAAACGGAGAAACCGGGCTTCCGGATACACAAAATGATCGGAGGGGAAAATCACAACCGTCGCCTTCGGATCACGCGCCCGCACATAGGTGAGAGGGAGAAAGACGCCGGCTGCCGTGTCGCAGTTGGCCGGTTGCAGGAGCAGATGCTCGACCTGCCGCCCGGCCAATTGATCGCGAAGCTCCGCTTCATGATGGCTCGCCGCGACCACAACCGTTCGACGGAGGGTGCTGATCTGGGCGGCGCGGTCCACGGTATGTTGCAACATTGAGCGCGTGCCCACGAATGCGCAATATTGCTTCGGACGGTGCCGTCCAAGCCATCGCTGCACCAAGGGCTTAACCCGTTCACCTTCGCCGCCGGCCAATACGATGGACCACACCGGCGTCTCTCCGTGCTTTTGATCGACCATGATCGCCATCCTTTCTCCGGCTCCGTCGCCGGCATGTCCCGCTCGTACGTGGCTTTCTTTTTCGGCTATCCCTGCGGGTTGTGTTCGTCAAGTCCGAGGCCGTGACTCCATCAGCGTGCCACTGCGCATCGCCAATCGGTTGGCGACAATCAACAGATCGATCCGCTCACCGCAGTTGACGCACCGCCAGCCAGGCTGCTCGCTCGCACAGAATGGCACACCGTCCCCGTCTTCGGCGGTCATCGGCACCATGAACCCCCGACACCGAGGGCAGGTCGCCATTCCTTCAGCATTGGCCCTCACAAATACCGATCCTCCACACCACCGAGCGTCCATCAGCACAGTCCTTACTTTCTCACAGCGAGTGGAGTGGCCCGATACCACCGCATGAACGGTGCCGGGCTACTGCACGGCGGACGGAAAGCGGATGAATGCAAACATTTTCCGCGACTTGTGCGCGGGCCTTTCGTCCTCTCTGTCCATTCGGAAACGGGTGACTGAGGCGTCTTGCGACAAAACCGCTTGCAGGACGGGGCGATACGCGACAACATCACGTCGGTGATCCGTCGAGCTCTGCCTAATGTGATTAGCATCATGTGCAGCACCGTAACGAATTCACTCGTCTCCACCCAACTGGGGAACGACCCAGATAGTTACGAAGAATCTCCCAGCGGATGCGCACCCAGTCGATTCGCGGCGCGCCGGCTCGGCTGTTCTCTATGGTTCATGCCGGTATGCCTCTAGAACGAAGTCCGGCCCTGGAATAGCAGGAACAGATCCACCATTCCCGCTTTCTCGACCCCCCGCTGTGGCACGGCCGCAACCTAGGGATCCACCTAGCTCTCGCTCTCGTTTGCTACCAGGAGTAGCACCGGGCGACCTCTTGAGGGGCCAGAGCCCTTGCGAGGACCACTGGAGGCGCCTAAGATCCTCCGCGTATTACCGAAGGAACTCTCCTGATGACGATACGGCCACCAACCTGCGTGCCTCTGCTTGGATTTCTCACGGCTACCACGGCTGCAGTATTTGCACTCGACTGGATCACGCCGCTCGGCTTTGCCGTCTTCATGCTCTACGTGCCGATTTGTCTCGCCTCTCTCTGGCTCGGAGGCTGGCGGGTTGCGCTCGTCCTCGGCATCCTCTGCTCGCTATTGCTGGTCATCGGTCTGCTGGTCTCTCCGCCGGGAGGATCCTTCATCTGGTCCTTCGTGAACCGGAGCGTGGCCTTCTTCGCCATCTGGTCGGCCCTCTGGGGCGGAAAGATGTTTGCCAAGCGCTCGGTCGAACTGGAGCGCGCCCACGCAAGCCTTCGGCAAGAAGCCGAACAGCGGACACACGCAGAACAGGCGTTGCGCCTCGCCAATGAAGAGCTCGATGCCCGCGTCACCCAGCGCACGGCCGAGCTCAAAACCGCCCTGGATCGCTGGGAGCTTGTGACTCAAGCGACGCATGACGGCGTCTATGATTGGGACTTGACGACCCGGCTCGTCGTCTACTCCTCCCACTGGAAAGAGATGCACGGGCTCGACGGAGAGGGCGGCCATGAGACCATTGAACAGTGGTCGGCACGCATTCACCCCGACGACCGCATCCGTGTCCTTAGCCATCTGGATGACTACCTCGCGAAAAAGCGGCAAGAGTTTCGCGAGGAGTACCGCATTTGTCGCGGAGACAGAAGCTGGATGTGGATCCTAGACCGCGGGATCGCGCTTTGGGACGAAGCGGGCCGGGCCGTTCGCATGGTCGGATCGGAAAAGGACATTACCGAACGGAAACAGGCCGAGGCCCAACTGCGCCAGCATCAGGCGCAACTCGAAGCACTCACCGAAAATCTGCTGAAGGCGCAGGATCACGAGCGGCAACGGATCGCGCGCGAACTGCACGACGACATCACGCAGCGACTCGCGGTCCTTGCCGTGGAGATTGGCTCGCTTGAGCGATCTCGTCCGTCTGACGCGCGACTCGAGGTCCATCTGGCGAGCCTTCGAAAAACCGCCGCCCAACTGGCCGATGACGTGCACAACTTCGCCTACCGGTTGCATCCTTCGCTCCTCGAACACCTGGGCTTGGAGGCGGCGGTCAGAGACCACGTCGATGAGTTCCGGCGCCGTAGCGGATTGGATGTCCAGTACGTGCAGCGGGGCGTTCCCAAGTCCCTTCCGATGGACGTGGCCACATGCCTGTATCGCGTAACCCAAGAGAGTCTGCAAAACGTGCTCAAACATGCCGAGGCCTCGAAGGTGCTGATCCGGTTGCTCGGCACCGCCGCCGGCGTCGGCGTATGTATTCGTGACGACGGAATGGGATTTGATCCGGACGCAACGGAACCCCGCTCAGGCGGACTCGGGCTCATCAGTATGGAAGAGCGGGTGCGGCTGTTGAAGGGTAGGTTTCGTGTCCAGTCGCATCTCGGAGACGGAGCGGAGGTGCACGCATGGGTGCCGTGGTCCGGGATGCCACCTGACGCACCCGATCAAACGGGACCGATCGAACGCCTTGCATCCCCCAATCAGTGAGCGTAGCGTGTACTAGAATGAAGGATCCCGACGCACAAAGACCGCGCGTGCTCTTAGCCGACGATCACAGCCTGATGCTGGCAGGACTGCGCAAGCTCGCGGAGGAAACCTGCGACGTCGTCGGCACGGTCGAGGATGGCCGTGCGCTGGTGGACGCGGCACAACGGCTGGAGCCGGACCTCATCATCTTGGACATCGCCATGCCGTTGCTCAACGGGATCGATGCCGCCAGGCAAATCAAGAAGCTCCGCCCCCACATCAAACTCATCTTTCTGACCATGCAGACGAGCCCGACGTATGCCACGGAGGCGTTTCACGCCGGGGCCAGCTGTTACTTGCTCAAACGGTCTGCGCCGCTGGAATTGCCGCTGGCGATCGATGCCGCCCTACAAGGGCAGCTCTATCTCACCCCTTCGATCGCCAAACCGGTGCTGGAACGGGCGTTGAAGCAGGAAAACCCGCCCGCCATCAAAGGCGCCGCATCCGAACTCACTCCTCGGCAGCGAGAAGTGCTCCAATTGATCGGGGAAGGGAAAGGGACCAAGGAGATCGCGACGTTACTCAACGTAAGCGTGAAAACCGTAGAGTTCCACAAGACGCGCCTGATGGAAGAGCTCGACATCCATACCACTGCGGAATTGATGCGGTATGCAATCACACTGGGTCTCGCCAGTACCCAGCCCTAGCCGATTCTTACCATTCCATCCAGGCTGATGCCACCTAGTAAGTGCGGGTTAGACAAACTAGGTCTTTCTCCAGTACCGGTCGAGCTACCCCCGATGTATAGAAACGAGTGTTGCAGCTATTCGGAGCCCGTGCAGCATCAGAGGGCATCATGAAAGCGCACGAGGGGCGCAGTCCTCGCTCAGATCTATCTCCTGGAGAAAGCCGATTCGCAGAGGGAGCCTATGAATGGAACGCGTATCCTGTTAGCCGACGATCATCCTGAAATGGAAGATGTGGTGGGACAAGCAGCCGGCAAGGCGGCCTCCGTCGTCGGTGTTGTACACGATGGAACGGCTTTGCTCCAAGCTGCCCTGGCGCTCAAGCCCGACGTGATCCTTCTCGACGTTGCAATGCCGCACATGAACGGATTCGAAGCAGCCCGCCGGCTGCTCGTCGCCATGCCGCAGATGCGGATCATCTTCCTCACCGTGCATGATCGGCCATCTTATATCGCCGAGGCCTTCCGGCTTGGGGCGAGGGGCTATGTGCTAAAACGATCGGCTGACGAACTTCCTAGCGCCATCGACCGGGTGATGCGGGGGCAGCGGTTCCTCAGCTCGACGCTCCTCCCGGCCTACCCGGAACTGCTGACGGACGAATCGGGGTCTTAGCCTGAGCCAGCCTGTCCATCAACAAGCCGCCTCGCTCACGGAACCGGGTCATACCCTTGTACAGATCGCCCTTCACTCTTCCTTCATAGGGTGGAACTCATCGCATACCTGACGCAAACGCCGAGTGACTTGTAACCATAACTAGGTGAATCGATCCTGTCCGATCAGGACTCTTCGCCGTCTTTGCCACTTGACCGCTTCCATGACCACAAACGGCCAAGGCACCCATCGTTCCCATCAGCACCCAGTCTTCGAGCGGCAATACCGCGACCTTGAAGATGGGCGAGGCAACGGGACCCGTCAGCACGGCGATCTGCTGCATGGCACAGGAAAAAAGGAAAGCCCACAAAAGCGTCCGGTTTGTCCCAATGCCTAGCTGAAATAGCGAAAACCGGTCGCACCGGCAGTTGAAGGCCTGAACCAATTGCGCGACGACTATCACGGTAAACGCCACGGTCCTTGCCTGCTCAACATTTTGATGCGATCCGTACAAGTTATAGCTGAAACCTCCGAGGGCGATGACGCTCAACATCAATCCCTCGGCTCCAATCGCAAGCAGCCGCCCACCATCCAGCAACCGAGCGTCAGGCAGGCGGGGCAGACGCTGCATCAAATCAGGAGCCTTGGGATCAACGGCCAAAGCCAGGGCTGGAATGCCATCAGTCACGAGATTCATCCACAGAATCTGGATCGGCAGCAGCGGCAATGGCAATCCCGGCAAGGCGACAAACAGCATGACCAGCACTTCGCTCACATTGCAGGGCAACAGGAAGTGAACGGTCTTGCGAATATTGTCGAAGACGCCTCGCCCCTCCTCCACCGCTGCGGCAATGGAGGCGAAGCTGTCGTCCGTCACGACCATGTCGGCCGCTTCCTTGGTCACATCCGTTCTGTTGCCCCCCCATCGCCACGCCTATGTCGGCCGCTTTGACCGCAGGAGCATCGATGACGCCGTCCCCGGTCATGGCCACGATCGCCACTCGCCGCTTCCAGGCCTGAATGATGCGCAGCTTAGGCTCGGCCGAAACGCGGGCATAGACCGAGACATGGGCAACAACGTTCACCATCTCATCGTCGGACAGACGGTCTAGGTCCGTCCCGGCTAAGGCTATTCCCCGGCCTTCATCAATCCCAGCCCCGCGGTGATGGCCGCCGCCGTGTCCTTGTGATCCCCCGTGATCATCACCGTCCGAATCCCCGCGTCCAGAAAGAGTGGGACAGCCGCTTTCGCCTTCGGCTGGAGAGGGTCTTTCATGGCCACCAACCCCAGAAAAACCAGATCCTGCTCCAACGCATCGGCTCGATAGGCCTCCGATACCCGCTCCAGTTGCCGCTGTGCAAGGCCCAGCACGCGCTGGGCGGCGGTGATCCCAGCCACACACGCCGGGTTGTGCAACAGCGCCAGCCCGCTGAGCCGCTCGATATCAGCCAACATGGTCGCGTCGATGCGGACGGGTTGCTGAAAGATGGCACCCCCACGGACTCGACGCGCAAGCCGCCCAGACGTTCAAAGACCCACGGGACGGCTTGGCAATGGTCGAGAATCTGTCGATCACGCGGCGCTTCGCGCACCCTATCGACTGCCAGCGTAAGGGTTGCCGCTTCGCCGATTTTGTCGACCACCCGGACCTTCAGGCTTGAACTGCCGCAGTTCAGGACAAGCACCCACATAGGGACTTCTGTGCGTACAAGCGGAACATAATGCCCCCCATGATTGCTCCCAGCCACTTTGCGTTATGGGCTATGTGGTGAAGACCAGCGTCACAGCGCCTCCGACTAAGGCTACCCCCAAGCCCAGGGCGACACGCCAGGCCAACGCCTTGCCGCCGAACCAGGCGGCAAGAGCCGCTTTGGCGATCGTGTTCGTCATCGCCGCTGCCGTGATCGCGGTCGCCGCAGTCCGCGTATCCAATCCTTCCTGGTGAAACCGAGCCACCGAGAGCGTGATCGCGTCGACATCGGTCGTCCCGGCCAGCACACTGGAGGCGTAGAGGCCCTGGTCGCCGAGCCCGATCTGCGCGCCTTTGGCCACGACAATCACGACTGCATAGAAGAGGCCAAACTTCAACGCGGTGCCCAGTTCGAGCGGATTATAATAGAGCACCGGAGGCACCTCGTGAAGAACCTGACGCGACTTGAGATAGAACAGCAGCGCCGTCCCATAGCCGCCGAGCGCCATGATCCCCAACGGCCATGCCAGACCCGGGAGAAGACCGGGATTGATCACACCGATCACCACGAGCATGCGGAGAAACATCGTGCTCGAGGCCAGCAGCGTCGCCACGGCGGCGAGCGCGACCACCGGCGATGATTCCCGCGCTTTCGTCGCGAGGCTGATCGTGACGGCCGTGGAGGACATCAGTCCCCCCAGCATGCCGGTCGCCAGCAGACCGTGACGCGGACCGGCAATCCGCATCGCGATGTACCCGAGGAAACTCATCCCTGCGATCAACACGACCATGAGCGCCACATGGAAAGGATTCACGACATTGAAGGGACCATAGGTGCGGTTGGGCAGCAACGGCAGAACGACCACCGCGAGCACCACAAACTTCGCCGTCGCGTACAGATCGTCATCGGAGATGCGGGCCACCGCCTGGTGCAGCGGCTCCTTGAACGACAGCAGGGCCATCACCACACCGGCACTGGCGACAATCAGGAGATAGCGGTCGCCGACAGGCAAGGGAATCCCCGGCGAGAGAGCCAGGACCCCCAGGAGAAAGGTGATGAGGGCCGCCACTTGCGTGGTAACTCCTGGATCCGCACTTCGGCTCGACTCGTGATACTGCGAGATGGCCAGGAAGACGCCGATCACCCCCATGGCGCCCAGCACGGGCCACATCCCCATCGTATGTGCGATAAATGCGGAGAGGGCTCCCGCGAGCGCAATGAGCGGAAAGGTCCGAACGCCGCCGACGCCGGGGCCTTTCTCCTCGTCCCTGGACTGCTGGCGTTGCAGGCCGATGAGCGCTCCAGCGCCCAACGCGATCAGAAACCCCCAGAAGATTTCTTCAAAAGTCATAAGTTCATCGACTCCTCGTGGTGACCCCGGTTTCCGGCTCACACAGAGGCCCTCTCGTCACAGCTATCCTTGATCGTGTCGGGCGCCGATCAGACCTCCGCCAGCGGGGAGCGAGGAAGACCTTGCGCGCGACGCCCGATCCAACTCCAACAGGGCATCATAGAGCCCTCCGGTCAGTTCAGCCATCGCGGGATAGGCCAATGTATTCGGCCTACCCGTATCCCGGTGATAATGCGGGTTCCGGCAGAGCGCCGTATCCGTCAACATCACAGCAGGAGAGGCTTTCTTCCAGAAAGCCCCATGATCCGAGAGGCCCACGCCAGGAATCCTGGTCGCGCGCCTTCGAGAGTCTCTCAGACTCAGCTTTTCACCACCAGCACCGAACAGGGTGCATGCCGCGCCACCTTCCGTGACACACTGCCGAGGAACGCGCCCTTCAACCCCGTCATACCCCGCGATCCGAGGATCACCAGGTCGGCATGCGTTCGCTGTGCGGCTTGGATGATTTCCTCTGCTGGATGACCTTCGACCAATGCTGGATGAACGGTCAGCCCGCGATGCGCCACGAGCTTCCGCATCCGCTCCAACACCTGCCTCCCCCGCTCCTTTGTCACACGAATCATGGCCTGTGCGGCCTCACGAAATTTCGGTGCCGTCAGAGTCAGCAGCTGGGATGTCCCATCGCCTGGTGGCGCAACGACGTGCAGAATGGTCACCTCCGCCGCCGATAGACGCAGCGCTCGAAGCCATCGTGCGGCCGCCAACGCGTGATCGGATTCATCGACCGCCAACAGGATCCTGAGGCCTTTGGCTGGCGGCTGTGCGCCCCGCTTTCGTGGTCCTCGGCTGATCAGGACCGAGCACGGCGCCGAATGGAGCACGCCCTCGCTCACGCTTCCAAGCAGGAATCGCCGCACACCGGAGAGCCCGCGAGAGCCCACGACGACAAGGTCTGCCTGCTGTTTTTTCAGGACATCGATGATCCCTGTCAGCGGCAGACCCCATTTAACCATCGCATCTAATCGGACGCTTCCAGGACGCACCAGCGCTTCCATTCTCTCCAGAAAGCGTTGAGCGTTTCCGAACACTTTTTTCCGTTCACCCACAAACTGCTTCCATAACTCAGGATGGTAGTGGAGCTGCCAGCCACCGGAGATGGTGACGATTTCTAATACATGAAGCAGAGTCACAACCGATCCGGCCGGCCAACGCATCTGCTGGACCAACTGAAACGCCGCACGAGCATGCCGAGACCGGTCCAGCGCAATCACAACTTTCATCGCCTATTCTCCCGTGTTAAGCAGACTCCGCTCATCTCTCCGTCACGGCCGGCCGTCCCAGAAAGCCTATCCAGCTTCATTCTAATTCTCCTCCCTCGCCCCTCACCTGCGACTGATCTGGCAACAAAGACTTCTCAAAAAGGCGGTCCACGTTGTGGCCTAGTGCAACAGACACCCGTCCACCTCCCTTCTCAATCCTCGTGACAGGCCCCGCACCGAATGAAGGTCAAGGCCGGACTCAGACGCTCACCCTACTCACCCGGTAAGGCTAACCGTTCCACCCCCCGGCAGGGACCGAGTACCGCCATCAGCACCATGCCGCGGCGCGCTTCGCGAAGCATTACTGGTCGAACATCCTGCCTTTGCGCGATTACCGATACCGGCAAGGGACGATGGTGCCGGTCTTGAGACGGTCGAGTCCGGCCCTTCCCGACCGGTATGACTCGTTTCCGCACCGAAGCGGCAGGCACGATCGGCTCCGCATCCTCGGCTCCCTCGTCTTGTTGCGCTTCTTGCGCCGCCCGCCTGAACATCGGCAGAACGACATTGATGAAGACCACCAGGGCGATCAAGAACGTGATGAACAGCTGATCGAGGCTCATGGGCGGTCCCCCTTCTCGGTTCCTCCGGGCGGCTCTTCGCCCGTCCCTGCAATGGCATCCCGCATGGAAGTGTCCGCCTGCACATTTTTCATCCGGTAATAGTCCATGATACCCAGATTTCCCTGACGAAAGGCCTCGGCCATGGCCTTCGGCACTTCGGATTCAGCTTCCACCACCTTCGCGCGCATTTCCTGCTCCAGCGCGACGGCCATGGCGCGCCGTTGCTCGGCTCTCGCCTGGGCGATCTGCTTGTCGGCGTCGGCCTGATCGATCTGCAACTTTGCGCCGATGTTCTCGCCGACGTCGATATCCGCGATATCGATCGACAGGATCTCGAAGGCTGTCCCCGCATCCAGCCCTTTCGCCAAGACATGCTTGGAGATGTGATCGGGATTCTCCAGCACATTTTTGTGGGTCTCCGCCGAGCCGATCGTGCTCACGATCCCTTCGCCCACCCGTGCCAGCACCGTCTCCTCGCCCGCGCCGCCCACCAGCCGATCGAGATTCGTCCGGACCGTCACGCGGCAAATCGCGTGGAGCTGAATGCCGTCTTTGGCGACCGCGGCAATGCGCGGTGTTTCGATCACCTTGGGGAGGACCGACATCTTGACCGCTCCCAGCACATCGCGTCCGGCCAGGTCGATGGCCGCCGCCCGCTTGAACGGCATCGCGATATTCGCTTTGTCGGCGGAGATCATCGCAAGGACGACGTTCACCACGTTGCCCCCCGCCAGATAGTGGGCTTCGAGATCGTTGAGCGGAATGGTCAGTCCGGCCTTCACCGCGCTGATGCGCGCGGTCACCACCGTCCCGGGCGGCACGCGCCGAAGACGCATCCCGATCAGGGTCAACAGCCCGACGTAGGCGCCGGAGGCCCAGGCGGCAATCCACAGGCGGAGCGGGATCAGGTACAACAGCAAGGCGCTGCCGGCCACCACCAGCATCAACGTTGTCAGAATTCCCAATAGACCGGTTTCCAGTTCGCTCATGACTCACTCCTTTCACCATCCGGTGCCAGGCGCCGGACCACAATGCGATTGCCCTCCACTCGAATGACTTCAATGGCGGCGCCGGCTTCGATGTATTCGCCTTCGGTGACGACGTCCACGCGCTCGTGGTCGAAATGGGCAACCCCCGCCGGTCGCAATGTCGAGGCGGCAGTCCCGCGCGTGCCGAGCCACCGGCTGTCCGATTCCGGCGGGGAGGCATACCCCCCCGCGGCCGACAACGCGGTGTCTAAAATGAGCTTCCGGCCAAAGGGCAGGCGCGGCACAACCCGCAGCAACGCGAGAGCCAGCACGCCGGCCAACAGTACGGCGGCGATCACCTGTCCCAGCGCATAGAGGACGACGGCCCAGGTCGCGCCCGTCCCGACGAGGCTCAGGCCAAGTCCCCCGAGCAGCGCGGCAATGCCAAGCGCCCCGAAGAGTCCAAAGCCCGGCAGCAGAAATATTTCGACGACCAACAGGATGAGCCCGATCCCGATCAGCAGGACTTCCTCCCAGCCCGCTAAACGGACCAACCAATGCCCCCACAAGAACAGCGCAAGGCTCGTCAGCCCGAACGCGCCCGGCACCCCGAACCCGGGGCTCTGAATTTCCACGATGATGCCGAGCATCCCGACCGCGATGAGAATCGAGCTGACGACCGGATGCGTGAGCACCCGCACCAGCGACTCTGCCCAGGTTTCCGAGGCACGGCGAATCTCCGCGTCGGAGAGATTCAGCGCTTTCAACAGGGCTTCCAGCGTGTCGGCGCGAAAGTCCGCCAGCTTCTGTTGCAGCGCTTCCTCAGTCGTCAGCGTCAGCAGTTTGCCCTTCGCGATGACCCCTGGAATCTCCACATCCGCATCCACCATCGCTTCAGCTATTTCCGGCGGCCGTTTCCGGCTCTCCGCCGTGGCGCGAAACTCCTTCCGCATATACGAGACGGTTTTCTCCTCGACCGGCTGCGCCGGCGCGCCGGGCAAGCCGATCTGAACCGGCGTGGCGGCGCCGATCGTGCCGCCGTCAGCCATGACGATGGTTTCCGCAGCCAGACTGATCAGCGCACCCGCCGAGATGGCCCGCTTATTCACGAACGCGACGGTCCGGACCTTTGATCGGAGCAGGGCATCGCGGATAAGGACGGCGCCATCCACACGCCCGCCAAACGTGTCAATCTCGAGAATCACCGCTGAGGCGCCGGCTGCGGTCGCTTCATCCAGCACGCGCTCCACAAACGGCGCTAGGCCTAGGTCGATGACGCCCTCGACCGGAATCACATAGACCACGGATCCAGCGCGTGAGGCGCTCGGCGCAACACCCAGCGTCAACAGGCTCAAGAGCCCAATGATAGCGAGATGTGTCGCTCGAAGCCCAGGACGGAGCAAACGTGCGTGCATTGCAGGTTTCCTTTCTCCCCTCCCCTCATCACGGATGCGCCGCAACTGCATCTCCGTCTCCTATCCAAGCCTGAAACGGCCCATCCGCACGGTCATACACACGACACGTATCGTCCGGATGACCGCCTTCGCTCTCATAGATGCGGCCCGGCGGGCGCCAAGGCCCGCACGTACTGAATCACGTCCATCATCTCCTCGTCTTTCAGCCGGCCGCGCCAGGCATGCATCGGGCTGAACAGCACGCCGTTCGAGATCGCGATCAGGAGTTCAAAATCGGTCTTCGCGCGCGACCGCTCCGTATGAAAATCGGTCGGCCGCACGATGAGGTTCTGCGCGTCAGGCCCATTGCCGTCGCCCAGCTTCCCGTGGCACCGGACGCACTGTTCTTTGTAGACCGTCTCGCCTCGATCGGGATGTCCCGGCCTGATCTGGGCCACAGTCCAGGAACTCGCTAAGACGATGGAAAGCACTGCCATGGTGATACCGAGATGCTTGAGCATAACACCCTCCTTGCTTGCAGATCAGATCCCTGCTAGTGGGTTCGTTCGCCTGTCCGCACCGGGTCTCCGACCCGTATTCGAAGGTCCGACGAGAGACACCTGGCTTCTATCGGTACGTGAAGGTGCTTCACCGTCAAGACTGGAATCGTCGCGTGGCGCAAGACCCCTTCGGCGACACTGCCGCCGATCAGGCTGGTCAGGCCACGTCGCCCGCGTGTACCCATGACGACCAGGTCGCAGCCCCGCCGGTTCGTTTCCGTTAGAATCGCTTCAGCGGTATTCCCTCCGTCAATCGCAGTCTCAACGGCAAGGCCCTGGCCCTGAAGCACGTGGCAGAGATCCGCCAGCCGCGCTGCCGCCTGTTCCCGCTGATGCGACGCCACAACCAAGGAGTCCGCCGCTCCCTCACATTCGAACAACACCGGCTCCATGACATGCAAGACCGTCAGCATCGCTCCAAAGTGCGTCGCGAGCTGCGCGGCATAGTCCAGTGCATCGAGAGAACAGAATGAAAAGTCCACCGGCGCCAGAATATGGCGCACTCTCGAAGGAGCGTACGGACGGAGTGGCGCCGGATGAACGGTCAACACCGGACACGGCGCACCCTGCACCACGCGCTGGGCGGTGCTGCCCAGCAGCACTTCGCTCAGGCCGGAGCTGCCGTACGCGCCCAGGGTGACGAGGTCCGCGCCCAGCTCTTCTGCGGCCCGGTTGATCAGCCGACTCGGAATGCCGAGTTGCTGCCGCCACCGCGCCGCCACTCCCATGGAAACCAGTTGCTGGACCAACTTATCGAGCGGCGTCTCTGCCTGTGTGCGGCGCATATCGAAATAGCGTTCAGCCAGCGCATCGTCAGGATGCAGGTCAGGCGGAACCTCGACGACGTGCAGAATGTCCACCGCTGCAGGACAGGCCTGCCCTAGGAACCCGGCATAGTCAGACGCCTGCTCCGCGCATCCCGAAAAATCCGTGGCCAGTAAGATTCGTTTGATCGGTAATTGTTTCATGGATATTCACCTCTGCCGGATCGGTCACTCAGACCTGGGGGAAGATAGAGTCATCGCTGCATGCCAGAGGCACCCTAGCGTGAGGCACCAGGCTTTTGCCCCCTCCGCGTATACAGGTGCTTCACCGGACAATACCCCACGGCCCCGGAGACCACGGCGAGCAATCCAATGGTCTCCGCGATTTCTTCAACCCAGAACGGAATCGGCAGCGTGATCCCGAGGACCATCAGGATAATCCCCCCGACGACTCTGACCCATCGTTCCACGATTCCCACATTACGAAGCACGGTGTTCACCTCGCCCGAATGATAGCCGCAAGCATGTTCAGCGAAAAGACCGGCTCATCACTCGCGGGCTTCGTGGATCTCGTCCATCACAATCCCTTCCGCATCGAACCAGTCTTGGAGATCATGGCCCTCGCGGCAGCCGCGTTGCTCCCACAGTTCGTACGCCTTCGCTGAGATCCGCTCCCACATGCCGTTGGGCAGCTCGATCGCTTGCTGCATGACCTCTCCGGCGAGCGTCGCGCGGGTCTGCGAGGCGTCGCGCTTCTTCGCCGCCGCCTTCGAATCCATCGGGTCCTTGGGTGCTTTCATCTTCACCATCATGTCGTCACCTCCTGAGATTTGTGATCACGTGACACGGCCAGAATCCCCATCGCGTTCAAAGCGGGAGCGTCACGCCTCGCGCGATGGAACGTTCCCGCTCGTACTCGCATGTCCTTCGTCCTTCTTCTGTCGAAACACCAAGACTGCGCAAGGGGCATACAGCACAATGCTGTCTGACACACTCCCCATGAGATAGCGTGTGTCGCCGGTCAACCCGCGAGACCCCACCACAATCACATCAGCCTGTACCCTCTCAACAAGCTTCAGCAGTTCATGGCTCGGATGACCGGCGACCACCACGCCGCTGGCCAGACAGCCATGTGCGCGGATCTTCTCCACCACGCGGGTCACGCTCTTCCGTGTTTCTTCCTCCACCTGCCCATGAATCTGTTGGAGTCGTGCCGCATGGTCCTCCGTCAACGGCGCCTGCCCGTACGGCAGCGGGGGTATCACCGACGCAACCGTGACCCGCGTGCCGTCAGGCAACGAGAGCCGCAGCAGAAACTCAGCGGCGGCCTCCGCCTCCTGGGAGCCATCCACGCCGATCACGACATGCCGCAACGCCGCGACCGGCTGCTTGACCACGAGCACCGGACAGGACGCATACAAGACGATCCGGCGCAATACGCTCCCCAACTGGCACTGTTGGATGTCTGACCGTCCGTGCGCGCCCACCGCAACCAGATCGACATGGTGTCGATTGGCCGCCAGGAGAATCGTCTCGGCCGGGCGGCCACGGAGCAATTTGTAGTGGACAGCCTGCCAATCCGATGACACCTCCCCCCCCCGCTTCACGCTCTCCAGCACCGCTTCCCCGCGATCCTCCGGCAATTCCAGCGCGGCGAGCCCTGTGGGATAGGACACTCCGAATTCGGACACATAGAGCATCGTAAGGGTCGAGGCTGCGGACATGCGGAAGCGTTGCACGAGTTGGAGTGCCATATGTGAGGCAGGGGACCCATCCGTGGCGCACAGCACATGGAGCGAAGGACTCGTTTTCATCGGACTTGGCGCCTTTCGTCGCAAAAGAAACACCCGCGCACAGAAATCATCCTGGCGCATCGCATCTTACAAATGTTCCAACCGCTTGTCCCGTTCCAGTTTTTCAAACAGATCGTTGAGCGCCGCGCGGACCGCTCGATTGATCGGGTCTCGATCGTCGTCCGTTCCACCCCGGCTCACCTCGCCGATAGCCTTGCCCTTGCCGGCATACTCGATGAGCGCTCTGCCATTGCGCGGATCCCGCAGCGCTCCCTCTATCGTGGCGACATAGACGTGATTGAACTTGAAGGAGACGCCCGGATCGACGTAGATGAGCACCCGGAGCGTCATCGACAGATCGGCCGGCCCCTCCGTCACGACCTGTCGAAAGGTCTTGCGCGCGGCCAGGTACTCGAGGACGGCCTGTTCCCATTGAGGTTTGGCCCGGTCGACAGAGGGCAGCTTCCCGGTCACATGATTCTGCAGGCGGGGATCCGCGATCATGGTCGCTCCAGGCTGCACCAGATAGGCGCCCACCTCGGTGAGCTCGACTCGCGCCGAATAAGGCAGCGGCTGTGCCGTGGGCACGACCGGGGCCGGGTCGAGCGAGATGTGATTGCACGCAGCCAGCCCGCACCCAAGGACGAACAGAACGATCAGGTGAACTCCGACCTCCTGCTGAGCTCGATCGCGCCCGCGCGTGGCTTGAGTATTCCGCAGCATGTGTCCTCTCCTGATCATCGCGGTACAGAACCCTTGGCACCCTTCGAACGGGGGGCGGCGGGTGGACTTGGGCCAGCCCATTCGACTCTGAGTAGCCTGTCTTTATGCGCCCACCGATAGGCCGCCTTCCCGCCGAACGCCCGGACCAGCTCGCGGCCGATCCGTTGGGCCAATTGGTCGCTCGTGGCCTGGATCTCCATCTCGCGCTTGCTGAACGTGACCACCTTCATCAACCGCGCCAATGGATTGACCGCCAACGCGCGGGTTTCTTCGTTCACGATCAACCCGCGAATCTCGGCTTCGTGCTCGTCCAGGTCCGGCCATCGCAGCGCGACAATCCCTTCGGGATAGTGGTCGCGGATTGGCCGGCAGGCCGGGCAGGGCGCCTGTTTGGTTGTCGAAGCAGAACCGAGCTTGGCGAACTCGGCCTCATCGAGCACCCACCGTTTCTTAGCAAAGACGGCATGGCACTGCGGGCAGACGAGAGGACCCCGCGGCGCTGTAAGCATGGCATAAGGGTCTTGCTGGGCTTTCTCCCGTTCCTTGTAAGACGTGGTAGCTCGTTGTCCGCGGCTGGCACTCATGCGAGGTGGTCCTTCTTTCTGACCTGCCGACCCAGCGCTGCCTCCAGAGAGACCCTCTCGGCCATGCGGTTGGGCTTCGTCAGAATTTGGCTGACGCGGTTCCAGTCGAGAGGAACGTCCAACGCCCGCAAAGCCGCTTCAACCTCGCGGAGGCGAGGACGGTTGAACCCATAGACATCCGGGTGTGCCTCGACAGAGACCCGGCTCTCCTCGCGAGCCACCTTCACCGGATGATACACGAGTGCTCCCGGCGTCCCGACCGCGACCAGGGCAAACAATCGGCGGATGTCGTCCGGATGCATGCGGATACATCCGTGGCTCTGGTAGTGCCCGATGCTCGCCGGCGCAATCGTGCCATGGATGCCGTAGCCGGGGATCGAGAGCCCCAGCCAGAATTCGCCCAAGGGGTTCTCCGGACCGGGTGGCACGCGAGTGAGCACGACCCGCCCCTCGGCTTCCATTTCCTGCTGAATCGACAAGGGCACTTCCCAAGTCGGGTGGCGTTCCTTCGTGCGGACGACGAATGGCCCCGTCGGCGTACGCCAGCGGCCCGGCTTGCCGAGCCCGACACCGGCATAGAAGACCACCCTACCGTTCTCAAAATAGTAGAGCATCGCTTCCGGCACATTGATGATGACCCCGTGCTCCAACAGACCCGGGACAATGCGCCTCATCTCGACCATGAGCCGCTGGCCCGGATAGATGCGGTCCGGATTTCTCAAACCGTTGGCCTGCGCCACGGCCTGCCAGTCCGCTCCGAACCGTCCGGCGATCCCCAGCACCGTATCACCTGATCGAACCTGGTAGTCCATCGTGCGCTCGATGACCTCCGTGAACACCGGCAACATTCCGCCACTTGACCAGGCCACGGCTTCCAGCCTTCCCTGCACGGCGTCGCGCTCACTTCCACAAGTCCCTCAACATCCGTTCCCGTAACAGTGTCGCGATGGCCTCGAAGGGAATCCGGAACTCACGGAAGTCTTCGCCAGGCCCGCGTGCGCCCACGATGCCGCGCGGGCGACGCTGCTCGTCGCGATAGTCATTGCAGCCTAAGCCTGCGCTGTTCAACCTTTACGTCGCGCATGAGCTTGTCGAAGCTCTCGTTAAGGATGTCATTGAGTAACGCCTGGGCATCGTCCGGTACGAACCAGAACACGCGGTCCGAGCCCGCGCTGCTCAAAGTCATCCGCACCTGGCTCTCGTCGCCGGTATTCCTCGCCTGAACAGCCAGCCTGGAGCTGCCGGTCAATTTCGTCGACCCGACGCCGCTCTTGGCGTCCACCGCAAGATCCAGGATCCTCCCGGAGAGGATCACATCGGCATGATTGTCCGCGGTGCCTGGCTTAACGACCTGCCAGCCTCTCGCCGCCAGATAGTCCGCCAACGCCTGCGCCGCCGCCTCGCCGGGCAAGCCGCCCGGCACATTGAACACGCTTTCGCCTCCCCACAGGTGGGTGCGGACCCCGAGGCGATTCTTCTCCTGACGCTGGTCTTCAAAGGGCGCGACCGACACCCGCACGGCGTCCGGCGGTTTGGCCGCGTGGCCCGCACTGAGCGGGGCCGGCTGAAGCTGAATGGGAATGATGTTGCCTTTCCCGGCGCAACCGACTGCACCCATCAGGGCGACACCAGAAACGAACGATGCGATCAGACTCCGCATACATGACCTCCCTCTTGTGCGATCCGGCCCCGCTTCCTGCGCCCCTGCGATCGACCGGCGGTGGAAACCAGGCAGGACCGGCGTTCTTACGGCTTTCTGAAATGCGCGCGGCGATTCGACTGCCAGCAGGCCTCACTATGTTCCGCGCAAAATGGCCGTTCCTTGCCATAACTCACCGTCTCGAGCTGCGACGCAGGCACACCCAACTCCTGCAAGTAGCGCTTCGCCGCGTTGGCTCGCCGCTCGCCTAAAACCATGTTATAGGCCAGCGTCCCGCGTTCATCGCAGTGGCCTTCGATCATAATCTTGACGGCACGATCCTGTTTCAGCGCCCGCGCATTGGCTTCCAGAACCGCTTGCGCCTCAGTCCGAACGGTATACTGATCAAAGTCGAAATAGACATCGGCCAGCGACAGCGGCTGGACTGCGGGAGCCGGTGCCATTGGTTCTTCTGCGACTCGCGCTTCTTCCACCCGCGCCGGCGCGGGCGGCGCCACCGTAGCAGCAGGGGGTTTGGGCGAAACGGAAGGTTCCCCCTTCGGTAGCTCCACGGACGCGGGCGGCACTGGCACAACAGGCGCCACCGTCGCTTCTTCGACCTTCGCTTGCTCGACGACCGGCGCGTCAACCCGCGGCGATAGCCCGGGCACAAATGTCTGATCCGACACCGAGGTGTTGATTCTCCGGCCGGCGCATCCGGCCAGCATCTCCAGCAAGATCACGCACCCGATTAGACCCGTCGCGCGTATCACGGATAGAGGCCCCATGCGACATCCCCTCCTCATTATTGGACATGAATCGATCGAGCCGTCAGACCGTCCGGCTGCTTCAGATACCCCAGCACGACTTTCTCCCCCACGTGAATTTCGGCCAGCGCGACCGCCCGTTTGCCTCTCGACACGTGAGTACCTGGTGGCACCGTCGCCCCGACGATGAGTTCCTCCCGGTTCGGCATCGTCACTTTCACGACGATGGCCGGGGGGTCATCCTTGAGATTCGTGGCGACCACCTCGCCTTGGACAATCCGCATCGTGACGCGCGATTCAGCGAGTGCGGATGACTCGATCAACCCGGCTGTCAGGCACAACATCAGTCCATACGCGAATACGTTCAGCCTGTTCTTCATATTCATAACCTGCTCCTCTCGCTCCCCCGGAGAAATCCTGCACCATCGCTCATTGAGCAATGGACTGCACGCTCAATGCCAGCGACACACCACCAGGCATTGGAATAAGACCCCTGAAAGTCCACACGTTATATCGGGCGATTACCACGCAGCGAAAAGAATGCCGCAAACGGTTGGGGCGTTTCAGACCAGGACGCGCGCGCGCCTCATCGCCAAACACCACAGGAACCAGGAATCCTCTCCGGACGATGCGATCGCCCGGAGGCCTATCGCCATGATCGCGAAACCGAGAAGAGCCGCTCCGCTCGCCATCGGTGACTCCCGGCTTGTCAGACGATTTCCTCCGCCCCATCTCAGCCGATCCCGATCCGATTGTGCCGAGTTACCCTTTTATAATCACGCCGCAAGCAATCCTGGGTCCACCGGGCGCGTCTTTGTTCGGCGGATCAGGAAGATACTGGTCCTCCAGCTCATGGATGACGAGGGCGCTGCCGTCCTGGTCGAACAGCGTATTGAGTCCCGGCGACAAGGTGATGCGGCTGGTCACTGTGATCAGCGAGCCCCTGCGCTCCCCGTTCGGCAACTCGGTCACCAAAAGGTTTGGAAGGTCGCCGAGATGGTACGGATGGTTCTCTAAGCCGGGACTGACATTGGCCTGAGGATTGGCGGCCGAGTCCACATTCCCATCGAAGTGCCCCTGCGCGGCGGAAAAAGGCTCGCATTGTCCCGTCTCATGAATGTGGATGGCATGACGTCCCGGAGTCAGCTTGCTGGCCGGCGTCCCAGTCAGCGTGAGCAGAAGGCGCACCCGGCCTTCGCGTGCTTCGAGGAGCGTGGCTTCTCCGACAATCCCCAACCCGCTGAGCACAACCTTGGCCGTGAATGGAGTAAGGTGCTCGCCCGTATAGTGCCGCGTGCATCCGACCAGCGAAAGCGCGCCGATCATCCCTATGATCAGCCACAGCTTCGATCGATCCATGAGATTTCCTCTCGGCGTCTCATCGTTCATGGCTGATGCTCCCGCTTGCGTTCGCGCGGTTTCTCCCGTTCTGCCTCTTTCTCTTCCACATCGATGACGCGGCCAGAATCCGCGTCCACATGCACGGTCAGGAGTCTGTTCTCCAATGTCACCACCTCGACTTCCCACACCAGCTTCCCATGCTTCTTCTCAAGCTCCGCCTCGATAACCTTGCCATGCACTTTATCGGAGACAGTCTTGGCAGCCTGCTCGATGGTGACCTTTGCCGCCGCCGCCATCTCGATCTTGTCCTTTGTCTCCGCTTTGTTCTTTCCAGCCTTCTCGTCGCTCCAGGCCTCGTTTCCAAACGCCAACACCAGACCGCCAACGACAGCGAGCGTGATCACAAGTTTATGCATCGTCATGCTGTCATCCTTGTCGGCAGCGTGGCCGTGGTCACCGCATACAGTCCTGGCCCTTTCACCATCAACCCCACCTGCCCAGTTCGACTCATCCAATCGATTTCACTGAACGCCTGGTTCCAGGCAGGATGCCAGACAGAAGCGCATGCCATCTTCGATGGCGCACTCGGGATTGCGCGCAGCCCGGTCCAGGATACGATCTGTTGCTCTGTAGTCATGCATCCCGTCTATACGTCCTTCTTTTTCCCACTCAGGATCGTCGCCGCGATGTCGCAATCAGGCAGTGCAGTTAGCATGCCGGTCACAGCGCGAGCGCGAAATGGTTGGGGCACAACAGATAGAACAAGGTGGCAAGCGAACGATCGTCACCAGGCTGAAGAGGTGCGTTCAACTCTGTGGGGAGGGAAGCGTCAGCCATGCTGTGCGGCCTGACGCCAAACGCCCCAGGCTTCTGGAAACAGTCGTACGAATCATGTTGAGCTGGATACCTTCAAATTCTGTGCGCTCATGCACCCGGCCCGTGTGTCCGCGCACTGCGTTCTCCTGTTGTTCCTTCCTGCGGCTTCCCTGTCCAGGAAATTAGACGTGAGGGAGGATCTCTTCTCTTGCCTTGCGGACTAGTCGCCCATCCACACAAACTTCTTGCTGGCGCAGACTGCCCCGTAAACCCCATAACAGGAGGGACGGCATTTCATACTGCTCCGGATCACGACACGCACGAGATCTTGATCGCACTCGCCGGGCTAGAACATGACCGGCTGCGGGTTCCGGGCTCCCCAGCCGGTTCCCGTCGCAGATCTATTCACTCAGCGAGACGTGACCTCCGCGGTGCTAGCCGTGATCGGTATCGACATTGCATTATGACGCGTAGCCCTCGCCAGCACGTATGACCCACCAAAGGAGGCGTCCGATGTCTACCCTCTTGGCAGTCGATCTTCTCCCCTCACGTCTGACCCATCACGAAGTGGCCACCCTCTTCGCATGGTGTCCCGGCTTTCTCCGCAGTGCGCTGGTCGTCAACGCCCAGGGCCGGTCGGTCGGATCTGCCGTCATCGAAGTCTCGAATCCGAACGATGCGCATCGGCTCATTCAGATCATGGATGGGATCGAGCTTGCCGGAGCGGCAATCCGTGTCTCCCGATTGGAAGGCCCGCCACAAGAACGCCGCCTCGGGCATTTCATTCCGGTTTGATCGACAGAAAGATCGACGCCGTGCCGCGATGCACGAGCAGCAGGGCCGAAGCTTCCGGCTCCAGCTTGTCCACGAGGCGCTCGAAGTCCTCGACTGTGCGCACTCTCTTCCGGTTGATTTCTCGGATGATGTCGCCTTGCCTAAGCCCGGCCCGATCCGCCGGACTGCCACGTTCGACTTCGGTCACGGCCACGCCCCCGTCGATTTTGAGACGTTTCAGATCTTCCGGCGCGAGAGGTTCGACTCCCACGCCGGCCAGCGCATGCTCGCCCCGTCCCCTCTCGCCTGGACCGCGCGCCTTGGAGACGGTCTTTGGCAGTTCACCGATGGCAACCTTGACGTCCCTCATCTTCTTGTCTCTGAAAATAGTCACGGTGACCGTCGTGCCTGGTTCCGTGTCTGCGACCAAGGAGCGCAACTGCACCGGGTCCTTCACAGCCACATTGTTGTACGCCGTGATGATGTCGCCGCGCTCCAGTTTCGCTTTCGCGGCCGGGCTGTCCTCCATCACATCGGAGACCAGCGCACCCTTCGCTTCTACCACGTCGAATTGTTTGGCCAGCTCATCTGTGAGCTCCTGGATGGAGACTCCCAGCCACCCGCGGACGACCTTCCCGTGCTTGATCAGGCTGGTCATCACGCTGCGGACCATGTTGCTCGGAATGGCGAAGCCGATCCCCATGTAGCCGCCCGTCCTCGTAAAGATCGCCGTACTGATGCCGATGAGTTCCCCGTTCAAATTGACGAGCGCGCCGCCGGAATTGCCGGGATTGATGGCTGCGTCGGTCTGGATGAAATCTTCATAGTCCACAATGCCCATGTTGGCCCGGCCCACCGCGCTGATGATGCCCATCGTGACGGTCTGATTGAGCCCGAACGGATTCCCGACCGCCAGGGCGACCTCACCCACTTGCAGCCGGCTCGAATCGCCCCAGGGGAGCGTCGGGAGATTGGCCGCCTCGATCTTGACCACGGCAAGGTCGGTCTTCGGGTCGGCGCCGATGAGTGTCGCTTTCAGGCGGCGTTTGTCCGGCAGCAGGACGATGATCTCCTCGGCCTGTTCGATCACGTGATGGTTGGTCACGATATAGCCGTCCGCGTTCACGATGACGCCGGATCCGAGCCCTTGCTCCTGCCGTTCTTGAGGAGCCGGAAACCGTCGCTCGAACGGCTCACCGAAAAATCGCCGGAAGAACGGATCGTCGAAGAAGGGGGAGGGTCCGGGAAATGGCTGCTGGCGGGCGGCACGCTTGCGTGTCGAAGCGATGGTGACGACCGATGCGTTCGCCTGTTTCGCCACGGCAATAAAGGTTTCGTTCGCCAGCGCGATCCCAACCGTCTTGGTAGGAGCCGCAGAGATCACCGGCGGAGGGGACGACACGCCGGAGCTCTCTCCCTGGGAACAATTCACGAACCCGAACAACAAGAGTGCGATCACACCCAGCGCAACGCCTCCCCTTCGCGACGGCGCCGCCTTTCTCCATCCTCTCGATGAGCCCTTCATATCTGGACCTCCCCATTCTGTTTCCTCGCTCTTACCTGCTTGCGTCCGAAGGAGCTTCCGTCTTCGCGACGGGCCTGCGCTCCGGCGTTGGGATCGGAACCTTGCACCATTTCCGGCGTGCCTGCTCCTCTTGAGCGGCGTCATACCGGCGCGCAAGTTCCTGATCGGTCATCGTCAACGTAAGCGCGATCAGCACATGCGCGTCGTGGACATAGTGCCGCTCCAAGAGGACGAGACGGGTCTGCGCGTCTTCCCAGACCGTTCCCCAGCGGCTGAGGTCTCCATGCTCCCGGTCGAAATCCTCTTCGCGATCCAACCTCGGTGGGCCATAGGCGTCTTTTAGCTGTGCCAGCAATCCAACGGCTCCCTGCGGGAGCCGATCTATCCGGTAGGAGATTCGGATTTCATACAGTCGGGCAGAAAAGAACCGGTGCTCCACCCGCTTGAGATGGCGGTCGGCAGGACTGCCTGTCAGGAGGATCGTCCCCGCTTCTCGCCGTCTGGTCTTCTCCAGACCTGGCTTGAGTCGCAAGATTTCGCCCAACTCCATACCGAGTCGGGCCTGCTCAAAGACCCGCGGCAAGGCAGAAGGGCTTTCCCCCCTTGCCTGCCCTTATCCCAGCATCACTCCGATCAGAATCGCACAAGACCAGACGCACACGTTCATGCGGCTCACCGTCTTCATGCGGCGAGCCGTTACCCTGCCGATCCTACCCACAGCCAGCGTATCGTCGGTCACGCCCTAGTTCCCCTGTTCGGTCTTCCATGAGATTGAGGGAGCGAAGCTGACCGGCATAGCCCTATTGCGGCAACCGCGGTGACGTGGGTCGGCGAGCCACGCGCCCCTGTTCCGCATACCGGCCCTGAGCCACGGGGTCCACAACATGCCCGCACTGCACGCAACGCCAGCCCCAGACCTCGACCGGACCACTGTCGAGCAAGACTTCAGGCAATTGTTCCGGGACGAGCAACCCTCCGCAGCGGCGGCACCCACCGTGATCCTTCCGCTTCTCTTCGGCGAACTCAGGCCCTATGCCTGCGCGGCCACCTGAGCCGACCGGTGTGGAACTCGTTAGCTTCTCCAATCTGATATGGTAGACACCCGGTTTTTCTTGGCTGAGCTGAACCCGTCTCTCCCGGCTCAACCGGTCCACCTCGGAAAAGATCTGATTCCAAGAAAGCCCCTGGCACACAGTGATGAGCTGCTCGAAGGAGCAGCCTGTGCCTTGCGCAACCGCCAACGCTTCCATGATCAACTCTTCTGCTGTCGCTTTGCGTGCCATGACACCTCCTCCCTGCAATGCCTCCAAGGACCTCTGGTCTCAGAGGAACTGAGCAAATTGGATGCCACTGCGAGATGATTGTAGAGAGAGAGGCGGCCCCTCACCATATAGGGGACGACGCAACCACTCGCACAAGAGCGCGACCGGCGTGAAGAGGCGCTGATGGAGTTGCCTGGGGAGTAACGGGACAACGCCGGCAACGAGTCTGTCGCCGAACGCCTCACGCGAGATCGCCCTCCCGACCTGCCAGTGTCGTCACTGTCAGGGGACATTGGTTGCTCTGGTCACTCTTGGGAGACGCATCAACGAACCGATGACGACAATGCGGTCTTCGTGAAACTCACTTCATCGGCTCATCCGGTGAGGCCTCTACCGCATATCCAGAATCCACGCGGGCCGTCCGCCGCAGTTGCCAGGCGAGACTGGTCCGGTTGAAGGCCCAGAGTGCTGAGATCGGCAAGCCGGCTTCGCGCAGCGCAGACGCCGCATACTGGTGACAGGTATGCAACACATGGTAGGAACGGACAGCGGGATAGAAGGTAGATCGACTCAGCGAGGCGATGGGTTCATCACCGGAAACGGTCGCACGCAGATGACGGCGCAATCGCCGAAACCCCTCGTCGCTCACCCGAAAGACGAAGAGATCGGAAGGCGGCTGCGGCGTGCGATCCGCCCACACCTGCTCATACTGCCCGACTTCGACAACCCCCTCGGTCGGCCAGAAGAGCGCCCGCAACATCCCGGTTAGGCCTCGCCGGTCCTCCAGATACCAGGCGCGCTCGGCATAGCCCCATTCTTCATAGAAGTGCTGCGTGCTGCGCGATGAGTGCTGTGGCGAAGTTCCTTTCTCGAAACTGAATGGCGACGGCTGATCGTAGCCTGCTGGTTGAACCGGTAAGGCGATGACGGCATGCCACGTATCGAGCGACACGTAGATGGTTTGCGCGGCGGAGTCCGGAGACGGCGGCCACCAGCCCTCGACCGGCGAGGCACAGGCCGAGAGCAGAAGGCTGACCGAGAAGCAGAGTACCGCTGCGATCGAATCACGCGACCGTTGCATGTTGTGACGCCTTTCCATGCATCATGGCCTACGGGACGCCGTCAAAGACCGGAAGAACGCGTTCAGGACACCGCACAGTCTCACTCGCGGTCCTGCGGAGAATCCGAAAGACCGCCACCCACCCGGAAAACGACTCCAGCCACGAATGATAGGAACGCCCGGCCAAGCAGCCACAGCGCCCAGAGCGCACCAGCTCCCGCGATGCCCGATGCGGCCAGGAAGATTTCCCTCGGCGAAAGACCGAGACGGGAAAGCATCTCGACGCTCAAAGACCCGATTATGACACCGCCAAATACGAAAACATTGGAAAAGGCGATCACGGCCCCGCGCCGATCACCCGGCGACTTCCATTGAATCAGCACGTTCAGCGGAACGACCACCAATCCACTGGCGAGACCGAGCAAGGCCATCAACAGAAAGGTACCCCCCACACCCGGCGCATGCAAACCGATCAGCAAGGTTACCAACGCGATGCCCAAGGCGCCAGAAGGGATCAAGCCGTACTCGACAGTGCCCCGCGACAGCCTGCCTGCCAGCAAACTTCCCACTCCGATCCCGAACGCGAGCACGGTGAGCGGCAGGCCGACCATGGCTTCGGAGAGGCCCAAGACCGCCTTGGCGTAGACCAGGATATCCTGACTGACCAGGCTCGCCAACGCCCAGAAGAAGATCGTCCCGGCGACCGCGCCCCGAAGAACCCGGTCGGCGCGTATCGCGGCCCAGGCGCCCCGCACCGCGGCGCTCACGCCACCCTCCGATCTGGCGGGCGGCACGATCGGGATCGCCCAGGAGACCAGAAACCCCGCCAGTGCCAGCACGGTTAACGCCAATCCCGCCAGCCAAGGCGCGTTGCCTGCGAGCCCGAGCAACAGGCCTCCCGAGTAGGTCCCCAAGATGATGGCAAAGAAAGTCCACATTTCCAGGAGACCGTTTCCTTCAGGGAGTTGCTCCTGCGGAAGCAGTTCAGGAAGAATTCCATATTTAGCGGGACTTAAGAGCGCGCTTTGCGCCCCTGTGAGACCGAGCACAATGAAGAGGAATACCAGGCCGCCGGCCGGATCGGCCAGCAGGGCAAGCGTCCCGCCTGCCATGAGCGCCACCTCGACCCCCTTCAAAACAATGATTAGCGTGCGTTTACTCATTCGATCGGAGAGAATCCCGGCCGGAAGCGACACCAGCATCAGCGGCAACGCTAAGACCAGAAAAGCCACGGTCACCTGCGTCTGCGCCGCGGCTTCGAACTCAGGCCCAGCACTTCCAAACTTCTCTGCCACGCTCCTGATTCCCAAGAACGCCACGATCAATTTCCAGGCATTATCGATGAACGCCCCCAAGAACTGCGCAATCAGCAGGGGGGCAAGCACGGATCGAGAACCTCTGCTCTGCATCGACTGTTCCCTCCGTGGTCTCGACAGGGTTGTTCCCAGCTCAATCCGCCACCTGCTGGATTGATGAGCCCGAGATTGAGTACGGGCAGCAGCGCGATGGCTCCGGCGATCCACAGGACGATGATCGCGTTCATCCGATCACCGGCGCTCATCCAGCCCCGGGAGGGTGCCGGCGAGGCCGCGTACCAAGTATCAACTGGGCCATGGCCCAGTAATCCAGCGTATCAGGTAGATCGGTGGGGCGATAGTAGTGGGGATTGCGGAACAGAGCCGTGTCCGTCACCAATTACGGCCGGGTAGCCCTCACTCCAGAACGCTCCATGATCGGACCAGTCTAGACCCGGCACCCACCAGGGCCCGGTGTAGGTCTCAACCAGTAAGTCTATATGAGCTGTGAGCCCATCCCGGACCTGTATCTGCAATGGTTGCGAGTCGGTATTGTTGACGATCGTGACGAAGTTGCCGGTCGTCGGATAGCGCCAGCGCAGCCAAAACACAAGACAGGGAAACGACTGCCTTCCCGGCTCTTCTGCATAGTACCCGACTGATTCGAGGCAGAGCATGGCTTCGACCTATTCTCCTCACTCCTTGGGGAAGCGCGCGTAGATGCGGCTGCCCATGTGCCGGCTGCGGAAAAACGGCGGCTCCTCTAATGTAAAGGCCACGAACCGCACGGTCTTCCGGAAGCGTGTCTGCGCATGAAGGCGCGCGAGCTCCAACAACACCGCTACCCCGCTCGCATTGTCGTCCGTACCTGGCGAGTCCGCGACCGAATCATAACGGGCTCCGATCACGCGATCGGGCTGTTCCGCCCCCCGCCGCTCGGCGACGATGTTGCGGACCGCCAATTGCCCCACCGGATAGGTCTGCGCCGTCACCTCATAGCCAAACGAGGCGAGGTGTTGGGAGAGGAACTCGGCGGCGGCGTTCAGGCCGGCCGAATCCTTTAGCTCCGTGGGCCGAGATCGCCGGCGGAGTGCGCACATGGGCGGCGAGCGCGGCTTGCACCGAAGACTCATCCGAAGTTGCACCGGCCAGGCTCCCATCCCATAGCACGCCGAGGCAGGTCAGCGCTGCGGCATCCGGCATCGTCCCCTGCTTCATGCCCACGTCAGCCACCCTCGCTGGGTTATCCAATTCTGGAGTTCGACGCCGATGAACACCACGGACGACAGGACTATACTAAGCAGCAACTCATCCGGATCCAGCGGCTCGGTCTTGAAGATCGGGTTGAGCGCGGGAATATAGATGGTGCCCATTTGCAAGGCGAAAGTCAGGAGCACGGCGCCCAACAGGGGGCGATTGGTCCAGGGAAAAAGGACAACAGCGAGAAGAAGGCCATCACCACACCGGCACTGGCGACAATCAGAATATAGCGGTCGCCGACAGGCAAGGGAATCCCCGGCGCGAGAGCCAGGGCCCCCAGGAGAAAGGTGATGAGGGCCGCCACTTGTGTGGTAACCCCTGGATCCGCGCTTCGGCTCGACTCGTGATACTGCGAGATGGCCAGGAAGACGCCGATCACCCCCATGGCGCCCAGCATGGGCCACATCCCCATCGTATGTGCGACAAATGCGGAGAGGGCGCCGGCCAACGCAATGAGCGGAAAGGTCCGAACGCCGCCGACGCCGGGGCCTTTCTCCTCGTCCCTGGACTGCTGGCGTTGCAGACCGATGAGCGCTCCAGCGCCCAACGCGATCAGAAACCCCCAGAAGATCTCTTCAAAAGCCATCGTCACGATTGCTCGTGCGGCTACGCCGCCTGGACATCCAGCATGAGGAACTCCCCTTTCATCTGCGGATGGAGATCGCAGCGAAAGGGGTGACTGCCTGGGCGTTCGGTCGTAAACCGGATCACCAGGGTTTTCCCGGGATCGACATAGAAGCCCTCGACGCCCTTGCCATAGGAGGCGATCCCTTCGCCTTCCGCATGCACCAGAAGTCCTATCAGCATGGGCGACGTGAAGCCATGCCGGATAATGTCTTCGTTGCGGAGGACGATGACCGTGGGCAATCCAGGTCGGATCGGGGCGGGTTTGGTCAGGAGGAAGGCCGAATCTCGCATGACGATCTCGAGCTGTTGCTCTTGCGCCACATCGATGGAATCAATGGCCGTCACCGGACCGGCTTGGAATACAACCAGGCACGCGAGCGCGACGAGCCCTCGGCTGAAAACACTGGAGATCTGACGTGTTCGTGTCATCATGCACCACCTTCCTCTCGTCTGTATGTGACTATCTTTCGTCTCATCGTCTGGCCGTATACGGATGTCCCCGGCCTTTGCCTTTCGCTACGTCCGTATTCTCCCCCCCCACGGTGAAAGAGCTAGAGCCGCTTCTGCCGCCCCTTATAGAGGACAAAGAGCCCCACCAGCCCCACAAGGACCGCTAACAATCCCAGAAACCCTAATCCCTCCATACAACTCCCTTTCTCGCCATTGGCCTTTCTTGTCTGCCGCCTGTCAGCAAATGCGAGGCAATTGCTCCCCCGACAGCAGATCGAGAATGCGGTGTGTGCCCAGCACCGTGCGCAACACCACGATCGAAGGGCAGTCCTCCGTGACCGTGCCGATCCGAACCGCCTGGTGCGCGACCTTGTGCCGACGCATGGCGGCCAACGCCTCATCCTCATGCGATTCCTGGACGAAGGCAATAAACCGTCCTTCGTTCGCGACATACAAGGGATCGAGCCCCAGCAGTTCGCACGCGCCGCGCACGGACTCGCGCACAGGAATGAGCGGTTCTTCAATGGTCATACCCGCGTTCGCTCCGACCGCGAGTTCATTGAGCGCACTGGCCAGGCCGCCGCGAGTCAGATCGCGCAGGCAATGGACAGGCACTCCGCATTCCAGCAGATCACGCACGACCCGATGCAACGGCGCCGAGTCGCTTTCGATTTCGCCGGTGAAGCGCAACCCTTCACGCACGCTCATCACGGCCAAGCCGTGCGAGCCAAGATCGCCGCTTAGCAAGATCGCATCACCTGCTTTCACCTCTTGTGGGCCGATGCGAATACCAGGCGGCATAACGCCAACCCCGGCGGTGTTGATAAAAATCCCGTCGCCTTTGCCGCGATCCACCACCTTTGTATCCCCGGTCACGACCCGCACCCCCGCCTCTTTCGCCGCCTTGGCCATGGAGTCCACCACATTCCGCAGCGTTTCCATGCTGAGGCCTTCTTCCAGGATAAACCCAGCACTTAGATACAGCGGCATGGCGCCGCACATTGCGAGATCGTTGATCGTGCCATGGACCGCCAAGCTCCCGATGTCCCCGCCTGGGAAGAACAATGGAGACACGACGTAGGAATCCGTGGTGAACGCGAGGGCGCCCTGCTCGACCGGAAACACCGCGCCGTCATGCAACTGCGCCAGCATCGGGTTGTCAAAAGCCCGGACGAATACGTCCCGAATCAACTCCTGCATGAGGCGCCCGCCCCCGCCATGAGCCAGCTGCACGGTCGCGCTTCTCACCGGCACGGAACAATGCAGGTGCAGCGCTTGATCGTCTGCCATGGAATCCTTTCTCCCATTCCCTTTCGCTATGCCGATTGCCTCTCGCCTCTCGCCCCATGCCCCGCACCCCGTCTATAGCGATAATAGGCCGCGCAGGCCCCTTCGCTGGACACCATCGGCGCGCCTAATGGCCGCTCCGGCGTGCAGCGCGTGGCGAAGGCCGGGCAGTCCGGCGGCTTGAGCAAGCCTTGCAACACCAGACCGCTCCGACAGTCGGGATCTTCTGCGCCCACCGAACCGGCTTGAGCGAGCGCGTCACGAAATCGCACCGCCGCATCGAAGCCGGCATAGGCCGGCGTGAGCCTCAGGCCGCTCTGAGGAATGTCGCCGATGCCACGCCAGGCCCGCAGCGTTGGTTCGAAGACTTCTCGCACGGCCGCTTGCGCCGCCACGTTGCCCTCGCGACGCACCGACCTGGCGTACTGGTTCTCGACGACTGCCCGTCCTTCTTCCAATTGGCGAACCAGCATCGCAATCCCTTCCAGGATGTCGATCGGCTCAAACCCCGTGACCACGATGGGCACGCGATAGCGTCGCGCCAGGTCTTCGTACTCTTCATAGCCCATGACCGTACAGACATGACCGGCCGCCAGAAAACCCTGCACGAGACAGCCGGGAGCGGACAGAATGGCTTCCATCGCCGGCGGCACGAGCACATGGGCCGCGAGCAGACTGAAGTTGGTGAGACCTAGGCGCCGCGCCTGGATCGCCGCCATCGCATAGGCCGGCGCAGTCGTCTCGAAACCCACCGCAAAACACACGACCTCGCGATCAGGGTTCGCGCGGGCTAGCTCCAACGCATCCAGCGGCGAATAGACGATGCGGACATCTCCCCCCGCCGCCTTGACGCCGAACAGATCCCCCTGCGAGCCAGGCACGCGCAGCATGTCCCCGAAAGAGCAGAAGATCACGCGCGGCAACGACGCGAGTTGGAGCGCCTGGTCGATTAAGCCGATCGGCGTAACACAGACGGGACAGCCCGGCCCATGCACCAGGGTGAGGTTCGGCGGCAACAAGGCATCGAGACCGAACCGCACAATCGCATGGGTTTGCCCGCCGCAGACTTCCATGATCGTCCAGGGACGGCGCACCATCTGCGTGATGCGATCCGCTAACGTCGCCGCAAGTGTGCGATCTCGGTACTCGTCAACGTATTTCATGGCCTCTCGCCTCTCGCCCATCGAGCTGCGCCATCAATTCTAAAGTTCGTCGCGCCGCCGCCTCATCCAGTTTGCTGATGGCAAATCCCACATGCACGATCACATAGTCTCCGACATCCGCTTCTGGCACGAGCGCAAGCGAGACCTCTTTCATGGTGCCGCCGAAGGATACCGTCGCGGTCCGGAGTTGGTCATCCGCGATACTGAGGACTTGCCCCGGAACCGCTAAGCACATTCCTATTACCTTCTGTTTGAAAAATGAGCCGCCGTCACGACCGCCCGTCCAAGAGAGAGTCCCACGTCATTGGGCGGCACCTGGCGACGTGAACTCGGGAGAGGCGAGCAGGCATGACTCGTGTGGTCTTCTTGTCGTGACCACTTAGCGTAGCGCATTCAGCTCCTCGTACCGCACCGCCACCGTCTGCCGGAGGGCCTCCCGGAGCGTCTTCCCTGTGAGCTGCCGATGCGCCAGCTTCCGCAGGCGTGCGGCAAGATCTGCATCGCCAAGGGCCCCTTCAGCCCACCGTGAGAAATCCTCTCGACGGTCGTGATACTCCAAACTTGCACACGGCACCGTCGGGATGAGCTGTACGAACTCATACAGGCTGGCCGCTTCCTGCCCCACACCCGCCTGCGCGTCCCGAAACCAGAAGCGCTTGCCAGGAGGCAGCGGCCCCTCGAGATACTTGTAGAAGTGCCTGATATGCGGGACCCGGCGGAGAGCCGGTCGCAAGCGGGCCACTTGGCCGTCACACAAGAGTATCTCGCCGGGAGGAATCTCCGCGAAGTTCACCTCTCCAAGCCCGCACTCCCCACAATGCTCTTGCACCGCCCGGACCGCTTCAGGCTCAACCAGTCGAGTCGCCAGGCAATGGTGCACTGAACGGAGCACCCTCGGATCAAGACGATCAGGTCGATACGAAACGACGGCCCATCCACCTTGTTCCAACAGAGGGGCCACCGCGTCCGCCGCCTCTCCCCCGTTCGGCGGGAACAGCTGTTGGGCTTCGTCCAAGACAATCCAATGGGGCCGGTACTTGCGCTCCCGCAACGGACGGAGCGCGCGCACCAACTCGGCCACGTACGGAATGCGCAAGGTGACGGGATATCGGCTGAGATCCAACACCACCGACACGCTCCCAGTTTCCAGCAAGGCCACCACGGCCGACGGGACCGGCATGGATACACGATCTCCCTCTAGAGCCACAAATCGCGGGAGCGCCCGAAGACCGCGGAAGTCTCCTTCAGGGTCCACCAGCAGGACCTGATACTCCTCGTGGTGCAGCCCTTCGGCCAGGAGGCCAACCACCCAGGACTTGCCTGTGCCTGAGTCCCCGAACACCCCAAGGTTTCGCCCAGCGAGACGAGACCCCGGCAGTGACACCTCGATGTTCGCCTTATCCCGCCCGATCACAATGCGCCGCTCCCGGCGCAAGGGCACGTCGAGATATTGACCGGCCAAGGGGTAGCGGTCCAGAATTTCCAGCACGCCTGCCGGCCCCGGACGAGACGCGACGACATCGGCCATCTCCTGAACCGCCGGCACGGCGTCCCCCACGACTACCCCGATTTCGGCCAGCCGGAGCATCGAGACATCGTTCTCGGCATCACCGAACGCCGCCAAATTGTGCGCTGAGAACCCGCAGATGGTGAGGAGTCGCTCTAAGCCCGTCCCCTTCGCCGCTCCAGAGGGCAGCACCATCACCGCCCCTTTGTTATACTCGACCGCTGCGCCGCCACCGTGGGCGCTGAGCACGCGCCACACTTCTTGGTCGTGCGGCACCCAGGTCGCCGCAATGGCCAATCCCCGTTCGAGGGGAATCTCAGCGTCCTCAAGCGCTTTCACGAGGCGTTCCTCGAGCTGCCCGAATGGCAGATAGACCTCACCGGTGGCGGTATGCACTAAGACTGCGCCATTCTCCCACACCACACCGGTGAACACGTCGCCCAGGCGGCCAAGTGGGACGGTCTCAAAGCGCCGGCCCGTGACAAGAAACAGCGCATAGCCTGCAGCACGGCATCGCTCAAGTGCGCATTCGAGGTCACGGGGCACCACCCCATCCACGGCAAGCGTCCCGTCAAAGTCAAACGCCATCACACGACGGTACATGTGTTATCCCTCACATCTGCCAACTTTCCATGAAGCTTTTCCGCTCCTCACTCCCCATGCTTCACTCCTCACCGGACCCGTGTGCCGCCACGACCGCCTGGCCCAGCGAGAGCCCCCCATCGTTGGGCGGCACCTGGCGATGGCTGTAGACGGTAAACCCTGCTTGCTCTAATCGGCGACGCGCGAGCCGAAGCAACAGGACATTCTGAAAGCATCCGCCGGTCAGCACCACACGCGGCAACGCAGCGTGCTCCGCAATCTGACCGATCAGATCCGCCAACGCAAGATGGAACCGATACGCGATCCGCTCGGAACTACTTCCTTCGCGCCGCTCCTTGATAAGCGACTCGATCAGCGGTCGCCAGTCAGCGACCCACATGGCCGGGTTGTCCTCACCTCTTGTGATAGCGAACAGGGAGCCCGTCTCATCTCCGGGAGCATTCTTTTCATACCGTTCCGCCGCGAACTCCAGAGCCATGGCCGCCTGCCCTTCAAAACTGGCTTCATCACACAAGCCAGCAATCGACGACACCGCATCGAAGAGTCGTCCCATGCTGGTGGTCCAGGGTGAGGCAATCCCTCTGTGCAGCAGGGCCGCAAGAGCGTCGCCTTCCCCTTTCACTGATTGCCGGGCAGCACACGCTTCAACGGCTCCCTTCTCTCCATAGGTCTCCCAGAGGACTGAGAAGGCGCAGCGCCAGGGTTTGCGCATAGCCGCCTCTCCGCCCGGCAGGCGAAACGGTCGAAGATGGGCGAGACGCCTGAAGCCTGGATACCCCGCGATGAGAAATTCGCCTCCCCAGATCGTGCCGTCGGAACCATAGCCCCCCCCGTCCCAGGCCACGCCCAGCACCTCGCCGTCTAAGTTGTGCTCGGCCATACAGGCGGCGACATGGGCGTGATGGTGTTGCACCCGAACGAGCGGGACCGCGTGGCGCTCGGCGAATTCCTGCGCGAAGATGGTTGATCGATAGTCGGGGTGAAGATCGCAGGCTACCAGTTGGGGCTGGACAGCAAGCAGCCGTTGCAGATCATCGACGGCGCGGCGAAACGCCTCGAAAGCCTCCAGCGTAGACAGATCGCCAAGGTGCTGGCTCAGCATGACCCGATCGCCATACGCCAACGCGATCGTGTTCTTGAGATGGCCCCCGACCGCGAGAATCGGGACCATCGCGCTCCCGTTCGTAAGGGGCGCCTGCACTCTGATCGAGCGAGGCACATAGCCCCTCGCTCGCCGGAGGATCAACTGCTCGCCCTCGACCACACGCACGACTGAATCATCAACCGGCCGCGCGATCGCTCGATCGTGAACCAGGAACGCATCCGCGATCCCGGCGAGCCGAACGAGCGCCTCCTGTTCATCGATCACGATGGGTTCGTCGGAGCGGTTGCCGCTGGTGGCGACTGCCGGACCTTGCCACTCCGTCATCAGCAGATGGTGGAGCGGGCTGGACGGCACCATGGCACCGACGAAGGGGGTGTTGGAGGACACCGATGGGGCCAACCCAGAATGATTGCGCTGCCGCAGCAGCACAATCGGCGCTCCCGGAGAGAGCAGCACGACTTCTTCTTCCGGAGCAACAGAGCATGATTCTCGTACCGCGGAAACAGATGAAAATAAGACCGCGAAGGGTTTGTCCGGTCTTGTCTTGCGGAGGCGCAACCGTTGCACGGCTGTATCCGAGCAGGCATCCACCCACAGCTGAAATCCGCCGATTCCTTTGACCGCAACAATCCCACCCTGTCGAATGATCTCGCAGGCCTGCTGCAAAGCTTCCTGTTCACGAGCCACCTCGTGTCCCTGAACATCCCACAAGGCCAACCGAGGGCCACAAGCCGGACAGGCGATCGGTTCGGCATGGAAGCGACGGTTCGTCGGATCTTCGTACTCGACTCGACAGCTCATGCAGAGCTCGAACCGGCTCATCGTGGTGTTGGCGCGATCATAGGGAATGTCCGTGATGAGGCTGACGCGTGGGCCACATTGGGTACAGGTGAGAAAAGGATAGCGATAGCGCCGATCCATTGGATCGCTCAGCTCACGCAGGCAATCGGCACAGATCGCGAGATCGGGCGGCACCACCAGGCGCCGCGCACCCGCGCCTTCACTGTCTCGAATCCCGAAGACAGTCTCTCCCATCGGGCTCGCCGGCTCTACGGTCAGCCGATCGACCTTCGCTGTCGCTGGCGCTTCCGTCTGCAGGCGCACGAGAAATGTCTCCACGGCACCAACCGGCCCCTCCAGTTCCAGCAGCGCACCACAAGAGCTGTTTGTGATCCACCCGGCCACGCCAAGTTGTTGCGCGACACGGAAAGTGAACGGCCTGAATCCAACCCCCTGGACCGTTCCCTCCACGGTGACACGCAGGCGAACAATGATGTCTTGTTTCATTCCTCCACCGTAAACTACTCAGGTAGGTAGGCTGAAGGGGTTCAGGCTGAAGGCCGGAGTTCGAAATTCCAAACCACTTCAGCCTTCAGTCTGAACACCTGGGTCGTCACCCTCCACCACCACCTCGTGAAGCACCACGTCGGGGACTGGCTCCGCATCCAAGTTTGCCGCCCCGCAACCTGGGCAACATTGCAGCAGCGCTTTCATCTCGCAGGCAGTCCCGCACAGCCGGCAGTGGCCGGTGACGGGAACCGGCAGAATCTCCAGCACGGCCCGCTCAGCAATCGTCCCCTCTGCGGCCGCAGCAAAGACCGACTGCAACGCCGCCGCATCGTGCTCGAAGAAATGAGACTGCGTACTGACCTTGAGCCTCACGACCGACGGTCTCGCAGAGGGAGCCTGGCGGAGCGCCTCCTCCACCATCTTGACTACTTGGGCCATCAGCTGCCACTCGTGCACGAGAGCCCCTCCAACTCATGCACGACTCGCTCGACAACCTGATCCAATACTTCAGCAACCGCCGGAGACAGATCGTTGCCGGCCGTAGTGTCACCGACCTCCACCCCGTAGACGATCACGCGGGGCGGAAGGAGCCCCAATGTACGGCCTATCTCAATCGCGTCCACCGCATTAAGGACGTGCGTCGAATGAGGGAACAGGTCTGCCGAGATCGGCCCGGCGGACGCATTGAGACGATGGATCGTTCCCGCAGGCTGGCCGCTCCTTGCCGCATCGATCAGGATGACGGCTGAAGCCTCTGCCATCAAGTCCAGCACATCGAGACCGGCCAGCTCCGCTTCAATCACGTCGGCGCGGTCCCCCACCAGGGCTTTCAATCGCCGCGCGGCTAGCAGCCCCGCCGCATCATCCCCCCTGAACAGATTGCCGACTCCGATGATGCGCACGGGGTGTCGTGCTCCAACACTTGTCATGCGTCACCTGTCACGCTGTATATCCAACTTCAAAAAATGCGTCGCGCAGGAGATGCAAGGGTCATAGCAGCGGATGACTTTTTCGCATCCCATAGCCGCTTGCTCATTCGAGAGATCCAACACACTCGGCAGATAGGCGCGCAGATCCTCTTCGATCCGGCGCTGGTTCTGCGAGGTGGGCGGAACGATCTTGGCTTCGCGGATCAGGCCGTCACCATCCACCCGATACCGATGATAGAGGATTCCTCTCGGCGCTTCGGTGCACGCCATGCCGGTGCCGGCGCGCACGGTCACCGGGACCGAAGGGCTGGGTGGCGGCTCGTACCTGTCGATGATCCGCAGCGTCTCCTCGATCGCATACAGGATTTCGACGGAGCGGGCCACGATCGCGTGAAAGGGATTGCACAGAGGCAGAGACAGTCTCGTGTCCGCCAAGGCTAGCTTCCCCAGGGGCGACAGATGGTCGTGATTGAGGTTCAGGCGCGCCAACGGCCCCACCAAATAGCTGGCTCCGTTGAGTCTGCATTGGAGGGCTGTAGAATAGGGCGCCTGCTCTTCCCTGAAATGGTGCTCGAACTCCACTGCGGAAATCTTTACTCCGCCACTGGACAGGATCGGTCCCTCGTTGAAGGGATACTCATCGGGAGGACGAAGCGCGACAAAGGTATAGTCCTGTGCAAAATCAGGATAGTCGAATCCCGCAACCCAGCGGACGGTCTCCACCGCCGCGTCACGTGCCCACAAGAGTTCTTCTTTCAGACCCTCCAGTTCACGGCGTAGCGGCACGCGCGAAAACCCACCGACCTTCACCGAGACCGGGTGCACGGAGCGCCCACCCAGCAGGGTCATCAGGGCATTGCCGGCTTTCTTGAGCCGTAGGCCACGGGTCACAATCTCCGGATGGTCTTTGGCCATCGCGATGGCGCTGGCATAACCAAGAAAATCCGGCGCGTGAAGCATGTAGACATGGAGCGTATGGCTCTCGATCCACTCGCCGCAGTAGATCATCCGCCGCAAATCCCGTAGCGCCCCCTCCACGCTCACCGCGAAGATCTGCTCCAGCGCATGAACGGCGCTCATCTGGTAAGCCACAGGACAGATGCCGCAAATCCGCGCCACGATGTCCGGCACCTCGTCGTAATGCCGGCCTACCAAAAAGGCTTCGAAGAACCGCGGCGGCTCGAAGATCCTCAGCTCGACATCCTGCACGACACCGTCTTTCACGGTGACACGGAGCGCGCCTTCGCCTTCGACGCGTGCAATCAAGTCGACCGCGATGGTTCTGGTTTTGGTTTCTTTTGACTCACTCATGCCTACACACTCACATGGCAAATGAGGTTCGACAACGGACGCTTCACGCTTCGTTGCGTTCCCACGCCTGGCTTTCCTCCCTGAACGGTTTCACCGCACCATTGATGCCGCGGAACCGGCGCAATACCTCGACCGGAATGAGGTTGAGTCTCTGGTGAAACTCTTTGGCCAGCGAGGCCGTATTCGGAGGGAGTCCGGGACCTTCATGCATCCCTTCGGCCGGGCCGAAACAGCCGTAACAGTCTCGGCCCATACTCGGACAAATCGCGCCGCACCCGGTTCGAGTCACCGGCCCGAGGCAGGGGATACCCTTGGCGACCATGACGCAGACGATCTCACGGCGTTTACATTCAATGCACACACTATGTGTCGGCAGCCGTGGCTGCACACCCGCTAATAGATCGGTGAGCACCCGGAGCAATTGTGCTTTGTCGATGGGGCAGCCCCACAGTTCGAAGTCGACGCGCACATGTTCCGAGATCGCCGTCGAGGTGCTCAGGCTCTGGATGTACTGCGGGCTGGGATAAACCGCCCGCTTGAAAGCGTCGACATCCGCCCAGTTGCGCAACGCTTGAATCCCGCCCGCCGTGGCGCAGGCGCCGATCGTGATCAACACCGTGGCTTGCTCTCGCACGGACAGAATCCGATGCGCATCCTCCGGCGTGGTGATGGAGCCTTCAACCAACGCGATGTCGTAGGGCCCCTCTCTCATGTCGCTGGAGGCTTCGGGAAAGTAGGCAATGTCCAAGGCCTGCCCTAACGCGAGCAGATCATCCTCTAAATTCAAGATGCTAAGCTGACAGCCGTCGCACGAGGCGAACTTGAAGATGCCGAGCTTGGGCCGCATGGGCGTCACGAGCGGTTTGACTTTGTTCTTGTCACTCATAGCGACGTAATCCCATCCTCGTGATCGGTGATCGGTGATCGGTGATGGGTGATGCGTTGTGGACTCGGCACTCCGTGCTTCCTCTCTACCGATCACTCGTCACCCATCACTGTTCACACACCAGTCCGTCCCAACCACGGCGCGACCCGATCGTAGCGCATCACCGGACCGTCCTTGCACAAAAAGTATGGACCCATCTGACAATGGCCGCACAGGCCAATTCCGCATTCCATATGCCGCTCCAGCGAGACATAGATCGCGGTCGCCGGAATCCCGCGTTGCATCAAGATCGGCACGCCTAGGCGCATCATGATCTCCGGTCCGCACATCAAGACGATCGTTCGAGCGGGATCCACTCGGACTTGTTCGAACAATTCGGTCACGACACCGATATGATAACGCCACGTCTTGTCGGGCTGGTCGCTCGTCAACAATACCTCGGTATCAGGATGCCGCCGCCACGCATCGAACCGCTCCCGATAGAGCAGGTCGTGCGGCGTCTTGACCCCATGCAGAATCTTCACGCTTCCATACTGGGTGCGCCGACGGAAGATATATTCAATGGCGCCGACTACCGGCGCGCAGCCCAGCCCGCCGGTCACGATCACCACGTCGTTGCCCTGCGCGCCGTCGAGCGGCCACCCCTGCCCGAACGGCCCGCGGAGGCCCAGCTCGTCGCCCGGCTGCAATCGCGCCATCGCGTTCGTCACTCGTCCCACGACGCGGATCGTATGATCCAGGCACTGCGGTTCATCCGGGTCCGAGACGATCGAGATCGCCACCTCGCCGACCCCGAACAGATAGACCATATTGAACTGACCGGCCGCGAACCGAAAGCTCCGCCGCACCTGCTCATCGACGAAGCGCAATCGATACGTGTCGATCCCCTCCGCTTCCCGGATCTTATCCACAATGGTGGCCGCCTGGATCAGATAAGGATTGGCCGCGGGGTTCCCGGTGGCCTGTGAGAATGGCGTCATCATGGCTCCCTATTTACTGGACCAGAACTCATCAGCCTTCCCTCAACACTTTCAGCACCGCTTGCACCATCGCTCGGCCGTCGCCGAACAGCATGATCGTCTTGTCGGCGGCGAACAACGGATTGGGAATGCCCGCAAAACCCGGACTCAGGCTGCGCTTGATCACCACGACCGTCCGCGCCTTGTCCACATCGAGGATCGGCATGCCCGCGAGGGGGCTCGTGGGGTCGGTTCGTGCCAGCGGATTGACCACGTCGTTGGCCCCGATGACGAGCGCCACATCCGTCTGCTCAAACGTGGGATTGCTTTCGTCGAGATCTTTCAGCAACTCGTAGGGGACATTCGCCTCCGCGAGCAGCACGTTCATATGCCCAGGCATGCGTCCGGCCACCGGATGGATGGCGAATTCGACCTCGATGCCACGGCCACGCAACAGTTCGGCGAGGTGCGCCACGCTATGCTGGGCCTGGGAGACGGCCATCCCATAACCAGGCACGATCACCACCCGGCGCGCGGCATCGAAGAGCCAGGCGACTTCTTCCGGCGAGCCGGTCTTCACTCGACCCGCGTAGAGGTCTGCATCCACCCGGCCCTTCGGCGCAGGCGGAGCGAATCCAACCATCACGTCCAGAAGCGATCGGTTCATCGCCCGACACATGATCTGGGTGAGAATGAATCCCGACGCGCCCACCAGCGACCCGGCAATAATCAACACGTTGTTGTTGAGCACAAAGCCTGTCGCAGCAGCGGCCAGCCCGGAGCAGGAATTGAGCAAGGCGATGATCACCGGCATGTCGGCCCCACCGACCGGCAGCACGAGCAACAGGCCGAGCAACGACGAGACGGCCACGACGAGCCAGTAGGCGGCATGAGGTTCAGGTGTCAGCAACAGCCAGAGTCCAAGTCCCCCAGCGGCGATGGCCAGTCCGGCGTTGATCGCGTATTGGCCGGGAAACCGAACGGCGCTCTCGGTGATGAGGGCTTGCAACTTGGCAAAGGCCACGAGACTGCCCCAGAACGTCACCGCGCCGATCACACCGGAGGCGACTGCGGCCGCGGTGAAATGGCTGAGCGTCGCGATGGCCGCATCCTGGTTCTCCAACAGCCCGGCTCCGGCCACAAGGACAGACGCGCCGCCGCCCAACCCGTTCAGCACGGCGACCATTTGCGGCATGGCGGTCATTTGGATCTTCAGCGCCAGCGTCGCGCCGATGACCGATCCAATCAACAGCGCAACAACGATCGTCTGGAAGCCCAGAATGCGCCGATCGAGCAGCGTTAGTACGACGGCCAGGAACATTCCCAGCGAGCCCAGCACATTCCCGCGGGCCGCCGTGCGCGGATGCGCGAGCCCCTTCAGCCCCACCACAAAGAGGGCCGAGACGCCCAGGTAGCCGAGATTGATGAATGCGGCGTTCATGGTACCCTCTTCGGGCGAGGTCTGAACATCGCCAGCATCCGATGCGTCACGAGAAACCCGCCCACCACATTGATCGTGGCAAACACCACGGCGACAAATCCCAGCGCGCTCATGAGCAGGTCTCGTTCAGACCCGGCAGCCAGCAACGCCCCGACGAGCGTAATCCCCGAAATCGCGTTCGCTCCTGACATGAGCGGCGTATGAAGCGTAGGCGGCACTTTCGTGATGATTTCGAATCCCGCAAAGAGGGCCAGCACGAAAATCGTCAACCCGATCACGGCGGTCTCCATCACGCATTTCCTTCTTCGGCGACGTCATGATGTGTGGCAGGGAGCAATGCGCCGATCCTCGGATGGACCACTGCTCCACCTCGCGTCACCAGCGTCTCGCGCGTGATCTCATCCGCCACATCCACGCGCAAGAAACCGTCTTTGCACAGATAGAGAAGGACATTGGCAAGGTTCCTTCCATACATCTGGCTCGCGTGCATCGGCACCGTGCTCGGCAGGTTGGTCGGTCCCAGCACGGTCACCCCCTGATGCACCACCGCTTCATTTGGACGGGTCAGCTCACAGTTGCCGCCGCGGTCAGCCGCCACATCCACAATGACCGAGCCCCGCGCCATTCGCGCCACCATGTCGGCCGTGATGAGCATCGGCGCTCGTTGGCCAGGAACCGCCGCGGTGGTCACGACGACATCGCTCGCGGCCACGATAGGAGTCAACAGTTCACGCTGCCTCCGATAGATGGCCTCACCCAAGGTCTTGGCATAGCCGCCTGTCTCCTCGGCCTCGCCAACCTCGGCCAGCACCTCGACGGCCTTCGCCCCCAGACTCTGAATTTGGTCCTTCACTGCTGGACGCACATCGTAGGCCGAGACGGCCGCCCCCAAGCGGCGCGCTGTGGCGATCGCCTGCAACCCCGCCACGCCGGCGCCGATCACGAGGACCCGCGCCGGGGGAATGGTTCCCGCCGCGGTTGTCAGCATCGGAAACAGCTTCGGCAGGCTGGCCGCCGCCAGCAGCACGGCCTTGTAGCCCACAATGGTGGCGAGCGAGGAGAGCACATCCATGCTTTGGGCGCGGGCGAGCCGAGGCATCAGCTCCATGGCAAATACGGTTACGCCCCGCTTCGCCAACTCCAAGGCAGCCCGAGGTTGCACCAGGGGGTCGCCTAAGCCGATGACCGTGTGCTCGGGACGGAACAGGGACAGATCGTGACGGCCTATGTCGGGATTGGCGCCCAGCGTTCTGACCTGGAGCAAGATCTCTGCCGAGGCGAACAGCTCAGAGCGATCTCTCGCCACTCGCGCGCCTTTTATCCGATACGCCTCATCTTCGAATCCTGCAGCCTCTCCCGCTCCGGATTCAACCAGCACATGCAAGCCGATCGTGGTGAGCAACGGCACGTGCGAAGGAATCAACGCCACCAGCGTTTCCCCCGGATACGTTTCCTTCGGCACTCCAACGACGGTCTGCTTCGAATGCGTCATGCTTGGCTCGGCTTCTCCTTAGTATGGGTCGACCGCTCCAGCAACGCCGGCAGCTCTTCGGTCAGGTCAATCCCGACCGGGCACCAGGTGATGCACCGGCCGCAGCCGACACAGCCGGAGGTTCCGAACTGATCGATCCACGACGCGAGCTTGTGCGTGAGCCACATGCGATAACGGTCCTTGATTGTCGGACGAATGTTCTTGCCGTGAATATAACCGTGATCCTGCGTGAAACAGGAATCCCACAATCTGGTGTGCTCGGCGCGTTGGTGCGTGAGGTCGGGCGTCTCCTCAACGGTATGACAGAAGCAGGTCGGGCAGACCATCGTGCAATTCCCGCAGGCCAGACAGCGGCTCGCCACGTCGTCCCAGCGGGGATGCTCATGGGCGTCATACAGGACTTGTGGGAGATGCGATCGGTCCAACTGCCGCGTCTGGCTGCGGGCGCATGCCCCAATCTGCTGTTCGGCCTCACGAACTTGTATCGTCGAAGCCGACGCGAGCGACAGCTCACCCAGCACCTCCTCGCCCGCCACACTGCCTGCCTCCACCAAAAACACCTCATCCAATTCGGTCAGCGCCAGGTCGAAGCCCGCTCGTGCTCGGGGACCAGTGTCCATCGAGGCGCAGAAACAGGTGGCCAGCCCGCGGGTGCAGTTCACCGCAATCAGAAACAGGCCCTCACGGCGCGCGTCATAATAGGGATCCCGGTAGGCGTCTTTCAGAAAAATCTGATCCTGGATGGCCAGCCCGGCAAGGTCACAGGCGCGAGCCCCTATGATGGCAACCTTCTCTTGCAGAGGAAGCGTCGGGCGAGCGGAGAATCCGTTCGTGGTCCGTTCGATCTGGAGGAGCGGCTCGCGTGGGGCAAAGGTCAAAGGCTTGAGCGATTGCGGCCCATGCACAACGCCGAATATTTGGTGTGAGCCGGTGTTCTCCAGCCGATAGCGTCCCGGTTCCTGCTCATCGCGCCAGCCGACCGGCAGATCCGACGCCTGCCGGATCGTGTCCCACAGGACCGCCCCGTCGCGGACCGTCGGAGCGACGACGCGATAGCCCCTGGCCTGCAACAGATCGATCAGCCGCTGCAACGAGGATGTCGGCAAAAGCGCTAGGGCCTGCTCACTCCCGGACTTCATGCATCTCCTTCATCACGATCTCCTCCGCATCCAACACAATCATGTCGGGCGACACGATCACGGCAGCGGCTCACGTGCGTCTGTCGCGGGCATGTTGTCCCTGTCATCCGACCCAGCGTGACGAGCCACGCAAACCACGGAGAAGCCAGGAAGACCATGCCGCCGAGAGCCGTGCGTCATTCTTTCTGCTGTTCCCTTCCTGTCGACCGGGCGACTGCGGCTACTCTTTTGAACGCAGCAACATGACAATAGACCGCGCGTTCACTAGATAGCGCGGAGCGGTCACCGGCAAGTCGGTGCCTGGCTCTCAAAAATCTTGCGGGCTGTCGAGGCTCGTGTCGATGACCCGCCTCCAGTGATGGGCTGGTCCATCCTGGATTGTAAAGGCCAGAGCTTCCCAATACGCATTGATCATCACGTAGAGATCGTCGTCCTGTTGGGACCTCCCGCGCAGACAGAACGCCACGCTGTGCGAATGGTAGGAGAGATCGACCGCCGGTCCGACCCCATGCCAACGGATGTCCTCACGCCAGAAGCGGCTGCGGCAGAGCGAAGGATGGGCTTTCCGGAACGCGATCATGCGTTGGAAGAAGCGAAAGATATCTCGGTTCTGCTGTAACCGGTCCCAATCCAGCCAGGTGGTCTCGTTGTCCTGATTGTACGGATTGCTGTTGCCTTGCTGGGTCTGCAGAAACTCATCGCCGGCCCGCAACATGGGGGTGCCGTTTGACAGGAACAGGAGACAGCAAAAGTTCTTGATCTGCTGTTTGCGCAGCCTCATGACCTCCGGCAGAACCTGCTCATCGCCTTCTACCCCACAATTCCAACTGTAATTATCGGCCGGCCCATCGGTGTTCTGATGGCCGTTGACCCAGTTCCGCTTATGGTTATAGGCCACGAGGTCGTACAGAGTGAACCCGTCGTGCGAGGTGATGTAGTTGAGGCTTTGGAATGGGCGAAAGGCATGCAGGAGGTCGTCCGGGAACAGATCATCGCTGCCATACAGGCGGGACATGAGGGAGGGCACAAGGCCGGGATCTCCCTTCACGAACCGCCGGACCTCATCACGGAATCGGCCGTTCCACTGGGCCCATCGCAGTGCAGGCAGGCTCCGTCCCAACTGGTAGGCCCCCGCCGCATCCCAGGGTTCGGCAATTAAGCGGATATCCGCCAGGTCGGGGTCGGACGCGATGTCGGAGAACAGCGGAGGAATGTCCCAGTTCAGCGATCCGTCTTCGTTCCTGGCAAAGATGGACGCCAAATCGAACCGGAACCCATCGACATGCATGTCTCTGACCCAGTGCCGCATGCTGTCCAGGATAATCGTGCGCACGTAGCGGTTCACGCAGTTGAGGGTATTGCCCGTCCCGGAAAAATTCGCATAGGGATCCCCCGGCTTGTCGGAGATCAAGTAGTAGGTGCTGTTGTCGATCCCCTTGAAGCTGTAGACCGGGCCGGCCTGGTTGCCTTCGACGGTGTGGTTGTAGACCACGTCGAGCACCACTTCGATATCCGCCTCGTGCAGCGCCTTCACCAGGGAGCGGAACTCATGGTGCTGATCACAGGTTGTCTTGCTCACCGCATAGGCGTGGTGGGGAGCGAAGAAGTTCAGCGGCATATAGCCCCAGGCGTTTCCTTCCTGGGGGTCGTATTGAAAGACCGGCATCAACTCGACGACGGTGATCCCCAGTTGCTTCAAGTATGGGATCTTCTCCATGAGCCCGGCGTAGGTGCCCCGTCCGTCCGGCCTCACCCCGGAATGGGGGTGGTTGGTGAACGCCTTCACGTGCAACTCATAGATGATCGCATCCGACTCGTGCCGAGGACGTTTGTCGTTACCCCAATCGAATACATCTTCGCAGGAGGAGAGGAGTCCGAGCGGCCCCTTGCCGGCGTTGGATCCGGGTCCGATGGCCGCCTGCCGCTCGAAGGTCGGCGGGAAGAAGACCGCCCGAGCGTAGGGATCAAGGAGGACTTTCTGGGGATCGAAGTGGTGCCATTCATATCGCCCGTGCGGTTCGGGTCCATCAATCCTGTAGGCATAGTACCGAGCCTCGTTCGTCAGATGCCTGGGAATGCGGCAGTGCCAGACTCGCCCGGACTTGTGTTGTAGATAATCAAACTCGTAGGTGAACACGGGATGGATCACGTCATCTTCCTTATACAGCAGTAAGGCCACACGATCCGCATGCTTAGAGTACAAGGCAAAATTATAGGCCTGCTCCTCTGCAATCCAGGTCATGCCTAACGGGAAGGATGACCCTTCGACGGAACCCCAACGCAGCATCTCTTCCCTCCAAAAACACCAGACGTCAGTGTAGTCCCTGCCCGAGACGTCACAATCTGCGGGCTGACCAGGAAGACCAGTCCTTCCGCATGCTATCGGTTTCACGCGAGAGCCGACGCCGCCACGCTGGTGGCCGCCGGTGAGGGACCGCGCCCACTCACGCCACGATGTACTCCGGATCGTCCGGCTATGGATGCAGCCGCCCCCCTTCCCTGCGCTCGATGAGCCTGACCTTGTTGTCCCGCTTCGCCGCCTGAGTTGCTGCCGTTTGGCCGGCCTGGCTGCTTCCGACTCTCCCAGAGGCATTGTGCCCCCTCAGCTCTCAGCGATCAACCTTCAAGGTTCGATTTCTTCTGCGACTCACACGCCAGGCCGCCCATAGGAGATACAAAACAACTATCACACCGATGAGTTCCACGAGATGGACCAGATGCCACCCCTCGACCAACTCGACTTCCACGACGACGAGCAGCACCGTCGCGACCAGAAACACGAGCCCATGCCGGCGCGGCATGCTGATCACCTCGCGGAAGAATGCGGCGAGCCAACCGTCACGCTCCTTGGACAATTCCATCGGTCTTATCCCTCTCTCCTATTGGTCGAGCCTCATACACAACACCCTGCCACCGCAACCACATTCACTTTGATCTGAGGCCATTATATGAACGAGCCGCCGACAGACATGCACAATGAACGGCAGCAAGAGCAATGCCTTACAGGCTCCGCAGCAACCGGGAGGAGACTTTCCTGATGTTTCACGTAACTCGGTGTGCTCACCATGAGACAAGAGGGACATTTAGCCCCAGCGAAGAAACTGTACGGGGGCAGAACACCGCACAAGGGACAGCTGCGACTCGGAGAGACAGATACAAACGCACATTCCAAATCTCCAAACGCATGCGGCGAAGTTTTCATGCCCTCTGATGTCGGGCAGACTCTTAGAGATATTGGATTGGTGGAAAAATACAAGACGACCGATCTGGTGGTTACTACCTCAGTCCCAGCTCAAGATGTCTCATGGTAGATATTCGACTCTCTCTAGACCGAAATCTAAAACCCCTCAACCCTCGCCCCCAGATGAGCGGTCCAACGCTCCCAGAGCCTCGGCTATCCCTTTCACCAACTCAGCCATCGCGCTGTAGTCCAACGTGTCCGGCCTATCAGTATCCCGGTGATAATGCGGGTTCCGGTAAAACGCCGTATCCGTGAGCATGACCGCCGGATACCCTTCCTTCCAGAAAGACCCATGATCCGAGAGATCCACCCCGGGAATCCACCAAGGCCCGGTAAACGTCTCAACCGGCAAGGTCATATTGGCTTTCAGCGCATCTCGAACTCGCATCTGGAGTGCCTCCGAGGCCGAGTTGCTCACGACCGTGATGAAGTTGCCCGTGGTCGGATAGCGCCACCGCAACCAGAACAACGGAAACGACTGACTGTCTTTCTCCTGCGAATAATACCCGACCATTTCCAGGCAGAGCATCCCCTCAACCTGCTCCCCTCGTTCTTTCAGACTGCGGGCGTAGACGCGGCTGCCCATCTGCCGACTCCGAAAAAACGGCGGCTCTTCCAAGGTGAACGCGACAAAGCGCACCGTTTTCCGAAAGCGCGTCTCCGCATGCAGGCGCGCCAGCTCCAGCAGCACGGCGACGCCGCTGGCATTATCATCGGCGCCGGGTGTCCCTTCCACTGTGTCGTAATGGGCGCCGACGATGAGGACCCGGTCGGGCTCCTCCGTCCCTCGCCGTTCCGCGATGATGTTGCGATACATCTGCCCCTTCACCTCGTAGGGCTGAAACGTAACCGTATAGCCGCCCGCTTGAAACGACTGCGTGATGAAGTCGGCAGCCGAGGCCAGACTTGCGGTATCTCGATAGCTCCGGGGGCCGATGGTCTCGGCTAGCGTCCGGACAGTGACTTCAAGCTGCTCACGGACATCGGGGGCGACAACAGTCGGTTGGCTAAGCTCTACAGCGATCACGCTCTGACAGAGCATCCAGGTCCCCAGAGCCACAAGCATTCCAAGTAATGGACAATGCCTCATCCAGCCTCCCTCTGTCCTTTGCTGTTCATTGCGTGTACATTCGTCTCCGGCGTCAGCGCCACGATGGCGTCGCGAATCGCCTGAGTCGCCGCCTCATAGGGATTGCGCCCCTGACGCCGCCATTCCTCGATCATCGCCGGCGTCACGATGACGGGCCGGCCGACCACGAGTGAGACCGGATGGGGACGAGGCCACCAGGGCCCGACCGGCCAAGCCTGAAAGGCTCCGTCGATCCAGATCGGAATCACCGGGACGCCGAGTTCACAGGCGAGGATGCCGATGCCGGGACGAAAGGGCTTGAGGGTTCCATCGACGGAGCGCTGCCCTTCAGGAAAAACCAACAGGCCTTGGCCCTGTCGCAGGACAAGGGCGGCAGCTTGGAGCGCCGACACGAGCGACGCCTCCAGGCCCACCGGGATCACACGGGCCACGCGAGCAACCCATTGCATGAGGGCGCCGCGAAAATATGTCTGCAAACCGATCGAATAGAGTCGCTCGAACACCGTCGCAGGGGCCGCAGCCAGGATGACGAACGGATCAAGGTAACTCGTGTGATTGGCCGCCAGCAGAAACGGCCCGTTCAGCGGCAGATGGTCCGCTCCGGTCATGCGAAGGCGAAAACCCACCTGGAACACCAGGCGCAGCACCGTCCGCACCAAGGAGGCGATCAACCGGTGAGACCAGGCCGCCGGTGTCAGCAGCCTGTCTCTAAGTTCACCTGGCGGCTCGACCTTCAGGAGGTCGTTCCAGGATTGGGCGCCTCGCCCGGCACCCGCCTCGTTGGGCATCAGGGGGCTGACCCGCTCGATCAACTCGCGGACCGTCATGACCTCATGGACGAGCGAATCCGGCAGCCGGCCGAACGACTGTTCGAGCGCCGACAGCAGTTCCACGCGCCGCAGCGAATCGAACCCCAGATCGAGATCCAGGTGAGCGCCCGGCACGATGCGTCTCTCCTTCTCCACGAACCGCTGGAGCGCGTGCACGATACGGTCGGCCGCCTTCGTCTCCATGAGAGCCTGGTCTGCCGCAGAAAGCGGTTGAACGAGTCCCGCCGCTTCGCCGGCAGCCTTGACCATGGCGGCCACCCGGTAGCGCTGAATTTTTTCCAGCCGCGTGCGCGGCAGCGGCGTCGTGATAATGGTCAGCCCGCTGATCCGCTTGTAGGGCGGCAGCGTCAGCCCGATTCTCGTCAGTTCGTCCTTCACAAGTTGACGGATGTCCACAACCTGAAGCGTTTTGATATAGTCGAAGTTCGGCACCACCACCGCATGCAGACCCTCCCCGCCTTCACCAGCCCTGGCTACGCCCACGACGCAGAGTTCACGGATCGCCGGACTGCGTTGGTAGTGGCCTTCCAGCTCCCCCGGAACGATGTTCTTGCCTCCCGCCGTGACAATCAGCTCCTTGGCCCGCCCGGTGATAGAGAGATAGCCTTCCTCATCGAGGCAGCCAAGATCCCCTGTGTGAAACCAGCCATCCCGGATCGCGTCGGCCGTGGCCTGCAAATTCGCGTCGTACCCCTGCATCACGTTCGGGCCCTTGACGGTCACCTCCCCGACACCAGCGGCATCGGGATTGACGATCCGCACCTCCACGCCGGGAATGGGAATACCCACCGAGCCGATCTTCGGTTTCGCGAGGGGGTTGGAGGTGACGACCGGCGCAGTCTCGGTCAAACCATAGCCTTCCAACAGGGTGAAACCAAGGCGAGAGAAATCCTCGGCCACCTCCGGATCGAGCCGCGCCCCGCCGCTCACGAGCAAGCGCAACGATGGACCGACTTGATGACGCACCGTGGCAAAGAGCCGGCGGCCGAGATTTACCTGGACGCGCCGCCGTATCCATCCCGACAGAGCAAGCAACAGCAAAACTGCCGCGCGCACCACACGGGGCCGGCGGCCGATAGCCTCAAAGATGGCGCGGCGGATCATCGCGAAGACTTGCGGAACCCCGACCAGCACGGTGATGCGGGATTCCCGAAGACATTGCGCCAGTTCCGGGCCCTTCAACGTCTGCGCAAACGTCAGTCCGGCGCCGAGCAGCAGCGGCACCAGACAGGAGACCATGAAGGGGTAGGCATGGTGGAGCGGCAGGATGGCCAGAAAACGATCGTCGGCGCCGGCCGACCCCGACGCCATCACGGCCGTCGCATTGGATAGGAGGTTGCGATGGGTCAGGCGGACGCCCTTGGGTTCGCCGGTTGTGCCAGAGGTATACAGGAGCGAGGCGACGTCCTCGGGCGAGAGCGTCGGCTTCTCCGCGCCTCCGGCTCGACCCGCTCGCACCCATTCGTCGAGAACGGAGCAGCCGGCATCGTGAAGAGGATCGAACGCGATCACGGTCACCGGTAACCCGGTATTCTTCAGCAGCGGCCAGGTTGTCGCGCTGACAAAGGCCAGCCGGGCGTCGGACCGCGCCAGGAGCCGTGCAAGGTCTCCGCTGCTCAGTTGGATGTCGAGAGGAACCGCCGTACCACCCGCAGCCACAATCCCGAGATACGCGATCACCCACTCGGGCCGGTTCTCTGCGACGATGGCCACACGGTCTCCTCGGCGGAGATCGTGACACATCAAGGCGGCGGCAAGTTCTTCAACCTGTTCGACGAGCTGCTGATAGGTACACTGCCGATAAGCGTGTTCCTGTTTGATTTGCATGGCAATCCGCTCGGGCGCGCGGCGCGCGACAGCGAAGACGGCTTCTGAAAGGGTGTCAGGAAGATCACTGGGTGTGTGCATACGCATCATCCTCCACCGACTACCTGTCGCGCTTCTCGAACCATTGATAGAGCGCGGGCAGCACCATCAGGGTGAGCACGGTCGAACTCACGAGGCCGCCGATCACGACCGTCGCGAGCGGCCGTTGCACGTCCGCACCAATCCCTTGCGCGAGAGCCAGAGGCGCTAACCCCAACAGTGTGGTCAGCGTCGTCATCATGACCGGACGCAGGCGCTGGAGACACCCTTGGCGGATCGCGTCTTCGCTGGTGAACCCCGCCTGCCGCATCCCGTTGATGGTGGAAACCAGGACGATCCCGTTTTCGACCGCGACGCCGAACAGCGCGATAAACCCGACCGCTGCCGGGACACTCAGGTATTGCCCCGTCAGCCACAATCCAAACACGCCGCCGATCAGCGCAAAGGGGAGGTTCGACAAGATCAGCGCCGCCGAGCGCAGGGAGTTGAAGGCGAGGACCAGCAATAGCCCGATTATGCCGATCGTGACCGGCACGACGATCCGGAGACGCGCCATCGCGCGTTCCATCTGCTCGAACGCGCCGCCCCAGGTGATGGTGTAGCCGGACGGCAACTGGAGACGCTCCGCGAGCTTGCGCTGCCCCTCCTCAACGATGCTGCCGGGATCGCGGCCCACCACGTTGAAACCGATGAAGATCCGCCGGCGCACCTGTTCGCGACTGATCCGCGCCGGCCCCTCGCGCATCTCCACCGTCGCCAACTCACTGAGCGGAATCGGCGCGCCGACAGCCGAGTTGACCAGAATCTCGCCGATCTGGCGCACGGTGCTCCGGTGCTCCTCGGGAAACCGTAGAATGAGCTCAAATCGTCGCTCATTTTCATACACCGTCGTCGCGGGTTTGCCGCCGATCGCGGTTTCGATGATCGTGCGAATATCCGCCACGTTGATCCCGTAGCGTGCGATCTTGTGGCGATCGATATCGACGGTGAGGTACGGCTGCCCCGCGATCTGCTCCACACGCAGATCTTTCACCCCTTCGACCGTTCTCATGATGGCGGCGATTTGATCCGCCCGTTCCTTCAAGACATCCAAATCATCTCCGAACAACTTAATGGCGAACTCCGTCCTGACTCCCGAGATCAACTCGTCCACACGCTGCTGGATGGGTTGGCTCATCAGAAAAGACATGCCGGGGATTTCGGCAAGCCGTCGGCGCATCGCCTCGACCAGATCGGCCTTTGTCCGGGCCGTCGTCCAGGTGTCACGCGGGTGCAGCAGGACGACCGGATCGCTTTCATTGGCCTCTTGCGGTTCATTCCCGATCTCCGACCGACCGATTTTTCCAACCGCGAGGCGGACCTCTGGAAATTCTCTCAAAGCCTGCAAGGCGCGTTTCTCCAATTCGATGGATTCGGGGAGCGACACCCTGGGCAGCCGGATGATCATCGGCGTCAGCGCCCCTTCCTCCAGTACGGGCACAAACTCTCGACCCAGGTACGGCACGAACACCAGCGCCACACCCAGCAGAAGGAGGGCGCCGGCCAGCACCAGCCGCCGATGGGTGAGCGCCCATCGGAGCAACGGCTCATACGCCGTCTTTACCCACCGTATCAGGAGCGCCTCCTGTTGCTCCCCGCCGGTGAGTCCCAGGGCGCAAAGGACCGGCGTCACCGTCAGAGACAGCGCGAGCGACACCAGCAAGGCGATCATGACTGTGTAGGCCAAGGGCGCGAACAGCCTGCCTTCCATGCCTTCCAAGGTCACCAGCGGCAGAAACACCACGATAATGATGAGCAACGCGAAGGCGATCGGGCGCGCCACTTCCTTCGCGGCCTGCAGTACCAGATCCCCGCGCACCGTCGAAGAGGGACCCGGCTCGGAGAGATGGCGATACACATTCTCCACGACCACAATCGAGGCGTCGACGACCATACCGATCGCGATCGCCAACCCGCCCAGCGACATGAGATTGGCCGAGAGGCCGAGGTCCTGCATAATCCGAAACGTGAACAGCGGCGTGAGGATCAGGGTCGCCGTCACGATGAGCGCGCTGCGAACGTTCCCGATCGTGGCGAACAGAACCAGACCCACCAGGAGAATCCCCGCCAGCAGGGCCTGGCGGACCGTGTCCAGGGCCGCCGTCACCAATTCGGACCGGTCGTAGAAGGGGATCAGTTTTAGCCCTCCCGGTAGGATGCCTCCGCGATGGATCGCTTCCACCTTGGCCTTGACGGCCTCCACAACCTGTCGTGCATTGGCCCCGCGGTACATGAGAACGATGCCGGCCACGACTTCCCGCTCGCCGTTGAGGACCGCGGCGCCGTGGCGGATCGCGTGGCCAATACGCACCTCCCCTAGGTTGCGCACATACACGGGCGTGCCACCGATCTCTTTCACCACAATGTCCTCAATATCGGCAATGCTCCGCACCAGCCCCAACCCGCGCACGATCGCCCGTTCGCCGTGTCGATCCACGACATTGCCGCCGGCGTTGGCATTGTTCTGCGCGACCGCCTCGAACACCTGAGCCAACGTCAAATTGTACTTCCGCAGCTTGGCCGGCTCGACAATCACCTGATACTGCTTGACGAACCCACCCAGCGCATTCACATCGATGACGCCGGGCACCGTCCTAATAAGCGGTCGAAGCACCCAATCCTGCAGAACCCGTTGGTCCGTCAATGCGGCCTCAAGCGCTTCGGGATCCTCCGCGTTCACCAACGGACTGTCCAAGTAATACTGATAGATTTCACCGAGGCCAGTCGTCACTGGCGCCATGACCGGTTCCACTCCGGGAGGCAAGATCGCTTTCGCTTCGAGTAGTCGCTCAAGAACGAGCTGGCGGGCGCGTAAGAGGTCTACATGATCTTTGAACACCACCGTGATCTGAGAGAGGGCGAATTTCGACAACGAGCGGATTTCGGTGTGGTCGGGCAGGCCGGTCATCTGCAACTCGAGCGGGATGGTGATGAACCGCTCGACCTCGATCGGAGACAGGCCCGGCCCCTCGGTTAAGATCTGCACCTGGATGTTGGTGACATCCGGAAATGCGTCAATCGGCAACTCACCTAACGCCACCGCACCGGCCGTGGCCAGCAGGCCGGTCAGGATCAAAATGAGCGGCCATCGTCGGAGCGAAAAGGCGATCAGCGCGTCGATCATTGCGCAGGCTCAATCAGAGATTTCTCGAATTCGGACTTGAGTACGAAGGTACCGGCAGTAACGATCAGCTCGCCCTCGCGCAGGCCGCTCAGCACCGCGACAACCTGGTCGGTTTCCGGGCCGAGGACGACCGGGCGCTTCTCGAACCTCCCCCCATCCAGTTGCACGAACACATAAGAGGGTTCACTGCTCCGTTGCACTGCCGCGACTGGCACCAACATGGCCTCCGGTTCCGGCTCCGCATAGACGCGCACCGTTGCATACATTTCCGGCTTCAGCAGCTTCTTCGGATTCGGGACCGTGACGCGCAATTGCATGGTACGCGTCGCGGGATCCAACACGTCACTGATGTAGGTAATCGTGCCGGAAAAGACCTGGCCTGGGTACGATGTCGCCCGCACCTCGACAACCTGCTCGCGATGGATGAACCGCACGTCCTTTTCCGGCACCTTCCCGACAACCCAGACGTCCGAGAGATCGGCCACGGTGAAGAGCTTCTGCATCGTCTCCACGACCTCGCCGCGCGTGATGTTGCGCATGATCACCCGCCCGTCGAACGGTGCGCGGAGAGGGACATCGGCCTTGATCGTGCGTTCGCGATGCAGACGGCCTAGCTCCTCCGCCGGGACGCCGAGCAGCTCCAGACGGTTCTGCGCCTCCCGGGCGTCGGCCTGCGCCGTCTTCATCTCCGCTTCGCGCCGCTGCAGTTCGGCCAGACTCACCGCCTTGTGCTCATGCAAATCCCTGGCACGTTCGTAGGCCAGCTCCGCCTCGTGCAGCTGCGCCACCGCTTTCAGATAGGCCCCTTCCGTCACACCGAGATCGGTACTGTGGAGCAGGGCCAGCAGCGCATCTTTCTTCACATCCTGTCCGACATCCACATACACTTTTACGACCCGCCCACGAATTAGCGTGGTGACCTCGGCCAGTTCGTTTTCATTGGATTGAACGGTCGCGGTAAACTCCCGCGGCACGCGCAACTGCCCCCGGCCGACAGGGGAGACCTCGATGACGCTCCTCGCAAGTTCTTCTGGTGTGAGACGAAGCACAGCCGGCAGGGCGTCTGCCACCGCTGTCTTGACCTCAACCGTCCGATCGGACGGCTTCTCGCAAGCCACAACGGCAGCGCTCAACACCACAATTAATCCGAACGTAGACAACCCTCGACAGCCTCTGCCGCAGTTCGCACACGCCCCGCCTCTTCCTGCGCCACCCGCCATCGACTGAAACATTCTCATAGGTCTCCTTTGACTAGAACCAGCATGAGATGTGCCTGAAAATACCCGCGGTTTCGCGTGAATCGAAGAAGATCGCGAGGCATTATGCTACGGGGAGGAATTACGGACCGTGGTGAAATGCCCCAGCGTCTGCGAAAAAGCTGAAGCGGATCACTGGGGTAACGGATGCGGCTTGGGCTTGAAAGCCATGGGCAACGCGAACACGATACACATAGTCAGGACCGAGCCGCCCAGGGCCGCCGCCATGTCATGTTGGGCATCCCACTCATCTCCCTGGGTTCCGAGATAGATATTCCCCAATTCGGGACTGACGATTGTCGCCACGATCGCTTCCAGCACTTCGAAGAAACCGCTCTGCGCCAGCACGACGCAGACCGGCAATGCATAGGCCCACCAACCCCGCAAGCCGGTCTGACGCACGAGCAATTCACGAATGGGAAACACCAGCAACGCGCCGTACGCAAAATGCGCGATGCGATCGAACGGATTGCGACTCAAGGCCCAGAGATCTTTGAGCCAAAACCCCAGCGGCACCTCGGCATAGGTGTAGTGGGCGCCGAAGGCGTGGAGCACCAAGAACAAACCGATCAGACAGTAGGACGTGAGGGAGAACTCAAAGCGGCGATACGTGAGGAGCAACAGCGGAATGAGGGCAAACACCAGCAGATTTTCCAGCAGCCAGTCCCTGCGGTTCAGTGGATCGATCGCCAACCAAATCCAGAACACACCGTAGGCAAGCACCAACCCAAGAAGGAGATGGCAGTTTCTTGATTCCGCGCCGTGCAGCCCTGTCACCCCGGCGTTCATATGGAGATTATTCAGCTATCTCGGTTTGAAGCTCGGACCGGGCTCCTCTCAGCGCCCGAACCACCATAAGGATCGACACGCAAAGCAGGGCTCCGTAGAGCGCCGCGGCCATGTCCTTCTGGGCGTCCCAGATGTCCCCCTGCGAACCCAAGTAGGTCACGCCCAACTCGGGATGCACGGCGCTGGCTACCCATGATTCAACAATTTCCCAGAGTCCGCTCAGCCCAAGGACGGTCATAACCGGAAGATAGTACACTACCCACCCCTGCACAGTCGCACTCAGCCGAAACACCTCTTCCATGGGATAGGCGAGCAGAAACCCGAAACTGAAATGCACGATCCGATCGAAATGATTGCGTCCGAGGTGCAGGACTTGATCCATCCACAACCCGACCGGCACTTCCGCGTAGGTATAGTGAACGCCGATGGTATGCAGCGTGAGAAACGCGGTGATGAGGCCATAGGAAGCGGGTGACATGGGCAGGTGGCGGTAGGTCGCGATCAGCACGACGACAAACAGCGCCGGCAGAATACTCGCGATCAACCAGAACTGGGGGTCGGCCGGCGCCTGCGCCATCCATACGGACACCGCAACGTACCAAACTAACAACCCCGCCGACACAAGCATCCTGCGATTCACATTCATCTCCCTGCTCTCCGCTCTCCCCGGCCTCAAACCGGAGCCTCGCTGAACGATTTGGTTCAGCCCTCACGTTCTTGTACTCTACTGAACGTCGCCCTTAGCTGCAACCGCTCTCCGACCAGCAGGCAAGAGCTTAGAAACCTGCCCCAGGAAGACAGACCTATGCGATAATGGAACTAGTAACTTTCCGACCGACCAGGAGCGGATGCGACGTGACAATCCAGGCACAGTTTCCCGATGAGCAAACCGGTGAAGGCGAGTTCACCCGTCAGGCGGATGCCTTTCGCCACTACGTGACCTCCACCGGAAGTTCCGGCTATCCAGCCGAAGCCGGCCGTTACCATCTCTATGTATCCTGGGCCTGCCCCTGGGCACACCGCACCATCATCGTACGGAAGCTCAAACGCCTGGAGGGGATTATCGGGCTGACCGCCGTCGACCCGATTCGCGACGAGAGGGGCTGGGCCTTTCGCGAAGGCCCGGGTCATTCACTCGACCCCGTCAATGGATTTCACTTTTTGAGCGAGGCCTACAAGGCCACCGATCCGCACTACATCGGACGCATTACCGTGCCGGCTTTGTGGGACCGGGCGACCACCCGCATCGTCACCAACTCCGACGACGATCTCATGCGTATCTTCAATAGCGAGTTCAATCGCTTCACCGAGAGCCCGATCGATATCTATCCGGAAGGTCTTCGCAAAGAGATCGACGATCTCAATTCCTTTCTGTATGAGAACGTCAATGATGGGGTCTACCGGGCAGGATTCGCGACATCACAGCAGGCTTATGAGAAAGCGGTGCATCGGCTGTTCGATGCGCTGGATAGCCTCGATGCGCGGCTGGCGCATCAACGTTATCTCTTCGGCTCGGAATTCGTCGAATCCGACTGGCGGCTGTTCGTCACCCTGGTCCGGTTCGATGCGGTCTATCACGGCCACTTCAAATGCAACATTCGTCGCATCATCGACTATCCGAATCTCTTCGGCTATCTCAAGGATCTCTACCAAACTGACGGCATCGCCGAGACCGTCAATTTCGACCATATCAAGCGGCACTACTACGTCACGCATGACGACATCAACCCTACTCGCATCGTCCCGGTCGGTCCCGATCAGGATCTCACCACCCCCCATGGTCGGGCTCGGCTAGGCTAAGCCGCAAGACTCAGCCTCCATCATCAGGACATTCGAGAACCGGCGAACCGCCCAGCAGGCTCCTGGACAGCACGCCTACTTCGTGCGAACCCGGACGATGACTGCGGCGACTTGATCGACCCGCACCGTCGCATCGAAAAACTCCATCCCGCTGAGCTCGCTGACGACAACGACATGGGATCCGACCTTGGAGATTTTGCCTTCCAACTCCTGTCCGGATTGAAGTTTCAGCTTTACTCGCTTGCCCGCCTGCTGCTCGAGCGTATGGCGGATCGCCTCAGGACTATTCAGGTCGACAACCGGTTCGTCGGCACAAACGGACGACACGGCTCCACCAACCCCACCCAACACGCAGAGCAGCAGCACCATCAGGCCGACACTGACCCAACCTTTTCGATATTCCATTCTTTCCCTCCCCGTTTCATATTGGCCCTGTGCGCGACAACACTGGCGGCTAGTATACCGATCCCCCTGGCTGATGGGAATGAACAACTGGCGGGAGTCGTGCATTCGACTCACCGGCCAACAAGACGGGCTGACATGGGCCAGACCTAGCGAGTCATCCAGGAACGATTTCGCACCGTCACTAGCGCGTAGGGGAAAATCCACAGAAGGCTCACGAAATGAAAATAGGCATAGAGAACGCCATAGAAGAATTCGCGGGAACGTTCGCTATGGAGGAAATAGAGCGAATAAAAAATGGATACGATGCCGATGGAGATCAACAAACGGACGACGGTCAGCGGATCCTGCACACTTAAATAGAGCATCAATCCCAGCGAACTATAGGCGACCGGATACCGGAGATTTGTGACCGTCGTCTCGATCAACGTCAAGGCCATCGCCGGGAACGGCAGTGTCCACATAATCTTCCAGAGCCGTATTTCCTCCCGAATATAGCTGCGGTCCCACCGCAGGAACATCCGACACAGTTTCCGATAGGTCTCCGGCGCCAGCGTCTGCACCACGGCGGTACGCTGGTACACCGCCCGATAGCCGGCGGCCAGCACATCGTTCGTCAACGCCCGATCCTCGCCGATCGTACACACCTCGCCGAGAAACCGCTGATGCACCCAGGCAGGAACCAGGGCATGCACGACCGACGCACGATAGGCTGACAAGGCCCCCGGGCAGCAATAGACGGTGCCGTAGGTCGATTGCACGCTGCGCAGAAAATCGAACGAGAGCACAAACCGAACGTGCAACATACGCGGCAGGACCGACTGAAACCGGTTCAGCACACAGACCTTGCCCGCCACCGCACCGACACGTTCATTCCGGAACGGGCCGGCGATCGCCAGCAGTGCGCCTCGTTCGACCAGACTGTCGGAATCGACCGTGACGAGAATCTCCCCAGTCGCCCTGGCAAACCCGGCCGCGAGCGCGGCCCGTTTCCCGGCATTCACCGGAAGCCGGATCGTCTGCACAAGGTCAGGGCGCCCCCGTTGCGCCGCGTCCACGTGCCTCCAGGTGTCATCTGTGCTGCCGTCGTGATCACAATGATTTCCAGACGCCCTCTTGGATATTCGGCCCGCGCGCAGGCGTCCACCGCCTTCCGCACCATCGCCCCTTCGTTATACGCGGGAATAATAATCGACATCCGCGGCGCCTCATCATGAGAGACCGCGGCCACCGGATGATACCGCACCCAGAGCAACGTCCGAATGACGATGAGCGCCATACCCATCGTAAACCAGAGAAGACTGGGACGCGCGATAATCGCGGCCCACCCTTGAATCTTCAGCGCATCGGCCAGCGGGTCAAACACCTCGTGGCTGAATCGAATCGTGGTCGCCACCACCGCACTGAAGACGATGACTGTCGCAATGACGAATCGAAGGTCAACACTCAGCCAGACGGGCCGATCCTCGACAGAATGGGAAAACGGAGCAGAAGACGACGTGGGCTCGACCGAGAATGATTCCATGAATAGTTCCTTGCGCAATCGTCATGAACACCTCAAAAAACGCGAAACGGTACTAGGGCCACCCTTCACCTGTCAAGACTGGACGGCTGGTGAATGTCCCGGAGAGGAGTATACTGAGAATACGAGAGGCGCATTATGTATCGAGTACTGGTCCTCGGTGCAGGAAAGATCGGTTCGCTCATTGTAGGCCTGCTCTCTCAACACGGCCGTTACGAGGTGCATCTCGGCGATGTAAATCTGGACGGAGCGAGCCGCCTCGTCGCGGATCTCAAACTTGAGCGAGTGACTCCCTGCCTCCTCGACGTCCGCCACCCGGACATGGTCAGCACGTACCTCTCGATGCATCCCGTCGATGCGATCGTCTCCAGTCTCCCCTATTTCTGTAACCCCACCGTGGCGGGGCTGGCCCTGACTCACGGCGTCCATTACTTCGATCTGACCGAAGACATCGAGGTGACCAGCCAGATTCGCGTGTTGAGCGCCGGCGCCTCCCAAGCCTTCCTGCCGCAGTGCGGCCTGGCGCCGGGGTTCATCAGCATTGTGACGCACGACCTCATGACGCATTTCCAGAAGCTGGATACCGTGAAGATGCGCGTCGGCGCGCTGCCGGTCCATCCCAGCAATGCGCTGAAATACTCGCTGACCTGGTCGACCGATGGCCTGATCAATGAATACGGCAACCTGTGCTACGGCATCGAAGGGGGCGAGAAAGTCCCGCTCCAGCCGCTGGAGGGTTACGAGACCATCGAGCTGGATGGGCTACTCTACGAGGCCTTCAACACATCCGGAGGATTGGGCACGCTGGCAGATACATATGCCGGGCAAGTGCAGACGATGAATTACAAGACGTTGCGCTATCCGGGGCATTGCGAAAAGATCCATCTCCTGATGAAGGACCTGAAGCTAAACGAAGACAGGGACACGCTCAAGCGAGTACTGGAGCACGCCGTTCCGCAAACGCTCCAGGATGTCGTCCTGATCTACGCCTCGGTCACCGGGACCAAAGAGGGGGGATTCTTTGAAGAGAACTACGTCAAGAAGGTTTACCCTCAATGCATCAAGGGCAGGCTCTGGTCGGCAATTCAAGTCACGACCGCTTCCAGCCTCTGCACGGTGCTGGACCTCGTCCTGCGCGATCCAACCCATTACCATGGCTTTGTCACACAGGAATCTATTTCGCTGAAGAACTTCCTCGCCAACGACTTTGGAGCATGCTTCCGATGAGCACAATCCAAACCGCCCTCAAGGAGCTTGGTATTCAAGCGATCAACCCTGGCGGAAGCACTGGTTCAGGGTGGTGGTCCAGTCAATCCGGCAAGCCTTTATTGCCATCGATTAACCCGGCAACAGGAGAAATGATATCCAGAGTAATACCATGCTCATCAGATGATTACAGCAGTATATCAAAAGTATCGGTTGATGTATTCCAATCATGGAAAATGGTCCCGGCACCGAAACGCGGGGAACTCGTGAGACTCATCGGCCAGGCACTCAGAGAGAGGAAGGATGACCTCGGCACCTTGATCGCTCTGGAAGTCGGCAAGATCAAAGCTGAAGGAGACGGCGAAGTTCAGGAGATGATCGACATGGCCGATTTCGCAGTCGGGCAATCGCGCATGCTCTATGGGACGATGATGCACTCCGAACGGCCGGCGCATCGCATGTCCGAACAGTGGCACCCTCTCGGCCCCGTTGGGGTGATTACCGCCTTCAATTTCCCCGTTGCCGTCTGGGCATGGAACGCCTTCCTGGCCGCGATCGCCGGAGATACCGTCATCTGGAAACCATCCCCCAAGGCTCCGCTCTGCGCAATCGCGGTTCAACAGATCTGCAATCGTGCGATGCAGCAGCAGGGCTGTCACGGCGTGTTCTCGCTCTTCGTCACGGATCAATCCAGCCTGGCCGAGACCATGGTCCAGGACTCGCGCCTGCCTCTCATCTCGTTCACAGGATCCGCGGCGGTCGGCCGCCGGATCGCATCAACCGTCGGCAGCCGATTGGGGCGGGCGCTGCTCGAACTCAGCGGTAACAACGCCATCATCATCGATGAGACCGCAGACCTTAATATCGCCGTGCGCGCCATTCTCTTCGGAGCCGTAGGCACCGCCGGCCAGCGCTGCACAACAACCAGACGCCTGCTCGTCCACGAATCTTGCTATGAGGCGGTAACGGCCGCACTCGTGAACGCCTATGCGCACATTCGCATAGGCAACCCCCTGGAGCCTGACGTCCTGATGGGCCCGCTGATTGATCAGGCCGCAGTCGACACCTTCCGTGCCGCCATCGACGAGATTAAAAAGGAAGGTGGCAAGATTCTCTACGGCGGACAGGTGCTGCAGCGGCCGGGACATTTCGTCGAACCGACGATCGTACTCGCACAGAACCACTGGCCCGTGGTCCAGCGTGAGACCTTCGCCCCGATCCTTTATGTCATGACGTTCCGTACGATCGACGAAGCCATCCGGCTCCAGAACGATGTGCCGCAGGGCCTCTCATCGGCCCTGTTCACCACAAGACTGCAGCACAGTGAGCGGTTTCTGTCCTCGGCGGGCAGCGATTGCGGAATTGCCAACGTCAACATCGGCACATCCGGTGCGGAAATCGGCGGGGCATTCGGCGGCGAGAAGGAAACGGGAGGCGGACGGGAAGCCGGCTCAGACGCTTGGAAAGCCTACATGCGCCGTCAGACCAACACGGTGAATTGGGGCACGGATCTGCCGCTCGCGCAGGGCATCACGTTCGGCTGAATAGCTGACGGCTGCAACTCCGGGAGAGAAGGGAGACCATGATGGATCAGAATCGGGAACTCGATGGACTCATGGTGCGCATGGTGGGGGAATTCGTCCTGCACAATCAGGCCGGAAAAACGCTGCAAGCCATGCTCGACGAGGCGGGAGTCGGCCTCACGCCCGTGATCGATCATGTGACCTTGCGGACGCTCGATATCGATCGCCGGGCCGAGCCATTCATCGCCCTCGGATATGCCTACGACGAAACGCTGGAGTACGACGACTGGTACGCCAAAGTCTATCGGAAATCCGGCTACCCTGCGCTCTTTGTGGATCAAGCCTATGCGGGCGACCGCGGACGAACCAGCATTATTCCCGGATGGGTTCAGAACTTCGGCGACCAGGTCTTTCACCATATCGCGGTTCGCGTGGAGGATATCGAGAAAGCCGTCCGGCAACTCAACAAAAGAGGCATCCTATTCGCCGGACACATCGTCGGGGCACGCGGAGACTCACTCCGGCAGATTTTCTCATCGCCTGAAATGGTCGATGGCCATCCCTTCTCGGTGCTGGAACTGGCCGAACGACACGAGGGATACCAAGGATTTCTACCGCCACAAGCCGACAGTCTCATGAAGTCGACTGCGCCGCGTGAGACTTCACGCAAATAACTCATCATCTTCCGGCGATGTCTCGGTGACCGCATCAGCGTTCATTCGACGCCGCCGGCCCCACGCACAAGATCCCGCCCAGCATCACGATACACCTTGTGTTACCGCCAACATCCTGTTAGGGTGACACTTGATCGCGTAAGACCTCCGGAGTTTAGAGGCCGCAGTATCCCCCGGCACACCGAAGTCTGACGCGATTTTTGTTTGCCCGCACAAGACCGTCCTGCATCTGCTGAGCAGTCCCCGTTGGCCTCACACCCATCGCTCGCAAGACCAGTCCGACACCGTCGCGTGGTTTGTTGTCACATTTTCAAGAGGTGCATTTTGTTTCATGAATTCTCGTCCACGTTTCGAGCTCTCCTTCGCAATGCCGCGGGGAGCGCTTACCACATTACAATTGTTGCGCTGAGCGGAGGCATCGCCCTCCTGCTGCCAGCGGGAGCCAAACAGTTTCTCTCCTTCTGGTCTCAGGTCGAGCACAACAAGCTCTCGCTGATCGCCGTAGAAATGTCGGTCGCCGTGCTCCTGATCGCAGGACTGAACTTTCTCCATCGGAGCCTTCGCGACCGAACCCTGGCGGCGTACGCGACCGGAGCCGGGCTCGTCTCCTTCTTCCCCCGGCGTGCCCGAGGCGCGGAACGACGTATCAGACAACTCAAAGAAGATCAGGGGACGGGCCGCACCATCAAGGTGATCGGGTCAAGCGGGTACAGCACTCTGGTCGACCAGGTAGGGGACCTCTCTTCGGTGCTCGACAAGTGTCTGGGCGCACAAATCCTCCTGGTCAATCCATACAGCGAGGAGGCCAGTGCTCGCATCCAGGCTATCGGCCATCCTGAATTTACCCTGGACGGATTCCGCGAGGAAGTCCGGCAAAGCATCACGCTGCTCAAACGCCTGAAGGCGATGGGCAAAGTTGTGAAGCTCAAGCTATATGCCGATCCGCCTCTGGTCAAAATGGTTGTTCTGGGTGACTATTTGTGGCTCCAGCACTACCACGCAGACCTTGATATCGAGACCATGCCGGAATATGTACTGCGGCACAATCGAAAGACCCACGGGCTCTACACGCTCTACACGCATTACTTTGAGCAGCGATGGGAAAATCCGGAGATCCCTGAATACGATCTAGACACCGACGAACTCGTCTATCGAAGCAGAACCGGGAACGAACTGCGGCGTGAGCACTTTGAACCAACCGCGCTGCCCTGCCTGGAAGTACCCGTAGCCCGAGCACGGGCGCTTCCGGCTGACATCGGTCAGCGAGAGTTACGCACGAACGATGTTCCGGAACTGGCGTACGGGCGAATGAAGGCCTGGTCAGAATAGCTCAATAGAGCCCGGACTATCACCGGGACTCAATCTGGTGAGACTTCTCGGCTGATGAAAGACCGGTGTTTGCTCTGGATGCGGCGGGCCGCATCCAGAGTCAGACGCTGCTCTTTGATAGATACGAGAGGCTAGGCCACCGGCGTCAGATTCTTACGGCTCACGGTGAAATTCGGCGATCACGCTCTTCCAGAAGACATACTCGTTCGATGCCTTTCAACTTCACGTTATCTTGCCGGACAGGACGTCAGAACCCACGCCGACTAACTCCTCATCATAATTCAATGGACGTTCCCGTCCTATGCAGCAGCAACCGGTCAACGCAGGAAGAGGAACCATAGATAGACGGAGCTCATGAGGATTGATCCGATCATGACAGGAAATCCAAATTTAAAAAACTGCCAGAAGGAGATGTGATACCCCGCTTTGCGGGCGATATCCACGATCACCACATTGGCACTCGCACCGATAATCGTGCCATTCCCCCCCAAACAGGCGCCGAGCGCGAGCGCCCACCAGAGAGGAATGATATCCGGCTGATGCACCAACGTGGCATAGTCGGTAATTTCCGGGTGTAAGGATCGCGCAAGATCCACAATCAGCGGATTCATCGCGGCAACATAGGGAATGTTATCCACCGCGGCCGAAAGCAGAGCCGAGCCCCACAGCACCGCCATAGTGGCTCCCCCAAGATTTCCCTGCGTCACCGCCACCAACTGATCGGCCAGGTAGCGAATCACGCCAACCTTGACCAATCCACCGACCAGAATAAACAAGCCGATGAAAAAGAAGATGGTTTTCCACTCAACGTCCGTGAGATACGACAAGTCCTCGATATCCTCGGGGGCCCGCCTCGCATGTCCAAGTAACATGAAGAGGCTCGCCCCCAGGAGAGCGATCGTCGCCGGCTCAAGATGAATAAGCGAATGCAGACAGAAGCCCGCATTCACGATTCCCAATAGCCAGAGACAGCGGTGCATGAAGGGTCGATCCGACACGGCATCCCCGGAGTTCAACGCCAGCACGGCGGTTCGAAGATGGGGTGCCACGGTCATTTTACGCCCGAAGATACCCCAGATGGAAAGCAGGAAAACGGCCATGATAAGTATGACCACTGGCCCCAAAATCAGCAAAAAATCGAGATACCCGAATTCGGCCTTGCTCGCAATCATGATATTCGGCGGATCGCCGACAAGCGTTGCCGTCCCGCCGATATTGGACGCCAGCGCCTCGGTCACCAGGAAGGCAATAGGATTGAGCGCCAGCCGCTTGGTAATGGACAGCGTGACCGGCGCCATGAGCAAGACAGTCGTCACGTTATCGAGCATCGCCGAAAGCCCGGCAGTCAAAAGCGACAACAACACCAGGAGACGAAACGGCCTTGCATCCGCCCGCTGCGCGGCCCAAATCGCCAAGACCTCGAAGAGACCGGTTTCTCGGACAATGTTGACGATCACCATCATCCCGATCAGCAGAAACACGACATTGTAATCGACGCCAAACTCATGAGAGTAGAACGCCTCGTCTTGCGACATCACCCCCAGCCCAATCATGACCGCTGCTCCGAACAGCGCGACGATCGTCTTGTGAATCCGCTCGGTGATGATGACGAGATAGCACACGCCAAAAATGAGTAGGGCCAGAGACACAGAAGACATTCAATACCTCTCGTCGCATATGGTCAGATATGGGCTCAGCATCATTCACTCATTATCAGGACGCCGCTGCCGCAATGCAACGAGAGTTGCCCCGGCCGTCCATCGCCTAGGTCCGTGCAGAAGTCCCCTAGCCCATATGCCGACCTTCAATTCTGCATTCGGCATCTCGCTCCGAAAAACATTCCCACGATTACCGTTGATGGGGAGCATGGGTGTCCGCCCACAATTGCACGGAGAGACAATGTTTTGTCAGTCTGCGTGGAGATACCTAGCCGTTCAAGCGCCGGGTTGTCGTAAAATCCCCTCCAAAACATCTGAAATCTCCTGCCGTAGGCCTCGGCATAATGCTTGCTGAAAAACTCATCGAAGGCCGGGAACGACCGAAAAACAAACGAGTCTTTCACGTGCCCCTGGCAGACACCAAGGAGGAGATCAGATGAAAACGATTGGCATGAAATCAACAATGGCACTGGCTCTGGCTATCGGAATCACAGGATCCGTGAGCGCCGGCCTGGCATGGGCGGAAGCCGAGTACGCTCCCTCATCCAACCCGAAGACCCAGGAGCTGGATACTAAACCAGGTCCGGCATTTACGACCATCGACGGGAAGGTCAGAAAAATTGAAGGCAACATCTACGTGGTCGAAGGTCCTGCCTACAATGCGATCGGGGGAGGAGCCAACTCCAACGAAATCCGCGTCTTTGTCGGCAAAGACACCAAGAAGATCAGCGGGGACAAAAGAGTGGGAGATAAGATTCGCGCGGAGCTGACGCAGGGCGGCTTCGCCAATTCCATCCAATAGCGCCCCGCCGCTTCCCACATATCCGTCAACCTTACAGCGGGCTGGTCCGGAAGGATCAGCCCGCTTTCATTGTGAACTCAGCCCCTCTTCCAGCCTCCGCAAGCCAGTCTGGCAAAAGATAGTGCGCACTCACCTCGACCACTGTTCGATCCGGGCTGAATCGAAACACCTCGGCCACCAGACCACGATGGCCACGATACATCAGCGTGAGCCCCTGCACCCCGGCCAGAATTGAGACCAACTGAAAATGCAAGTCCGGGAGGAGCTGCAGTCCCTTCCTCCAGTAAGCCCGCACCGCCGCTTTCCCTTTGAGACACCCGCTCGGCTCACCGGCAATCGTGACGATGAGCGGAGACCGCATCTCTAAGTCGTCCGCATAATGTACCAACACCCGATCCAAATCGTGAGCGTTCCAGGCATCGATCCACTCCGCGGCAAAAGCTCGGAAAAACTTCTCATCCATCATCTCAGGCCCTGTGATCGCCAACGAACGACACTACCAGTCTCCTGATCGCCGTAGGCCATCTCAGTGTGGCCCCGCCCCTTCACTGACGCACAGCAAAGAACGGCGAATCTCGTCCTCTACAGAGCCTTTCAGCGCAAAAGACGGGAAATACGCGACCTCGCACGATTCAGCTCAGGCATCGCACCTGCACCAACCCGGTCAAAAGATCCACCGCATCGAACCACGACCGAGTACGAGGTAACCTATGGTGCTACGACAACACCCCCGCTACCATGCGCCATTCTCCGGCACGCTGGTCTATCAGAACCATCCCCATACGATTACAAACTCGGTGGATCTCTCACGCAAAGGGTGCCGGCTCGAAAGTTCCGTACAGGTCGTTGCCGGCACACGAGTGGATCTACTCCTCTACCTCAGTGACGAACCAGTTCCCGTACTAATCCAGCGCGCCACCATCCGCTGGGCCGGGGCCCATGGAATTGGAATTGAGTTCCCGTCGCTCGCCTCTCCTCATCGAGAACGACTGGACGGCACACTCCAACAGCTCGCAGGCCAACCCGGTCGTAGCTGATCGGCAGGCCGCCTTCACCGAAAACCTGCCTTCCCCCGGCAAACCAGAACGCTCACACAACGGCCCCACCGGATTCCCCGGCCAATACCTCAGGACAATCGCTGAATCACCGGCGTGACCTTACCCTTAATAGCGCTTGACTACGACTTCATTTGCGCCCAGAGTGAATTTAGTGACGTCTCAAGCCCCGCTGACTGTCCCATCCCTCGCGCTCCCGCACTCTGCTCTGCGCGACTGATTCTCCGGTCTCCGCCGCTTCCTACGCCAGCGGTTCTTTCACTCCCTTTTGTCGAGTTTCTCCGTAACCGGAAGCGCTCTTCGGCGTCCGGCGTTGAACGGGACTTCTACGCGCGCTTCGTAAGAGGCATTGCGCAGGCTTCACACATCAGTAGAGGAGATACCGCCATGATTACAGTGACCTCAACGGCTGAAGAAAAGATTCGTGAACTGATGCGGGAAGAGCAGGATACGATCGGCCTGCGCGTCTACGTGAAAGGCGGAGGTTGCCACGGCTATCAGTACGGGATGGCGTTCGAGTCCAAGATGAGCGAGGACGACACCGTCGTGGAAATGGGCGATGTGAAAGTCATCATGGATTCCCAAAGCGCCCCGCTGCTGAACGGTTGCGAAGTCGATTATACGGATAGCGTGCAGGGCTCAGGTTTTGCGATCAAGAATCCGCAAGCGAAAACGACGTGCGGATGCGGCAGTTCATTCAGCGCATAGAGGCAGTGTGCCTCAACGTCAAACATTGAAATTCAGCAAGGCTGAGAGGAGATATACATGAGCAAAGAACGCATCACCATTTCACCCGACCTCTACGACATCATGCCGCCCGAATATCAGGACCTTGTCACCAAGGCCACCTACGGCAAGGAAGACCGGGGGTGGAAGGATATCGGCACGGCCAAGGAACTCATTGAGCAGCACTCGCTCTGCGCCGGTTGTCCTGAGTCCATGGCGTTTCGTTACATTTTAGCCTCGCTCCCCAATCCCGAAGATACCGTCATGGTCGGATCGACCGGCTGCACCAGTCTTGTCTTTCCTCATGTCGCGCTCCACAACATTCATTCGCTGTTCGGCAATCAAAATGCCGTGGCATCAGGCCTGAAGCGGGCGTTGACCGTCCGTTTTCCAGGACGAATCAAGGATGTGGTCGTGCTGGCCGGCGACGGCGCTACCGTGGACATCGGACTCGACATGACCTTGCAGGCGTGGTTCCGCCAGGAGAAATTCACCACGATCTGTTTCGACAATGAGTTGTATGCCAATACCGGCGGTCAGGAAAGCGGGCTCATGCAAAAAGGCTTCGTGGCCAAAATGGCTCCGATGGGCAAGAGTTTCGACAAGGTGCGGCTCCCTGAAATTGCCCGGGAGGCCGGGTGCCACTACGTCGTGAACTGTACGGTGAGCAAACCCTCCCTGGTAGAGAAAGTGATCCGGAACGCCGTGCTCGTGGCGCGCGAGATCGGCCCCACCTACGTGCAGCTGTATACGCCCTGCATTCTCGAAATCGGCAAGGACAGCCAGGAGGGACTACAAGAAATGCGCGACGCGGAGAAGCCGAGCGAGCGCTTCGCCTACAAGGAATACATGAGCGAGCCGGCCAAGGAACTCATCGCGGAACTCGCTGCGAAGGCAAAAGAAAAGAAAGACGCCGCGAAGCAGTTGGCGTCATCCCAGGCATAACAAGGATCGCCGCAGCTGCGGCCTACACACAGAGCGGAGGTGCCAGATGAGTCTCGATTATGTGAAATTCACCCCGGGGTTCGATGCGTTCATGCCGAAAGAATATAAGGATATGGTGGAGCACGGGCCCTTCGGAAAGAAAACAACCGTCTCGCAGATGGGCAGCTTCAAGGAAATCCTCGAAGAACACCCCATGTGCGCCGGCTGCGCGATGACCTTGTTTATCCGCTTGGCGATCATCGCGTTTCCCAATCCCGAAGACACCATTACGGTTGGAACGGCCGGATGCGGCCGGTTAGCCATTTCTCAGGCGGCGATTCCCTTCGTGTACGGCAACTACGGCGACCAGAACGGCGTCGCCAGCGGGTTGTCGCGCGGGTTGAGGATCCGCTTCGGCGACAAACCCAAGGATGTCGTGGTGATCGCGGGGGACGGAGGAACCGCCGATATCGGATTCCAGCAAGTGCTCCATTCCTGGTTCAGAAAAGAACGGTTCACGACGATCATGCTGGACAACGAGGTCTACGGCAATACCGGCGGGCAGGAGAGCGGAATGACGACCAGAGGCGCGGTCCTCAAGATGGCGCCGCTCGGCAAGAAGTTCGAAAAGATGGATATGGTCAGCATGGCCAAAATCGCCGGCTGCGCCTATATCGCCACCGTGGTGCCGAACAATCCTCGGCGGGTGGAAAGTTGCATCAAGAAGGCCGTCCTGATCGCGCGGGAAGTCGGACCGACCTATATTCAAGCCTATACGTCCTGCAATATCGAGTATGCGATCCCGACCGACAAGGTTATGGAAGATGCCAAGAACGTCGAGGACGATCGCTACAAATTCACCGAGTATGTCAGCGACGAGGCCAAGGCCTATCTGGCCGAGCGGTACGGCTACAAGGAATTTCTGCCGAAGCCGGTTGCTGCTGTCGTACAGGCGTGACAGGATAGGTGGAAGATTCGGGAGCCGGGCACGATGCACCGCCCGGGTCTTCCACCCTTCACCCGGCACGCCTTGCCGATAATTCGACCGAGGTACACCATGACGGACTCCACAGCACGCATCAGGAATACACAGACTCCTTTTACACTGACCTACGGCATGCGGCTGGATCCAGGGACCGGTGCAGAAGAGGCGCATCCGCACATGCCGATCGTCCTGCCCGACGGATCGACCGGCAACATCACCCTGCATGTGATCAACGGCACGCCGGAAGAAATCAAAGCGCGGTTACTGGAGAGCGTCGACGCATTTTTCGAGATCCATGCAGAAACGTAAGCACCGCGATTCATGACCGGAGCCTGGAACCGCCGAAAAGGATTCTGCGGCCGTCTGGAAAGGCCATCATGCAGACGCTTGATATCGATCGCCCCGGGATGCCGGACCTTCAGTTCGTCCTGCTCGTCACGGCGCTGTGCACCTCCCGGCTGACTTCACTCAATGTCCCCGATGACGTGCGTACGGCACTCTTCGACCGATGCTGGATGCTCATCCATGAAAGCCCTCCACCCGATGAGCGGGAGAAGCGCGTCATCGATCTCCGTCCCTGGAGTGAAACGACGCTGGATGCGATGGTCGAGACAATCCGCACCGTGCTGACGAACGCGGGTATTCAAACGTTGAGCTGGGACCACTCACCCAGTGAACCGACCTGGACCAGTACTCCGGAAGCGCTGCCGTTGATCCAGCGACTCGAGCAACTCTATCCGCTTCCGTCCGAGACGCCCGCCCACCGGCCGGTGACCAAGGTAGGAAGCGTCACTGATACTGTGCCCTCCCTCAGGGAGGGAAATGCCTCCATGAACAGTGAACAAGCGCATCTCCAACAGCTCATCGGTGAGATGTCGGCATTGATGACGGCATTCTCCCCGGCGCTGCAGCGGCATGCGGCAACACTTGAATCGGGTGGCAGAGATGCCGAGTTGATCGACAAACTGCTTAAGGGTGCCGGCGTGATGCGCGACAGCGGATATATGTATCTGACGTGGGCCCGCCATTATGTCGCGCTATCCGACGAGAACCTTCAAGCCGCCGAAGAAACAGATGAGACCAACTTCGGTCCCTCATAGATCCAGCCCGTGAGAAGCTGTGCGGAAACGAACGGCCAGCCCGCCACGCTAGAGGCACCCTCAACGCAACCCGCTTTTGACTGAACCATCTGAAGATGGGAAGACCGTCATCTCCTTCCCCAGAAACGCATTTGTCGACTGTTATGAGGCCGATATCAATCCTTCCCTGCGCTCAACATGCAGGCATGCCTCCATTTTTGAGTTATAGTACAGGCATGCCGCCCCGATCCCATCGCCGCAACGCCCGTTCCCCTCGCCGCAGAGCGGGACGCTCGCGCCATCGACGCAGCTTTGCCGGATCCCGCCGCTTCATGCGGTCCCGCTGGCAGGAGTGTCGCACATTCTTTCGGGCACTGGGAAAAACGACGCCGGCGGTGCGAATCGTCGTCAGCGTTGCGCTGATTCTCGTGCTCTGGCTGGCGGTGAACTGGATGTACCATGCATTCCACAAACCCACCGAAGTCCTGTTCCCCCTCGACAACGCATTCGACAAGAGCCCGGCGAAAACCTGGCAGGAATACGGCGCGCTCTTCCGTGAACATTCGACCGCCGTCATCGCGCCGGAACTGCTCGCCGCACTGGCCCAGAGCGAAGGAGCGGGCAACCCCGTGGCGCGGACCTACTGGCGATGGCGGGCTTCGTGGAATCCCTTGGAGTGGTATCAGCCGGCGTCAAGCGCGGTGGGTATGTACCAGCTCACCGACGGAACGTTTCAGCTGGCAAAGCGCTACTGCGTTCACGATCACGAGGTCGTCGAAGACGGCCCCTGGAACAATTTCAGCTCCTGCTGGTTCAACCGCCTCTATTCCCGCGTCGTGCCGAGCCATGCGATCGAGATGACGGCCGCACTGCTCGACCGCAATGTCGCCGCCGCGATGGGCCACCGGCGGGCGGCATCGGCGACGCTCCAGAAAAAGCAGGATCTCGCCGCCATCATCCACCTCTGCGGAGCAGGAGCGGGCCAGGATTACGCGAGGCGCGGTTTCCGGCTCCTTCCCCACCAGCGCTGCGGCGACCACGATGTGAACACCTACCTGGCGCGCATCAATGGATTGAAGCAGCAATTCGCGCATCTGGCAGCGGGGAATCGAGCGCTCCGGCAGACTCGGTGAACACACGATGAGTGTGCGACCTGAAATACCGTCTCAGGTAAAATGAAGCACTTCCGAATGGGCAGGTTCATGGCCCCGCATGGAATGGCCGGAGCGCAGGAGTTTCTCGCCGAGGCCGACGGCCAGGTTGCGGTAGATAATGACCCCGATGTCAGGACGCCGGCGGATGAGATCGGCCAGATCGCGCTGGAGCAGTTCGGCCGCTTCGACAGGGCCCTCCGCCGTAGCCGTCGCGGAGTGCGGCCGGGCCGAGAGCAGTGACACTTCCCCGCAGGTCTCCCCGGTGCGGACGGTTCCGATTGTCACCGGCGGGCTGCCGCCGCTGATGACGACTCGCCCCTGCAGCACCAGATACAGCCGGTCTGTTGGATCGCGCTCGACAAAAAGACAATCCCTTGGCTGCCATTCCCGCACCGTACAGATTCCCGCCAGCCGGATTGCCTGCTCACTGTTCATGCCGTGGAACAATGGAATCTCCTTGATGGCCTGTGCCATGCGCGGGGCGATGACGCAGGTGGAGAACCCGCGCATCACCACATCGGCGACGACCCGGACCTGTTCCGTCAGTGCGAGCGGCCCCAGATCTTGCAGCTTGTTCAGCCGCACCATCTTTACGATATCGAGCCGCTCCACCTGATAGAACACCATGGCCGGCACATAGGCAACTGGCATAAAGTTTAGCTCCAGAAGCGTGCGCTGCATCCGGGGGGCATAGGCACTGACGTCGATCTCGATGTACTCGATCCCCATCTCCTCCCGGCACTTCCGCTCCAGTTCAACGAGTAGAAAACGCACGACATCGTCGGCCAGAGCAATGAGCTCGAATACGTGGACGGTGTGTTCGACCGGATCCATCATATAACCGACGGCTCCGGCGATGTGGCCGCCGGAGCGGGCCAGAAAGTAACTGGTTTGCCGCGAATGGAGTTTGAAAAACCCGTAATCCAGCCGCATGGGGCCGAAGATTTCCCGGTTGCGCACCCGCCCCCGCTCAATACGCAGTAAGGCCGGATAGCCTTCGGACTGCAGTTGCTCAATGGTGTAGTCGCCCCCGGCCGGATACGGAGCGGAGTCTTCGTCGACGATGAAATCCGGGGTCAGCGGCGGGTGGCTCATCACGAGATTCGCCAGGGCATAGACCTCGGGAATGATCCGCGGATTGTTGCGGCGCAAGGCGAGTGCATCGCCGAAATACCGGACCAGCAAAGCAAAGCTCTCGCGGTGGCGAAAGAAATGCTTCAGCGGCAGAAACCCGGTGGGGGTGAACCCGTGCGCGAGGCTGATCTGCTGGGCATAGGGGTGGACGGTACGGGCGACGACGAGGCCGACGTGGAGGCGGTTCTGAATCACCTCCAGGCGCTTCTCCATCAGCAGCTTACCGACCTGCAACCGGCGATAGTCCGGATGGACCGCGAGCCGGCCGAACTCGCCCACGAGATCGGAATGGGCTCCGAAATCAAACAGCACGGAAGCCGTACCGATCACCCGATTGGCCTCCGTATCTTCGGCGACGAGAATCAGCGCATCGTCCGTGAAGACCGAGCGCTTCAGCCACAATTCATCGTAGAGTTCGCGATGCGGGTAGTCGGTGCCGTAGACCGCGAGAAAAATCTCGCGGATCTGGCCGACATCTTCTTCGCAGGCTTCTCTGATCCGAATCATGGCCGTCCCGTAAGCTGGGTCAGAAACCGGTGGTCTGATCGCGCAACCGCTGGCCCGCGAGCCTGGCAATGGCCTGATAATAGGCCGCACCGACGGCCAAAGCTGCTTCATCGAAATCGAACTTGCTGGAATGCGCGGGATACCCTTCCTTGCCGGGCACTTGCCCCCCGAATCGGACATAGGCGCCCGGAATCTTTTCCATGTAGTAACTGAAATCCTCGGCCCCCATGTTGGCCGTCTTGAGCGGCAATACGTTGGCCTCCCCCACGGCAGTGACCGCCGCGCGGCGCGCGAGGCTGGCCATGTCCGGCGTGTTGATCAGCGGCGGCGTGCCTTCTGTCACGGCGACCTGAATTTTCGCTCCATGCAGCTGGGCAATGGATTCGGCGATGCGGCGGATGGAGGCGAGGAGTTGTTGCCTCACCATAGGATCCTGAGCACGGACCGTCCCCTCCAACTTGGCCTGGCCCGCGATCACGTTCGGCGCGGTCCCCGCATGGAACTGCCCCACGGAGACGACCGACGGCCGCGCGGGGTCGACTTCACGCGACACGATCGTCTGCAGCGCCATGATCATGAGGCTCCCGACCACGACCGCGTCGATGCTCTCGTGGGGACGCGCGCCGTGCGCACCCTGTCCGATGATCTCGATCGTGAAATTATCCGACGACGCGTTGACGGCGCCCTCGGCCACGGCAATGCCTCCCGGATGATAGTGACGGTCGAGATGCCCGCCGAATATCATGCCCGCCCCCTCCAACGCGCCGGCGTGAATCATGGCCAACGCGCCGGTGCCTTTTTCCTCGGCGGGCTGAAAAATCAACCGCACCGGAGCGGGCAGCTCATTCTCCTCCGAGAGCAGCGCGGCAGCGCCGAGCAGCATCGCCGTGTGCCCGTCATGCCCGCAGGCGTGCATGATGCCGTCATGGACCGACGCGAATTCCAGGCCGGTGTCTTCCTGAATCGGCAGCGCATCCATGTCGGCGCGCAACACAACACAGGGCACTCCGGCGCGTCCGGGAATCTCAGCAATCACCCCGTGGCCACCGACGTGCGCTCGATACTTGATGGCGAGTCCATCGAGAAATTTACAAATCACTGCCGCCGTGTTGGCCTCCTGCCCGCTGAGTTCAGGATATTCATGAAGCACACGGCGCAGCTGGATGAGACGATGGTGCAGCGGTTCGGGAATTAACGGCATGATGGTTACCCAGCGATGAACATACGACGGCCTGCAGGACTCTCACGCGCCGGGTCCGGCCAGACCGGCGATCAGGAGAAGACATTTTATGCTAGCACAAAGACCACGACGGTTTCCGTAGTACGTTGGCGCCCCCCTCGCCCCTGCCTCGATCGCCCCCTTACCAATCCGCGCCGAGCCGATCGATCACGATCTGGTGTACGACGGTGTGCTTACTCAACGTCGCCAGATAGACCGCCGCTTCGGCGATGTCGAACGGATCGATCTTTTCGCTGCGCAGGATCTCCTCTGCTGACGCATCGACAAGCTCGTCCGCCACACCGCCCGGACAGATAGCGGCCACCTTGATATTGTGCGCGCGGCCTTCGTCGGCCAGCGACTTGGTCAACGCCATGATGCCGTGCTTCGAGGCGCTATAGATGCCGGTACCGGCCCAGGCCTGCACACCCGCGACGCTCGACATATTGATGATGGTGCCCCCGCCCTGTTGCTTCATCTGGTTGAATCCGGCCCGGCAGCAGAAAAACGTCCCGCGCAGATTCACATTCATGACCGCATCGAAATCCTTCGTGCTCGTCTCGGCCAGTCGCCGTCCACCGGCAATGATGCCGGCATTATTCACCAGTAGATCCAGCCGTCCATAGCGCTTCATCGTCTCCGCGATCAGCCGTTCGACCTGCTGCTCATCGGCCACGTCGGTTTGAATTGCCCAGGCCTCCCCGCCTTTGGCCTTGATCTGGTCTACCGTCTGCTCGCACAGTGCCAGCCGCCGCGCTGTCACGACAACCCTCGCCCCTTCTGCGCCATAGCGCAGGGCAGTGGCCTTACCGATGCCGCTGCTGCTCCCTGTGACAATCGCAACTTTGCCCGTTAATCGTCCCATCCGGTGACCTCATGGCTCCTAAAAGATGACAACCCGTCACCGCCACGGGATCGTGGCTGCGAAGCGAACCGCCGCCGTTACGTCTCCATCATTTCGAGTCTTGCATCGAACTCGTGCCCGCAGGCCGTGCAGTGGATGCAATCCGACTCGACCGTGAATTCGTCCGTTCTGATCCCCATGCCGCCGCAATCCGGGCAGCGGGCCAGCTGGATTTTCTGTCCGCCAAGCGTCTCGTACTGGCTGCCGCGAAGACAGTAGACGGGTTTCCCGTCCAGCTGCCACGGCTGGCCCGCATTGTCGAGAACCGGCAACACAAGATAGTGATGGTTCACATAGTCCTCAAGGTCGGCGCGGTTCGCAAAACCGTCCTTGATGATGTGTCCGCTTAACGCCTCATAAAGCGCGTGCGCTTTGACGATCGCTTTGGTAGGTCCCATGCTCCACCTCCATGCTGGGATGAGGGCACTCAGGCCACAGACTCAGACGACGCCGGAGTAATAGCGCAAAATGTTGGATACCGAGATCACGCCGATGATCTGGCCGTCTTGCGTCACGGCCAGGTGCCGGGTGGCCTGCTCTTTCATCATGCGCACCGCCTCGATAATCGGACGGTCGCCGGCGATCGCCACAACCGGCGTTCGCATGCAGGTTTTGACGGCCGTGGCGGCGTGATTCAGACCGTTGGCCACCACCTCGCGCGCGAGTATGGAATCCGTGATGAATCCGACATAGGATTGCTTATCCGTCAGGAGTAACGAGCCCGTTTTCCATTTCTGCATAAGCTGCCCCGCCTCCTGGAGGGTGGCGTCCTGAGACAGGCTCCGTATTTCAGGGGACATGTGTTCGGCCACTTGCGGACCGATGAGGGTCCGCCCCACTTTGGGCTTCTTCGGTTCGGCAGACCGGCGCGCTTCCAATTCAGAGATGCAACTCTCCAACACCCGGCTGCGTTGCAAGAGACTCTGCCGCTGACTGTCCATGCCGGTGCCTTCCGGCGCCTCATCCGTCATATTCACCAGGCCGGCCGCCTCGCCCAGTTCGGCATATTCATACGCATGCAACAGATCGGACGTCTGCCCCAGCAAGTCGCCGATCAACTGTTCCGTTTCGAAATCGAATTCGTCCAGGCTGCGGGTAGGCTTCCCTTTGCCTAGAAACGGGGCAAGTTCGGCCAGCTGTTCCCGCATACGTTCTATACTGCGGTCAAAGGACACTCGCGGTTTTTTGGAATTGGTAAGGACGGTCATAGCACCTCCTTATAGATAAACGCGGTGGGATGATCGATCATACGCCTTGCCGAATAAACGAGGCAAGCAGCCTTCTTCTGCAGGCGGAAGAACGATCAGGGTGCGAGACGAACGGGGTGACGGAAAAAGACGGAACGGGCGTGACGCGCGGCGAGCGAGTTGAATCTAGGCTGACGCGGACCACGACGCGCTTACGGACCCGATCGAGTCACTCGCCAGGCGAGGCCGGCCCCGGTCAGAAGCAGGCAGGACGCGAGGAGAAACGGCGCGCCGGGCACCTGCCACCCGGCCTGCGCCCCGATGAAGTGCGCAAAGATCTGCGTGAAGAGCGTCGGTCCGATCAGCCCGGTCACTCCGTTGATACTCGCCGTCGCCCCTTGGAGCCGGCCTTGCTCCGAGCCGCTCACGCGGCGCGACATCAAGGCCTGGGTCGCCGGGCCGGCCAGTCCCCAGAACGCCATGATCGGAATGCCCAGGCAGAAGATCCACCCCTCCGACGCGACTCCGTAGATCGCAAAGCCGACCGCGCCGCAGAGTAATCCCGCGAGCAACGTCGTGCGTTCGCCGAATCGCGCCGTGAGCGGCCGGATCAGCACCCCCTGCACGATCATGGCGGCCACTCCCACACCGGCAAGCATCAGACCGACGCTGGCCGTGTCCCATCCATAGCGATAGCCCATGTAGAGCACGGCGACGCTTGGCAGCACCGCGTGGGCGAGATAACCGAGGAACGCGACGGTTGCGAGCCCGAACAATTCATGATGCGACCGCAGCAACACCAGCGAACCGATCGGATTCGCCCGCTTCCAGGCAAAGGCCGCCCGCTTTTCACGCGGCAACGATTCCGGCAAGACAAAGAATCCGTAACAGGCATTCAAGAGACTGAGGAGCGCGGCGCCCCAGAACGGCAATCGCGGATCAATCCCCCCCAGCCATCCGCCCAACGCCGGTCCCAGAATGAACCCGAGACCGAAGACCATCCCGATCTTGCCGAACGCCGCCGCCCGCTGCTCCGGCGGCGTCACATCCGCAATGTAGGCCCCGGCGGTACTGAAGCTCGACGACGCGATCCCGGCGATCACGCGCCCCGCGAACAGCCATGCCAGATTCGGCGCCAGCGCCATGAGGATGTAGTCGAGTCCTAATCCGAAGTTCGACAGCAGGACGACCGGCCGCCGGCCGAACCGGTCGGACAAGGCGCCTTGAATAGGCGAGCAGATAAACTGCATCAGCGCCCAGGCCGTCCCCATGTAGCCGAAGATCTCCGCCGCGCGGGCCGTATCGCCCGACAGAAACTCTTCGACGAGCTTCGGCAACACCGGGATCACGATCCCGAAGGACAGCATGTCGAGCAGCACAGTGAAGAGGATGAAGAGGGCCGCCGCCTTACGCGGCTGACTGGTTATCGTTGTGTCGGGCATGGCGGGGCATTCTAGCAGGCCGCTGCGTGAGTAGACACTGTCCCTGGCGGCACATTCGACTAGAACCTGCTCAGAACCCCACCGACAATCCGATCGTGCCCAAGAGGGCGGCCCGATCCGCCGGCCCGACGAATTCGGTGCCGAGCCCTCCGTCCAGGACCATCCGGGACGTGAGTTGATGGCGCAGGCCGATCTCAATCCCGGTGTGGTTGCGCTGGCCGCGGAGATCCGATTCCCGCGTGTACACACTGGCAATCAACGTGTCGCTGAAGCTTGTCGGATAGCCTAAGGGATAACTCACCGCGGCGACCGCCCGATACGTTCCGGGCCGCTCCTGCCCCTGCGGCGAGCCAAGGATGGTGTAGCCCGCATTGAGGTGCGCGCGCAGCCGCCCGAACGAACGGGTGAGAATGCCGGTCATCTGCGTGTCTACGCCCTTCGAATTCACCCCGGTGGGCAACTCCATCGCGACACGGACCGCAAACGCCGGCAGGCTGATCGTTTCGGTGTTGAAGTTGTAGAGCACCCCTACATGCAGGTCGCCCGACTTCGCCGCGCCGACGAGGGTATTGGGATCGGACATGAGATCCCCCTGAATTTCGATCTGCGTATTGTAGAACGCGCCGTAGATAATCTGCGGCTGGAAGGTCACCCGGGTGCGGCCTTCCCGACGGTCGTTGAAGCGCACGCCGCCTTCCATCCCGATCTCGCCTTTCGGAATCGCGTAGGCGTCTTCCATCCCGATCGGCCGGTTCGGATCGAGATTATCGTGGTCCAGGGCAAAGCTGCGCAGAGGCAACAGCACGAGCACGAGCATCGCGCTGACTATAGGCCAGGCGGACCGTCTCAATGGTGATGCTCCCGGTCTTGCATGATCATCGGATTCGTCGCATCGGCGCTTGCCAGATAGTAGGTGTCAACCAGACGATAGATCTCCGCCCGCTTCGCCTCCCATGTCGGCAGCACCTCGCTCGCGAGGATGTCGCTGATGTTGTCATGCAGCATGTGGAGATTGTCGAAGATGTTGGCGATCTCCGGATAGCGCGCCGCGAACGAAGGACTCAGCTCCGCCGTCAGCGGCATGAAAGTCCACTCCACCGGCGGCCGGTCGAGATAGCGGCGATAGGTGGCGAGAATGGGCCGCACGGCCTGGGCCTTGGCTGCTAAATCGCGCGCCGCCTGCAAGGGATCATACACAGCGACTTGCAGGTAGTGATACGACCAGATCGTCGCATTGAACAACGGAAACCGGTTGCGGAAGGTCTTGGAATAGGGAAACTGATCCAGCCGATGATGGTCCAGCCGCTGGGCCGTAATGGCATAGGCGCTTTCTTGATAATAGGCCTGCACGTCACGGAGCGCGCGCGCTTTGTCAGGTTCGTCGGAGGCCATGATGTCGTAGGTGGCGCGATGCAGGGCGTGCGCTTCATCGAACGTATTCTGCGCGCGCCAGGCCAGCTTCATGTAGGTCGGCGCGATGGCCTCTTCGTTCGGATTCAGCCGGGGCTTCGTCGCAATGAAGGCGAGCGTCTCCTTGCGCGCCCGCTCCTCGATGGCCGGCACATCCTTCCCGCCGGTCAGCAAGAGGTTCTCATAGAGATTGGAGTGACCGAAATCGACGCCGTTGAACTCGCTGTCGAGCTCGACCAGATCTTCGCGCAGCGCGAAGTTCCACAGCGCACGGTAGTAGAACCGCTTATCGCGCGGCTCGAACTGACTGCAGGCCGCCAGCGCGGAGACGACCATGGCCAGCACCACAAGTACCCCGATACGGGTGGAACGGTGTCGCATCATGACAGTTGCTCGTATCCCGGAATCCTGCACAGCTCGCGTGGATCACACGATCGCCTCCCTTAGAATAAAGAATCTGACAAGCCGGCGTCCATCGCGGAGTTACTACGTGACGGATCATAGGCCCTCTTGCGTCCGAACAAACCCGACGCTAATCTCTTCACTGAATCATCGAGAACATGGACTGACTGGCTTTTCTCCAGAAGGAAGATACATGCGCATCATCGTCGTCGGGGCAACGGGAACGATCGGGTCTGCAGTGGTCGCTGCGTTGTCCGCACAACATGAGGTGGTCAGTGTCGGGCATAAGAGTGGCGCGATTCGCGTGGACCTCGCATCGATAGAGTCCATTATCCAGATGTTTCGCACGGTCGAGGCCTTCGATGCCCTTCTGTGCGCCGCAGGCCGGGCTGCGTTCGGAAGCCTGGACGATCTGAAAGATGCGGATTTTCAGCTCGGGCTGTCCAACAAACTGATGGGGCAGGTCAACCTCGTCCGCATCGGCCGGCAGTATATCCACGACAACGGCTCTTTCACCCTCACCAGCGGCGTCCTGAGCCGCGAGCCCATGAAGGGCAGTGCATCGATCAGCATGGTCAATGCGGGACTCGAAGGCTTCGCCCGCGCCGCCGCCCTGGAGCTTCCGCGCGGCATCCGCATCAACGTCGTGAGTCCGCCCTGGGTGACCGAAACGTTGATCGCCAGAAAAATGGATCCCTCGATCGGCCTCCCCGCCGCCACTGTCGCGCAAACCTATCTCGCCGGCGTCGAAGGCACCGCCACCGGACAAACGCTCGATCCGCGCACATTCAGCACCGGTCAGCGCGGCTAGGAACCAAGTTTAGGGCCGACAGTGCCGCACAGGATCAGAGCGACTGAAGCCGGCCGGAAAGTGGCTGCCGATTTGCCGAACACGATAATGCCGAAACGTGTCGCGCCAGTGAGGAAGAGAACACTCTTGGCCGGGGCCATCGGTAATGTGCTTGAATGGTACGACTTCGCCCTCTATGGTTACTTCGCTCCCGTCTTCGCCGCTCTGTTCTTTCCCTCCGATTCTGCCTCCACCTCGTTGATCGCCGCTTTCGGCGTCTTCGCTGTTGGCTTTCTGGCACGCCCGCTCGGCGCGCTGCTGTTCGGTTATTGGGGCGACACGGTGGGGCGACGCCACGCGCTGGCCTGGTCGGTCCTGCTCATGGCCGCCCCGACCTGCCTGGTGGGACTCCTCCCGACTTACGAAACGATCGGCGTGCTCGCGCCGATCACCTTGACCCTCTGCCGGTTTCTTCAGGGATTGTCGGTCGGGGGAGAATTCACCGGCTCCGCTACCTTTCTCGTCGAACATGCGGCCGGTTCGCAACGAGGCTATGTCGGGAGCTGGGCAGGTTTCAGCGCCCAGATCGGTGCGCTGGTGGGATCCGGCGTGGGGGCGTTGATCGCCACGAGCCTCCCGGAAGAGGCGCTCCGTCAATGGGGTTGGCGGATTCCTTTCGTGATGGGGGGCTTCATTGCCGTGGCGGGATGGTACCTGCGAACCCGAGTGGCAGAGTCGCCGGCTTTCGAAATAATCCGCCGGGAAGGACAACTCGCGTCTTCCCCCGTTCGGGACGTATTCGCCACGCAGCGACGGGCCCTGGCGAAAGTCATCGGCCTCGTATGGCTGCACGGCGTGGCGTTCTACCTGCTGTATGTCTATCTGGCAACCTATTTGGCGACGGTCACGACCGTTACTCCCGCGACACTCCTCATTCTCAACACAGGCTGCATGGCACTGCTGGCCCTGTTGATTCCGGTAATGGGCGCCTGGTCGGATCGAATCGGACAACCACCGCTGCTGATCGCCGGAGCGGCGGGAATCGCGCTTTTGTCGTACCCGTGCTTTCTCTGGCTCACCAGCGACGACCTGATCCGCATGATCACGGCGCAAACGTTGCTGACCCTGTTGGTGGCCTGTTATATGGGGCCCTTCTTTGCCGCTGTCACTGAATTGTTCCCCACGCCACTGCGCTATACAGGCCTCTCGCTCGCCTACAACATCGGCGCGGCTTTGTTCGGCGGCACTACGCCGCTGATGGCCACACTCTTTATCGAATGGAGCGGAAATAGCTTGGCCCCCGCCTTCTACTTGAGCCTCTGTGCGGCCGTCTCCTTCGCAGTCGCCCTCACGCTGCGAAGATGACTATGCACCTCGCAGTCGGCCACACTCAGCCGTCATCAACCGGGTTCCCCAAACCGCTATTTGGGGAACCTCCGCCTATAGTCGAGCACAACCCGGCTTGGCTCATCCGAAATATTGCCTTTCCAGGCCGGCATATTGGGGTTGCCGTGATGAATCGTCTTGAGAAATACAGGCCTGCCGCATCGTCCCCATGAGCAGCGCTCTGCTCCAGAGGCCTCCCGAATATCTTGTGCCTGTGCTATCCTCCGCGCAACCGGCATATTCCAGGAGGCGCATTATGATGCGGATGAGACTGGCGTCAGCAGGATTCATCGGAGTACTCGGGTTGATCAGTGCGACGGCGCTCTCGCCGTTTGTCCAAACGGCCCAGGCCTCTCCATCCGGCCATGCCCCTCACGGAACCGTCACCATCGACGGCGTGACCGTGCCGGACATCGGGCCGCTGCCGACCTCGACGCCGACGCCGTCTACAAATCTGACTTACGCCGCCAAGATCGAATTGGGCAAGCAGCTCTACTTCGACGGCCGCCTCTCCAAGAGCGGCGCGATCTCCTGTGCGTTCTGCCACAATCCAGGAACCGGATTCGCCGACCCGCGGCAGACCTCCATCGGGATCGGCGGCGGTGTGGGCGGGCGCCAGTCGCCGACGGTCTACAACACCGCTTTCAACCACCTCCAGTTCTGGGACGGTCGAGCCCGCTCGCTGGAAGAGCAGGCCATCGGTCCGATACACAATCCGATTGAGATGGGCGAGACCCACGAGGACGTGGTCCGCAAGCTCGGCAAAGTCAAAGGCTATCAGCAGCAATTCCGCGCCGTGTTCGGATCGGATGTGAATCTCCAGGATCTGGCCAACGCCATCGCCGCCTATGAGCGGACGGTCATTTCGACGAACTCCGCCTTCGACAAATATGTGCTGGGAGACCCGAAGGCCATGGATGAGGCTGCCGTCAAGGGAATGGCTTTATTCAAAGGCAAGGCGCGCTGCATCCTCTGCCACAATGGTTCGAACTTCACAGACAACCAGTTCCACAACCTGGGCGTCCCGCAAGTGGGACCGGCAAAAGAGGATCTGGGACGGTACAACGTGACGCGGGCGGAGAAGGACAAAGGCGCCTTCAAAACCCCGACGCTGCGCAGCATCGTAGAGACAGCGCCGTACATGCACGACGGCGCCTTCAAGGCGCTCGAAGAAGTCGTAGATTTCCTGAACGAGGGGGGCGGGGCTAACCAGAACCTGAGCACCCTTATGAAACCGCTCAACCTGACGCCTGAGGAAAAGACCGACCTCGTGGCCTTTCTCAAGGCACTCACGGGAGAGCCGATCAAGTTCCAGATGCCCAAGCTCCCGAAGTAGCGTAGTCCCTGCTTACCCCGGTGTGACGCGAGGCCCATCACCCCGCGTCACTTCCCGAGGGTGCGTATGTAGGCCAGCACATCCCGGCTCTGGCTCTCCGAAAGATTTCCCTTCCAGGCCGGCATATTCGGTTTGCCATGGTGGATCGTCTTCAGCAGGTCGGCATCGGATTTTCTGCTGGTCGACGGTGACGTGAGATTCGCCGGATCCGGCCCCAGGAGCCGATAGCCATCTCCCCCACCCGCAGCCCCGTGGCAACCGGCGCAATTTCTGATAAAAAGGGTCTTGCCGCGCGCCGAATCGGCGCGCGGAACCTTGGACTCAGGTTCTCCCTGGACGATCCCGCCATAAAGCAGTCCGCTTACGCAGACCGCCGTTGAGATCCCGACCCGCCATCCTAATGCCATCGTCGTTCCTCCTCACGCCTCGTCAGGTTGACAGTCACGCCCCGCTTTGCCCGTAAGAAGCCGTTTGATCAACAAATCACGTTGCACGCATCTTTGACTCAATTCACGGAGATCTCTACGCGTTGTACCGAACGATACCCCCTTCAGACCGGCACGCTCAATGGAGGGAGAAGAAGTCGGGCGTTGAGCAAACGTGCACAATCGGAGCCAACCTCTATTAGAAAGGAATGCGGAGGCCCATCTGAAACTCATTCAGCGAAAGCCCCTGCCCTAACGGACTGCGTAACCCGACGTCGGGTTGCACGGGAGCAGGACCGGTCAACGAACGATTTAACTCCGACGTATACCCGCCACCGAATCCCGCCCCGAGATACGGCATGATGGTGCGGCCCCCGACCGAATAGCGACCGCTGATCGACGGAATATCCCGAAAGATCGACGATGACGGAGAGGACAGCGGTAACGAGTCCGGCGCGTAGAACGGCACCTCGGACGCCACGCCTCCCCGAGAAAACTGCTGATTCAGCGACTGCAAGGCGGGAGAGTCGGCTACTTGAAGGCCATCCGCTGCATGGCCCCCGACGGGAATAGCCAGCAACGCGAACAACAACGATGCGATGCGGAGACGAAGATTCATGTTGAGATCATACAAACGAAATTGCATTCACACAAGCCCGTTCCCTGAGACAGAACGAGATCTTAACACCGGCCTTGTGCAGTTGCCCCCACTAGGCAGACTGCAAGAAACTGTGTGACGGGCTAGAGCTGGCGACGAACCCGCCGCATTCCCACGAGGCCGCCCTGCCCCGTCTGAATACATAACCGTGCCTCATCCCGCCATCTTGCATCCCAAGATCATCCGGTCTATCTTCTGCCTGGCGCGCCCGTGGCTGTGTCAGCGGCGCGGCCTTAGAATCCGGCGATCACTTCCTATGGAAGCTGGCAGACAATTATGGGCGTAGCGTCGATTCTCGGCCTGATCACCATCGGACTGCTCGCGTACCTCAGCGCTGTCCGTAAAAAACCTGCCGGGCTTGAATTCTACGCGGGATGTCTCTCCACGATCCTGCTCGTGCTCCTGCTGGAGCTCACGACACAGGGCTTGATCTCACATGTGCCCCAGTGGGCGCAGCCCTGGCTGGCCTTCATCGCCTACCTGGCGATGTCCTTCGTCATCCTGAAAACCCTGGATCTGCTGTTCATCGAAGATTACCTCGTCGAGAAGCGGGGGAAATACATCCCCCGGATGCTCCGCCTGATCTTCCTGCTCGTCGGGGTCACACTCGCAGGCCTCGTCCTGCTACGGGCGGTGCTCGAAATGGATCCGCTGACCTTGATCGCGCTCCCGACCATCGCCACCGCCGTGGTGGGGTTTGCGCTCAAAGACGTCATCGCGCGCCTGGCCTCGGGCATCCAACTCGGCCGCATGATCCACGTCGGCGACTGGGTCACCTTGATGGACAAAGAGGGCGTCGTTACCGACATCGCCTTCGATTACATCACGATCAGAACGCGCGCCTACGATTACATCATGCTCCCCAACGATGCAGTCTCCCAATCCGCCATCACCAACCATAGCCGGCCGGAAAGCCTGTGCGCCCGAGCCATTCACGTCGAAGCGAACTATGCCCATCCCCCGATGCAGGTGAAAGAAATCCTCGTGCAATCTGCGTTGGCGGTCCCAGGCGTCGTCGCCTCTCCGGCGCCGATCAGCTTCGTCGAGGAATTCAAAGAGTCCGGCATCTCCTACAAGCTCAAGTTCTTTTTCCATGACTACGGAGGCCGAGAACGCCTTGAGGGCGAGGTGATGGCCTACGTCTGGTATGCCTTCCAGCGGAATGGTATCGAGATCCCTTATCCCCAACGTGTCGTGCATACCACCCAGCCCCCCGACCTGACGGCGCTGCGGGCCATCGAGCTGGCCGGCATGAAGGAGCAATTTCGTGCGATCGATTTCTTAGCCATACTCGACGCAGAGGGGCTGCACTCGCTGGCCGAACATGCGCAGAGACGCGTCTACCTGCCCGGTGAGCAGGTCGTGCGGGAGGGCGAACCGGGAGAGGAGCTCTTCGTGGTCATGAAGGGCGAAGCCGACGTCGTGATCAAGACGGGCGATCGGACCACGCCGGTCGCCGCGCTCAAGAAAGGGCAGTTCTTCGGCGAAATGTCCCTGCTCACCGGAGCCCCACGCTCCGCCACGGTCCAGGCAAAATCCCAACTGACCGTCACAGTCATCGGTAAAAGCGCCATGAGCCAGGTGATATCCAAGACCCCCGGCCTGGCAGAACAATTCGGCACAATCCTCGCGACCCGGCAGTCGGCGCTGGCGGCCACGCGCGAAACCGCCGATCGCGCGTCAAAGCTGAGGTCTGTCGCAGAGGATGGACAATCGCTCACCGCGAAGATTCTCCAATTCTTCCGTCGGTCCGGGAACTGATCCCCGACCGGCTCCGGTCATCGACGGTGGAGCCGTAACATGCAAGCCGCCACGCGATACAACAAGGTCATCTCCGGAGCGGTAGTGGGAGGCGCGATAGGGCTCCTCGCCTTGGCCCTGCACTGGTCCGGATGGCTCACCGTCACCGAACTCAAGACACTCGACCATCGATTCCATCGATACGCAGATGCCACCAAGGCCGGGAGCGACATCGTACTGGTCGCGGTGGATGAGGCCAGCCTGGAAGCCTACGGCCAGTGGCCCTGGTCCCGTGACCGGCACGGGTACGTCGTCCACTACCTAAAAGAGGCCGGCGCCAAAGCCGTAGTCTTCGATCTCCTGTTTCTCGAACCGGATCGATCAGGGGAAGAGTTTGATGCGGTATTCGCCGAAGAGATGCGGGCCGCCGGAAACGTTTATCTGCCGTTCCTGATGCAGAACGAGCAACAGCCCTCCGGCGGCTCGACCGCTTCCCCTGACGGTGTGCAAGAGTACCCGCTCGAGATCATGAAAAAAGCGACGATCCCGCTCGACGATCAGAATGCGCTGCCGGCCGGAACAGTCCCGACCTACGCCGGGGCCAAATTGCCCTTGCCGCTGTTCGCGCAGGCCGCTCACGGTCTCGGATATATCAATCTGACTCCGGACATCGACGGAACCACCCGCCGCCTCCCTCCACTGGCATACGCGCACCATCAGGCATTCCTGCACATCAGCACGACCGTCGCGCGGGACCTCCTGCAAGCGGATCGAGCCTCCCTGCATCCTCGGGAACTTCGCCTCGGACCGGTGACGATTCCCCTGACTGCGGAACAGGACATGGTCATCGACTGGCACGGATCGCTGGAGAATCACGTCTACCCCGTCTATCCCATCGGAGCCGTCCTCCGCTCCTATATCGACAGGCAGGGCGGGAAGCCGCCCCTGCTCGACCCGGCGCTGTTTCGCGACAAAATCGTGTTCATTGCCACCACCGCCGCCGGGACGTACGATCTGCGTGTGACCCCGCTGTCCCCCTTCGCACCGGGCGTCCTCATCCACATGTCGGCGCTCGATAATATGCTGAGACATCGCCATCTCCAGCCGGCCTCGTGGGTGGTCTTCGCGGCCTCCACACTCGTCCTCGCGCTGGCGACCGCGTGGGCCTTCATGTTGATGCAATCCCAATGGATCAAGGCCGCCACCATCGCCGGCCTGGCCACCGCTTACTACGGACTCGCCGTCCACGCCTTTACCTCGCACGGACTCTGGCTCGATCTCGCCATACCCGAAGGCGCGCTGGCCGCCTCGTTTGCAACCGCCGCGACCGTGGAGTACCTGACGGAAGGAAGACAGCGCCGGCAACTGCGGACGGTTTTCGACAAATACATGGCGGCTGAGGTGGTCGATGAGATCATGCGGAATCCGGAAGCCATCCGGCTCGGCGGCGAGAAAAAAGAACTGTCGGTGCTCTTTTCTGATATCGCCGGATTCACCTCCATCTCGGAACAGATGGATCCGGAGAGGCTCGTCGAGCTCCTGAACCAGTATCTCTCGGCCATGACGGAGATCATTCTCCGCCACCGGGGCAATGTGAATAAGTACCTGGGAGACGGCATCATGGCGATCTTCGGGGCGCCGCGCGGAGAGCCCAACCATGCCACCCTTGCCTGCTTTGCCGCCCTGGATTCGCAACGGGAGCTCGCGAGGCTGCGCGAGCGGTGGAAAGCCGATGGACAGCCGGAGATCAGCGCGCGCATCGGAATCAATTCCGGCTGGCTCGTGGTCGGCAATATGGGATCGCAGGCCCGGATGGAATACACGGTGATGGGCGATGCCGTGAATCTGGCGTCCCGCCTGGAGGGCGCGAACAAGTTTTATGACACGCTGATCCTGTTGGGTCCCCGTACCTACGAACTCGCTGCCGGGGACATCGAAGCGCGGGAAGTCGACCGCATGCGGGTCAAAGGCAAACGGGAACCCGTGATGGTCTTCGAGTTGCTCGCCCGCAAGGGAGAGCTGCCTGACGAACGGCGCCGTGTCATTGAGGCCTATCGAGCGGGGCTCGAGGCCTACAAGCAACGGGATTTCAAAGCCGCGGCCACGCACTTTGAGGCGGCTCTGGCACTCGACCCGAAGGACGGCCCGGCACGGGTTTACTTGGAAAGAGCCAAAGAGTACCTTATAGCTCCGCCTCCCGAACAGTGGGATGGCGTGTATGAACTCACCTCAAAGTGAGCGAGGCTCCCGTGAATCACCGACATGCCTTCCTTGCCGCCATGGTCTTCATGGTCATCGCCATGACCGACGCCGCCTTCGGCGAAACCCTATACGTCGCGGCCAAGAGCGCGCAGTTGCGCTCAGGAAAGACGTCCCTGGACCCGGTCGTCGCCAGCCTCAAGCTCGGCGAGAGCCTGGAAGTGGTGAAACGCGAGGAGCGCTGGCTGCAAGTACGAACCGCCAAGGGGGTCCAAGGGTGGATCTATGCCAATCATGTGTCCGAGTCGAAACCGGCGGGAGGGGACAACGAGCTGGCCGCCCTGGGGAAAGGGTTCAGACGAACCGAGGCCTCGGGCGTCACCGCTTCGGCCGGCGCCCGCGGGCTTGATAAAGCCTCGGAGGGTTATGCCAATCGGGCGGGGATTACCCAGCAGCATCGCGACGCCGTGGATCGAATGACCGCCAACAAGATTGCTGAGGATGATATCCAGGCATTCCTCAAAGCCGGGAGGCTCGGCGAATATGCAGAATAGGTCATCACACGGGCTCCTGGTTGCCGGTCTGGTGCTGTACGCGACCGCCGGTCTGACCGGCTGCGCGGAAATGCAGAAGGCCGCCGAAGGCGCCGCGCGAAGCTCGGGAAACGAACGGCTGGCAAAAACAATTCACGGCGGCGGAACGCTCATCGGCGGGCTACTACCCATCGGATACGAAGAGGAGCAAACCATCGGGCAAGCGATCGCCTTGCAGGTCGTGGCCCGCTATGGCGGGATCTACGATCAGCCGGACCTGACCCGATATGTGAACCTGGTCGGCCGCAGCGTCGCGTTGACCTGTGATCGGGCTGACATCGACTATCGGTTTGCCGTCCTCAACCACGACTCGATCAACGCCTTCGCCGCCCCCGCCGGCTACATCTTCGTCACCCGCGGGTTGTTGAAAACGATCAAGAACGAAGCCGAGCTTGCGGCGGTGTTGGGCCATGAGATCGGTCACGTCACCCAGAAACATATCCTTGACGTCATTCAGCGGTCCAAACAGATCGCCGGCGTGGCAGAAGCAGGCCTGGCTTACGCGAACAAGAATCCCGACGCGTTCAAGAATGTGATCGATGGAGCGGTCAAGAAGCTGTTGGATGAGGGGCTGGACCAGGGAAAAGAGTTGGAGTCCGACCGATTGGGAGTCACCTTCGCATCGCGCGTGGGGTACGATCCAACTGCTTACGAGACGTTTCTGGACCGGTTACGGACCCTCAAAGGCGACGACCGGGCCTTCTTCAAAACGCATCCTGATTTTTCCAACCGGCTCTCGGCCGTCCGGTCCACCATCAGTGAGCAGAAGCTGAAAACCACGGGCATTCTCCTCGCCGATCGCTTTAACAGATCATCAGATGGCAAACTGTAACGCACCACTCCGTCAGTAGTCGCGCGTGATCGAACACAAGGGAAGTCGCGCGGCATGCTGCGCGGAGCCTGATTACGAAGCAAGACGTCTGATGATGTTCCTGGTGATTTGGGTCACGAGCGGATCATCGAGATGACGGGCCCATTCAGTGCATCCAACCGTCACAACAGTTCCGCCATCGGCCCATAGCCCCAACACAGCGGCTCCTTGGCGCAGGTCTCTTCCCCAGGGTGTGAACCCATCCCCACGACCAAAGAGTGCATTCGAATGCACGGTGGCTTCATAGTCCGGCATCCGACCAGGAGCGAGCCCCAGTATCTGAAAGTTCGCAGGAGTGCCGTCCCGATGGCTCGCTGCAGGAACCCCACCGGCCCACTCGATATCACAGCCGTCGCACTCATAGCCGATGCAGCCCACCAGAGGAAACTGTCCCGGGCGGTAGCCTCCCGGCCAAAGGCCTTCGAACATCCAATGCTTGGGATGATAAATCGTATAAGGAATCGGATCGGGGCGTAGCGCGCCGTAACAGAAACTGACACCGGTTAGCCGATTCTCCGGCTGATTCGGCCCGTCGCGGTGACTCCATAAGGCGACACCGTCCATGTCGCCTTCCAAGATGAGTCGCGAACCCGCCAGATCCAACCGGACGTTTCTGTAGCAGACGTTCCCGCTGAAAAATGCCGCGTTGCCCCCAGCCCGGATATAGCGATCGAGGGCCCCACGCATTCCCATGGACCAGTACTCATCATGCCCCACGCTCAGAACGAGACGATACCGGGACAACAGACCGGGATCCCGCTCCAGATCTTCGTTCGTGGCATAGTCGAGGACGATCTTGTTCCGTTCGGCCCACTGCACAAAAGGCCATTCCCACTTATCCCATCCGGCATACGGGCTCTGACGGCTCGGATCGTGACTCCGACGACAGTCGTAGGGAGAGAGGAATCCTGCCGGCAAGGGCCGGTGGAAAGAAACCTCACGTGCCTGATCATAGAAGCCGCCGCGGGTCGTGACGATCCCGGCTGCGGTTGAGGCGCCATAATTATTGTACGCGCCGTATGTATTGGTTGAGACCAGCAGGAGGGTGGAAACTTGTGGGACGGAGTCCGGTGCACGCACTACGAAAAAGGCTTCTCCGTCGCGCGCCCGCCCGTCACTGGAGGATGGACTCATCGTGATTCGGTAAAACCCTGACGACCAACCCGCCGGTACTTCAAAAGAGACCTGGCCACTCTCTCCGTCATCCCATCCACACCCGCGCTCAGATGCGTCAGGAGGAATGGCCTTTGGCGGCACCCAAGCAGACGCCGACCAGACCAGCGTCGCCTCTGCGCCAAGCCGATGGATCGCCACAGTGGCGCTGGTGGGTTGCGAGGCCGACATGAAGAGGGTGACCTGATCTCCAGACCGATAGCTCCGCCGGTCGGAATACCCTTCAACGGCCGGCCGTCCTCCATCAAGCCAATTTACGGGAGCACAAGTAGGAGCCTGAGCGAGAGGATGGCTACACGCACCGGTGAGAGAAGGGCGACACAGGGAAACTCCTGCCATCGCCAAAGCCCACGAGAGAAACTGCCGCCGGTTACATCCCGGGACCAGTCCGTGGATATCCCCGGAGTCGTTCATGATCGATCCTTCATGCCGGGCTCCTGAACAAACTCGGGAAAGAATCCCCTTCATTCAGACGGGACAGGCCCTGCCAGACCGAGAATGCCACACATATAATCTACTCCTGACGATCTTGCCAAGCCCCGTATCCTATATCGGTCACAATCCATCAGGAACAATAGACAGTCGGCCTGAGACAGAGCACCGAAAAGCGTGAGTAAGCCCCACGGCCAAAAGAGGTTGCGGCACAGCTGTCGCCATTCCACTCGCACAACCTGAGCCACTCTCCTGCATTGACCCTCAGCCACTTGCTTCCTATACTGCAATGAGATCGGAGATGCTCTTGTGAAAATTGTCGTCAGCCTGATTATCGGATTCGTGCTCCTCGTCGGCGTGATCCTCGCGCTGCCGTTTCTCATCGATCTAAACCAGTATCAAGACCGGTACAAACCGCTGATCGAAGAGGCGCTGAATCGCAAGGTCCAGCTCCAAGATATCCGCCTGACCATCTGGCCGCGCCTCGGCGCCCGTGTGGGCGGGGTGACCATCCTCGACGATCCGTCCTTCAGTGCCGGGCCCTTTGCATCGCTGACGTCGTTGGACGTCGGGGTGAAACTTCTGCCTCTCCTGAGTCAGCAAGTGGAAGTCGAAGAGATTTCTCTCCGCGATCCGGTTATCACGGTCATCACCAACAAAGACGGCGTGATGAATGTGTCGACCATCGGAGCCAGGACGACGACCCCGTCTACCGCAGAGCCTGGCACGGTTCCGCCTCCCGGACGCGATCCGTTGCAGCTCTTGGCCTTATTCGCCGTGGATCGCGTCTCGATCGAAGGCGGAAGGCTGACCTATCGCGATCTTTCGACGGCCCCGGTCACGGAATACCAGGTGCAGAACCTTGAACTGCTGCTGAAGTCCGTCCGTCTCGGGCACACGCCTTCGGTCCACCTCAAGGCCACAGTGCTGCCCTATGATCTTCCGGTCACGTTGGACGGTGAGTTCGGCCCGCTGGTCGAAACACTCGAAGTGCAGCAGTACAACTTCGCCTTGGGATTCGGCAAGGTCGCGCTCGCTGTGAAGGGGGCACTCGTCGGAGGCAGGTTGGATGCGACCCTGTCTGCTCCCGCCATCAATACGGCCGATCTTCCCGTGGCCTTGCCGCTGCAGAAGCCGGTGCTGATCAAGGATCTGCTGATGACCGCCAAAGCGCCATACCCGTTCAAGCAAGGAGTGTCGCCCCTGGAGCTGGCAGACATCTCGAATCTGAGCCTGGCGCTCATCATGGGACGCTCCTCCGTACACCTCAAAGGGACCGTCCTCAACGGCCAGGCCAATGTGACGGTGTCATCCGCTTCACTCAACACCGCTGATCTGCCGATCGCCGTGCCGATGACCAAGCCAGTGGAGTTGAAGGATCTCACCGTTACGGCCAAGACCCGTGTGCCATTCAAACCGACGGCACCGCCGCTGGAAATCGCCGATGTCTCCGACCTGCGGGTCGCCATCGCACTGGGCCAATCGCTGATCCAGGCGAAGGGTACCGTCCTCAACGGCCAGGCCGCCATGACCCTCTCTTCGCCTTCCGTGAATACCGCTGACCTGCCGATCGCCGTCCCGCTGACCAAACCGGTGGAGCTCAAAGATCTGTCCGTCACCGCCAAAACACGCGTCCCCTTCAATCCCGCTGCACCCCCATTGGAAATTGCCGATGTCTCCGACCTGCGGGTCGCCGTCGCGCTGGGCCAGTCACTCCTGCACCTCAAAGGAACGGTTCTCAACGGTCAGGCCAATGTGACGCTCTCATCCCCTTCGCTCAATACCGCTGACTTGCCGATCGCCATCCCGCTAGCCAAGCCAGTGGAGATCAAGGATCTCACCGTCACGGCCAAGACCCGTGTGCCGTTCAAACCGTCGGCACCTCCGTTGGAGATCGCTGATATCTCCGACCTGCGCCTTGGGGTCATCCTGGGAAAATCTGTTCTGTCGGTCAAAGGCACCCTGCTGGGCGGCCAGGCGAACGTGATTCTCTCATCGCCCTCGGTGCAGACAGGAGATCTACCGATCGATACCGGGCTCGCGAAATCCGTCGAACTCAAAAACCTGCTCATAAATGCCGATCTCAAGGGGCCGAACGCGCGTCTTTCCAACGCCTCCTTCCAGCTGTTCGACGGCCAGTTCAAGGCGGACGGAGAAATGTCGACAGCCTCGCCGACTCCGCCGTTTCGCGGCAAGGTCAGGATCGACGGACTCCAACTCGGCCCCGCGCTGGCGGCCATCAGTCCGGACAGCAAGGTCTCAATGAGCGGAACGGCTGCCATGGATCTGGCCGTCACAGGAAGCGGCTTCACCATGCCGGACCTGACCAAGGCGTTGGAGGGACCGGGACATCTGCGGATCAAGAACGGGAAGATCGAAGGGATTAACCTGATGGAGGAGGCGGTCACGCTCTTGAAGGTGGCAGGCCTCTCGCCGGATCGCCTCAAAACGACCGCATTCTCGGCGATTGAAACCGATGTCATGATCAAGCAGGGCCTCGTCACTGTGCAGAAACTGCTGATCGATAGCCACGACTTCCAAGCCACAGGCGCCGGCACCGTCGGATTCGACCAGGCGCTCAACCTTGCTGTGAACTTGCACCTGTCTCCCGCTCTCAGCCAGAAACTGGCATCGTCCTCACCCATTGCCAGAATCGCGCTGAAGGAAGGGCGGCTCAGACTCCCCTTCCAGATCACCGGCAGCATACAAGCTCCCGCCTACGCGTTAGATACCAAGGAGCTGACCGGAAAAGTCCAGGAGCAGGTGAAAGAGAAAGTGAACGAAGCGGTCAAAGGGCTGCTGGAAGGCACGACCAATCCTAAAGACCTTCAACAACAAGGCAAAGACCTGTTGAAGGGGCTCCTCGGCCGGTGAGGACAGTCTCGCACGTCGTACCGAACAGAGACCTGCCGGCAATCAGCGCGCGCACACACACCGTACCGCAGAAAGTGCTGCCGCACGTCTCCGATCTATGTCCAGTGATGCGTGCGTTCGCTACGGCAGGATGATCGCCTGCTCGGCGTGACCGATCGATTTGAGCGTCGTTTCGATCGCATCGACCATCGGCGGGGGGCCACAGAGAAAGATGACCGTGTCGGCACCGGACGCCGGAAGATGCGTGCGTAGCGTCACCTCGCTGATGCGGCCGGTTCCTTGACTCCAGCCAACAGGCGGCTCGTTCAAGACATGATGGCAATGGAAGTTCGAGTGAGCGCGGACGTACGCATCCCACTCTGCGCGGAAAATAATGTCAGCCTCGGTCTTGTTCGCATACAGCAGAAACAATTCGACGTTCTGGTTCCTGGCTAGAATCCAACGAATGATCGCAATCATCGGCGTGATGCCGGAGCCGCCGGCCACGAAACCGACTTTCTTCGCCATCCCGTCTACCCAATGGCCTCCCGGATTCGGCCCGCTCATCAGCACCGTCTCCCCGACTTGCCGATCATGGAGATAGCGCGAAATCACCCCCGTCTCGTATCGCTTCACAGTCAGATCGAAGGAGCCCGTGGCGCCGGGCATCGACGAAGGCGTGTAGGGGCGTTTGACGGATTTCCCGTCGATCGTCGCGTGGACGTAGAGATGGTCACCCGGCAACATGTCCAGCGTGGTATCGCTCGGAAGGGCAAAGTGGAAGGTCTTCGTGTCGTGGGTATCGAGATGAATCGCCGTCAGCTCATACGGCACCGGCTGCTTCGACTGAATGCGCCTGACAGAATCAGCAGTCATGCGGTCATCATACGAGCCTTAGCGCGTGGCCGCAATGGAGGAAGAGAATAGGCGGTGCGGGGAGACTGCTGACGCCGATGCCGTCTTGCGTCAAAACCGATAGCTGAGCTCGATCATATGGAGATCATATCCACGGCCATTGTCTCCATAGAGCGAGGCATCGGACAGATGATGAAACCAATAGCCCACGCCGATCCCCCGATAGACCTTCGCTCGAAGCGCGATATCCCCCACCACCTGGAAGGCGCCTCCCATATCCTGGTTAGCGAATTGGTGCATGGAGAGAAGGGCGACTCCTGCCCCGACCTCTAAGGACAGCCAGCCATCTTTTTTTCCCAATACCACGCCAGGCACCATCGTCGCGATAAAGGCCGTATCACCCGAGGCCCTCAATGCGCCGACACTCCCCATCAGCCTCGTGCCGATGCCCCATCCGGAGTCAGAGTACCATCCCCAGGGAAGCGACCAGCTGGCCATGAGGTCAAATTCATTGAAGAATTGCGTCTCCTTCTTTCCGATGGGAGAGCTTCCGCTCGCCCCTCCGCGCAACCCAATGCTCTCCAAATGAATTTCTTCTGCCTGAATCACACAGGGAGTCACGAGGAAGACAAGCAGTCCGACCATCGCGACTCGCAGCCCTACTCTGCTCCTCAGAAGGGAGCCGAGCTGAACAATGAGATTCACCAGGCGAGCGCCGTCAGGAAGACCAAGGCCGCTGGGCTTCGAATAGTGGAGATCGCAATGAATCGCCGTAGTCTCTCGGGTGGGCGGGCGCGTTCGATCTATTGCATGCGATAGGCCGTAAAAACGCTCCCAGTTACACCATACAAGGCGGAGAACCTCACCGCAACAAAAGCATGAAACGGGGAAAACCGTGAACAAGTGACGGGTCATCACTCCACCTCGTGTGCCGCCACGGCCAGGTCAGACTGAAGACCGCGCTCGAAAGACGCAGACGACGCGAAGATTCACACCCCCTAAGAAACACGTGTGCGCTAGCGCGCACCGGCTGGCGAAGCGCTACTCGCGGCATCGGGGACTTGTAGAACGATAGAGAGCGCCCGTCGATCCTCGCCGACCTGCGCCACAATCTTGTCGCCGGTCTTGAGTCGTCCGGCCACCACGCCCTCAATTTTTGTGTCGGGGGTCACAACGAGACGCATCTCGTGACCGGAGAATTCTTTCACGATGAGCTCATTGCCTTCCCAATACATCACATCCGCCTTGATCGCAGTGGGTGCGGTCGACGCGGAACCCTCTAGCGCCGCGGCAGGAATGACTGAAGCAAAGAGCAGATAGAGTGCGAGAAAAAGTGCCATCACCAACCCTCCCTCTAGATAGATGTTGAACGGATAGACATATCATACGTTCCCGCCTACATACTCGCAACTGGGGAAGCGGAGCTGATCGCAGGCGAAGCCGGACTGTTGCTCCCAAGCCGATCCTTGCCGCACAATGGCCACCCCATGGCACCGACTGACCCGATTCAGATCGCTCAACTCATCGTCATACACAACAATCTGGCTTACCTCTATGCCTGGCGCCGCGTGAGACGCGCGACCGGTATCGCGCCGGACAGCCGCGCGAACGCGGCCAATCAACTCGCCGCCCATCGGCTCAATAGGGAAGTGCGTCGCTATCCATGATGGTTTGAACAGGAGGATACGACGGATAAGGTGCGGTGACCTGATGAAGATGGCTCGCGAACTTGGGCTTGTCGTCGGTCTCGTCCTCATGACCGAAAGCCTCGTGTCGGGCGGCGAACCAACCTGGCAGGAGCAGCAAAATCTTCCGGACTGGACCGCGCCGGTCCTGACGGAGAAGGCCTTCGCCTCCACCTATGCCCTGTCCACACGGCTCAACCCTTTCTTTTTGCACGGAGACTTCAACGGGGATGGACGGCTCGACGTAGCCGTACTTATCGTGCACAAGAAGAGCGGACAACAGGGCATCGCGGTCCTCCATGCCGGCGCACAGACCCCGATTGTGTTGGGAGCAGGGCGCGCCGTCGGAAACGGCGGGACAGACTTCGGGTGGTTGGATGCCTGGAGCGTCTTCGTTAAACAGGCGGCTCAGCAGAGCGCCACGGGAAAGAAACCGCCTGCGCTACGCGGCGACGCCCTCCTCGTACAGAAGCTTGAATCTGCCAACGCCCTGCTCTACTGGGACGGGACAACCTATCGGTGGCATCAGCAAGGCGACTGAACAACAGTCCTCACAGAAGCTACGATCCCCACCAGATCCATGCGGCGATCATCGCAAGCACCGCCCCGAGCGGACCGAAAACGAAGGCCCCCGTCATCGCTGCCTCCGTCGACTTGTCATGGCGATTCGAAGAGAAGGCCGTGACCACCGCCATGCCGATGAGAAATCCGCCGAGATAGCCGCCGAACGCCGAGACCAGCAACTTTCCCAATATGGCCATGTGCAATCGAGCCTCCGGCCAATGGAATCTCAGCCGAAGAATGTACGATCCTCAAGGGGGCCTGTCAACGCGGGTGAAGCGATCCGAAAAGGAGAATATCCGCAATGCGCCGGCTCTACTTAGTCCGACCTAGCGCACTGCTGAGGTCCGGACATGTTCCGGACGGAAACCCATGCCGATCAGGCGGGCGGGGATGCGCCGAAGAAGGGGAAAGCGGGCAATGAGCCGGAGCGGCCAAGGGGGCACAAGCGAGCCGTCGCCGGCAAGGACGGTCTTGATGACTCTATTTTGAAGCAGGAGCTGCATCCGTTGCGTCATCTGCGTCGGCCAGGCGCGCCGTTCCTGCACCAGCCGGAGATCCGCAGGCGTCACCGCCCCTCGCCGTAACAGCCCCGCCAACAGATTCGCCGTCGCCACGGCATCCTGTATCGCCAGATTGATCCCGACCCCGCCGATCGGCGACATTGCATGGGCCGCATCGCCGATGCAGAGCAGCCCGGGGCGACACCAGTCCCGCAGCCGATCCACCTGCACCGTCAGGAGCTTGACCGGCTCCCAACTTTTGATTTCGTCCACACGATCCGCCAGAAAGGGCGCCAGCCTCCCGACCGTCTCGCGAAACACCGGCAGGCCCTGCGTTTCCAGTTGCGCGCGCGACCCTTTGGGAATCACAAAGCCGCACTGCCTATAGTCGCCGCGATTCAGCATGATGAAAATGCGGCCCCGATCGAAACGACCGACCGGACTCTCCGGATCCTTTGCGCGACGAGGGAGCCCGAACCAGAGCACATCCATCGGTGCCCCGAACTCCTCCACCGGCAAGCCGGCCCTATCCCTGACGACCGAGCGTCGTCCGTCCGCGCCCACCACCAGATCGGCGCGCACCTCCATCGGCCCCTCGGGCGTCGTTGCCCGAACCCCCACAATCGTTCCTGCCAGCTTGATGAGATCCGTCACCTCCGCTTGCATCAGTACGCGAAAGGTGGGATAGCGCGAGCCCTGCTCCGCCAGAAAGTTCAGAAAATCCCATTGGGGCATGAAGGCAATAAATCCGCAGCGGGTCGGCAAGGTGGAGAAATCTGCAACCGTCAGGGCCAGATCGCCGAACTGGGCGTTGATTCCCGGCGCCTTTTGATGCGGCAGCGTGAGCAGTTGCTCCAGCAGCCCCAGCTCGTGGATGATTTCGAGAGTGGAGGGATGAATCGTATCGCCGCGGAAGTCGCGCAAAAAGTCGCCGTGTTTCTCCAGCACCAGCACGTCGACACCGGCGCGCGCAAGCAGCAGTCCAAGCATCATGCCCGCCGGACCGCCGCCTGCGATGCAGCATTGCACTGAGACGCTCCCTGCCACAGATCCTCCCTCAGACCAGGCCAGGTGCAGAACGAGAGAGCGAAAGAAAACCCGCTCGGGACTTTCTCACAGGCGGTAGGCTACTGCGAGTAGCGGAGCCTGTCAACGCGGGAACACACTCCGTGAGGGAGAAGCGCGCCCGTGCCGGTTTCGTCACTCACACAGAGGAGCCCGACCTCGTCACTCCACTACCCAGATCGCAAAACCCTTGGCGTCGCGCAGGAGTTGATCGGTCACGCCGCCGAAGACCCGCTTGCTTCGGGACATCCCATGCCGCCCCACGACAATGGTTTCGTGGTGTCCGATTCGCGCCTCTTCGAGAATGTTTCTGGCGATATCGTCTTCATGGCCATACTTCAACGTCACCCGGCCGGGGTCGAATCCTGATTGGTTCAGCGTCTCGCACGCCTGCTTCAGGATATGGCACTCGGCGTCCCCTTCCTTCCGGATCCAGGCCTCCTGCTCACCGCGCAACTGCACCCCCAATTGCGCCTCGGTGGCGGGATCCTCCGATCCGCCATGCTCCAGCAACTCCCGGGGCATGGGCTTGAGCACATGAAAGAGTGTAAGGGCGACATCGGGAGTACGGCGCAGGAGTGATCCAACATAGCGGGCAACGCGATGGGAATTCTCGGACTCGTCGACGGCCAGAAGAAATCGCATAGCGGCCTCCTTGGCAGGACGGAGCGAACGGGGCAATTGGCTCTATATTATTCCCCGTTAGTCAGATGATAACAAGGGGGACCGGGTTCCTCATTCATGGCACTATCATACGAGACGAGCCTCCGAAGTACCTATGGCCAACGGTTTAGAGCTGACAGTCCGAACAATGAAACCTCTGAGCGCTTGCACCACACGCCCTACGCTATCCGCTCTTGTGGTGGGGAAGGAATGAACATGGCTGCCGCGGCGGGTCAGATCAACAGGGTTCCTGCCCCATGTTCTCATCCCGCCATTGGGGATCGACTGGCTGCCTTGCAAAACGTACAATGTCTCAGCTTCTTCAGCTATGGGACCTTGACCTGAACGATGGCAACTCAAGACAAGAACGAACCGGTACAAGATGCATCCCTCGATGCGATACGGAGCGATCTCACCGATTGGACAACGTGGCCGGACGAGAAGTTGCTGGATCTTCGGCTATGCGACCTCGATCTCAGGATTGCGGGGAGCCATCTTGAAGATCTCATCGCGCAGCTCTATGGCGAACTTGATGGCCGCGGTCTTCACTTTCATCCCCATTTTTGGCTGTCTGAGGAATGGTTCTGCCCGGATAATGTGCCCGGCATCGCGATCCCGTTCTATCTGGCCCATCCCCGGCTCGCCAAGCTCGAATTGACCCAGATGCTGGAAGTGGAAGGGGGCGATCCTGACTCGTGCATGCGTATCCTGCGGCATGAGGCGGGCCATGCCATCGAGAACGCCTTCAGGCTGCGGCGACGGCGACAGCGGCTGCAACTCTTCGGGAAGAGCTCGGTCCCGTATCCCGAGGACTATTCCCCCAAGCCGTATAGCAAAAGTTTCGTGCTGCATCTCGACTCGTGGTACGCGCAGAGCCATCCCGATGAGGACTTCGCCGAAACGTTCGCCGTGTGGTTGACGCCCAACTCTCAATGGGAGACCCGCTATGCCGGATGGCCGGCGCTCAAAAAACTTCAATACGTTGATCGACTCTCGCAGACTCTGGTTGGCCAGCCTCCGCTCAACGTCTCCACCGAAGAAGTCGACCCGCTCAGGCGGCTGCGCACCACCCTGCGCCGGCATTACAAGAAGAAGCGCCGGCATTACGGTGTCGATCATCCGGATTTCAACGACCGTGATCTGCAGCGGTTCTTCTCCGGTGCGCCGGAGCACGCCGGCCACATGACGGCGATCCGTTTCCTCATGAAGATTCGGAAGCCGGTACGCCGCCTCGTCGCCGACTGGACAGGTGTGTACCAGTACACGATCGATCAGGTCTTCGAAGACCTGATCGCACATTGCCGCCCGCTCAACCTTCGCCTGGCGGTGTCGGAAGAGCAGGCGACACATGAGTTCACAGTCTTTTTGACGGTGCAAGCGATGAACTATATCCACACCGGCGGGCGGCGGGTGGCGCTATGAAACCGCTCAGAGTCCTCGTGCTCATGGACAAGCAGTTGGTGCCGCCCCAGAATACCTCCGGTATCGATACGCAGAAAGCGGCATGGAAGACGGAGTTTGACGTGGTGACGACGCTGCGGAAGATCGGCCATGAAGTCGAGCCATTGGGGGTGGAAACAGAACTGGGCATCATCCGCAACGCCATCGATGCCTTTAAGCCTCACATCGCCTTCAACATGCTTGAAGCGTTTCACAATGTCGCCATCTTCGAGCCAAACGTCGTGAGCTATCTGGAACTGCTGAAAATTCCCTATACCGGTTGTAATCCGCGGGGCCTGCTGCTCGCCAAGGATAAGGGACTCTCAAAAAAGCTCATGGCATACCATCGCATCCCCATGCCCGATTTTGCCGTCTTCCGGAAAGGACAGAAGCTCCGCGTGCCGAAGGATCTGACCTTCCCCCTGATCGTCAAATCGCTGACGGAGGAATCCTCGGTCGGGATCTCCCAGGCTTCGGTCGTAGAAGATGAGCAGAAGTTGCGGGAGCGGATCGCCTTCATCCATGAGAGCATCGGCACGGATGCCCTCGTCGAACAATTCATCGACGGCCGGGAGCTCTACGTCGGCGTCATGGGGAATCAACGACTGCGTGCCTTTCCCGTCTGGGAAATGCAATTTACCAAGATGCCGGACGACGTGCACCGCATCGCCACGGGGCGGGTAAAATGGAACCCAAAGTACCAGGAGAAATACGGCATCCAAACGGCCGAGCTCAAAGACGCGCCCGAGGGCGCCAACGAGCGCATACGGCACCTCAGTAAACGAGTCTACCGTTCGTTGGAACTGAGCGGGTATGCGCGGATTGATCTACGGCTGGATAAAGACGGAAGGATCTATGTGCTGGAGGCGAACCCGAATCCCCAAATCGCGCAGGACGAAGATTTCGCCGAATCCGCCAAACAATCAGGCATGCCGTACACGAATCTGCTTCAGCACATCATCACCCTGGGGCTGCAATGGCGGCCGGAAAGCAACAGATGATCGCGCGCCACCGGGCAACGAAGATTCCCGACAAGCTTGTCCATTATGGACTCGACTTCCCCTCGTCGCACACCGGCTCTGGAATACACCCTGTCGCCGGTTTGTAACCTACGGGCGAGAAGACTATGCTACGGGTGTCAGGCCGGTCCCAGCCTTCATCCGGAGGTACCGCCATGAGACGTATCAGTGCCGTCGCACTCCTCATTGTACTTCAGTGCCTGCCGATTCCCGCCGCATCGCTGGCCGGCGAACAGACCGGCATCCCGCCGGAGATCGTCGCAAACTACCTCCATGCGGTGATCGAAGCGGATCGGACGTTCTACACCATCCACGTGGTCGAACGGCTGCAGAGGAGTGGGGTCGTGGCGGCAGCCGAAAACTGGCGGTCCACGAAGAATACCCTCCCCCTGCCAGCCCAGTTCCTTATGGAATCCAGCGCACTTTCAGCAATGACTGGCACATCGGTCCGTTACCGGCTCATTAGTCTCTGGCCGATCAATCCGCTCAATGTGCCACGAAGTGCCGCAGAGAAGGCCGGCCTGGAGTCGCTACGCACGCACCCGGAACAGGTCGTGACCGGCACGGTCACGCAAGGGAGCGAGACGTACTTTCAAGCCATCTATGCCGACCGGGCCGTGAGTCAGTCTTGCGTGGGGTGCCACAACACCCACCCCCAGAGCGCCAAGAAAGACTTTAAGCTGAATGAGGCCATGGGAGGCCTCGTGATCGAAATTCCGATGGGACGATAGGGCAAGAACGGAGCCATAAGCCGGACAGTCCAGCGAACCGTCCGGCTTCAGCCATTCCCCTCGTTGAATACAACACGCAAGCGGCTACCGGACGGTGAAGTCCAGCGTCATACCCTTCGCAAAATGCGGCGTTCCCGTGGCGCGGTCCTGGAAAAAACAGACCAGCCCATAGCGACCTGGTTCGAACTGGGCCGTGAAAAAGGCGTCTCCTCCGCGTTCGATGCCGACTACTCCGCCGATGGGGGCTCCGGGTGGAGGCGTGGCGGTCCGCGGTTCGACCGCCGCCGCAAACTCGCTCGCCGTGGCGCCCGGCGCCAGCTTCACCACCACCACTTCATGCGGCTGCGCCCCGTGATTCACCACACGCAGCGTATGGAACCCTGCCGGGATCGAGCGCGACAGGCCGAACCGGAAATCCTCCTGCGTGATCGTCACATCGGCGCGCGGCGCTGCCACCGCGACCGGTTGGGCGCCTCTGACGGACAGTGCTTTCTGCATCCCGAGCGCCAGATGGGGGATCCCCTCTTCGTTCGGAATCAGGCAGATCAGGAGATAGTCGCCCTCCGCGAGAGGCATCACCGCCACGGCATCCGCTCCCGGCACAATGGCGTTCGGTCCTCCGACGAATGTCACCCAGTCCGGCATCCGCCCGGGCTGAGCGGCCATCGCAGCGCGAAACTCCTCCGCCGTTTTTCCCTGCTGAAGTTTGAGAAGTTGAATCTGATGGAGATCCTGCCCGCGGTTGACGATCTGCATCGTCGTGAGCCCGGCGGGAATCCGCTCAGGGCCGGTGAACCCATAATCATGCGCGGTAAACACAACAGGGGAACCACCGGCGAATGCGACAGAAGACGCAAGCAGCAGAGCCGCCGCCGTCATCGATTGAAACACAAGACTGACCATGGGAGCCTCCTTCCGATCCGATACGGCCGATGTGAATGATTTGCGAGAGCGCCGGTTCGGTGCGGCCATCACCGCCGCGGCAGGGCAAACCGTAGCACGGGGGGCCGCGCGGCAGGTCCTAAGAATATGCTATCGTTGTCCTAAATTATTCCTAAACCCGCGCATCGGGCACCGGCCATGATCCCTTCCGCGATCGTCGATCTTCTGCAGACAGGAGTCTCCGTCATCGTCGGGACGCGCGACGCGTCCTTCATGCCGGAATGCACGCGCGCCTGGGGCATTCGACTCGGCAAGGATCGCCGGTCCGTCACCATCTTCCTCACGGAAGCCATCGCCGGGAAGACCCTGCAGAACCTGCGCGAGAACGGCTTGGTGGCCGTCAGCTGCACCAGGCCGACCGATCACGTGGCCTGTCAGATCAAAGGCCGAGTCCGTATCATCCGGCCGTCCACCCGGCAAGACCAGACCCATCAACGAAATTGGAAACGCGAATTCATCGGCGAGATCGCCGCCATCGGCGTGCCGACCGAACTGGGTGAAGCCTGGATCACGGAGCCGGCGCTGGCCGTCGACATCGAGGTGACCGACGTCTTCCATCAGACGCCGGGCCCGGGCACCGGCGACAAGGTGTCAACGTGAAATCGAACGCCCTCGCGATCGAAGACCTGTGGCCCTGCCTCCAGGGCATGATTCCGGCGGCGTTGAGCACCTGCTCCAAAGACGGCATACCGAACGTCACCTACGTCAGCCAGGTCTATTACGTCGACAGCGGACACGTCGCGCTCTCCCATCAGTTTTTCAACAAGACCCACCGGAACGTGCGCGAGCATCCCTACGCCTGCGCCATGCTGCTCGATCCGAGAACGCTGCAGGCCTACCGCCTGCAATTGCGGTTCGACCATTCCGAAACGGCCGGCCCGCTCTTCGAATCGATGTCGCTCCAGTTGCAGGCCATCGCCTCCCACTCGGGCATGACGAACGTGTTCCGCCTCCTCGCCGCCGACGTCTACGCGATCGTAAGCCTCGAACGCGTCGAGGGATTTACCAGCCTGCCCACCCCGCCGCCGTCGGAGTTGCCGTCCCGGCTGTTCGTCGCGGAAGACCTCGAACGGCTACGCCTCATCAGCGAACGCCTCAACCGCTGCGAGACCCTGGGAGAGCTGCTCGAAACCGCGCTCCAGTTGCTGGATGAACGCCTGGGCTTTCGCCACACCATCCTGCTGCTTGCCGACGAATCCACCGCCACCCTCACCGCCATCGCCAGCCGCGGGTATCCTGAAAACGGAGCAGGCTCTGAAGTCGGATTCGGCGAGGGCTTGATCGGCATGGTCGCCCGGTCGAAGCGCGCACTCCACCTGTCCGCCATCGACCACAGCCTGCGCTATGCGCGGGCGGTGCGCGAACGGGCGCAAGCCTCCGGGAACACTGCGGCCGTGTGCCGCGAGATCCCCCTGCCCGGGCTGTCCCGCACCGCCTGTCAAATCGGCGTCCCGCTGGTCACGCGGGGCCGGCTGATCGGAGTTCTGGTCGTCGAGAGCCTGGAGTCGCTAGCGTTCATGCCGCGAGAAGACAGCCTCTTGACCATCATCGCCGCCCAACTGGCGACAGGCATCGAACAACTCAACCGTGACCTGGACGACACCGCGCCAGCCGCGCCCATGGAGAGCAAACCGGCTCCCCCATCAGGCGCATCGGCGCGCACGAGACACTTCTGCTTTTTCCACGCCGACGACTGCGTCTTCGTCGACGGCGAATACCTCATCCGGAACGTCCCGGGCCGCATTCTCTGGCGTCTGCTCACCCAGCATCGGGACGAGGGACGAGCGGAGTTCACCAATCGGGAACTCCGCATGGATCCCTGGCTCGGCCTGCCCGAGGTGAAAGACAATCTCGAAAGCCGGTTGATCCTCTTGAGAAAACGGCTGGAGCAGAAATGCCCGGACATCCGGCTCATCCCGCGTGGCCGGGGGCGGTTTGCACTCGAAACGGACGGAGCGATTGCGCTCTCCGAAAAGGCGGGCTGAGACAAACGATCGCCCCCGCACCGGTCCGCCAGATTTTCCCGTCACCCCCCATAGTTTGAAGCGGCAGATACCGAGCTGGCGCCTAAAAGAGCCTTGCTCGCATCTTAGTTGAAAGTACGCACCCAGGGATTCACCTAGTGGCGCAGCCGAAACCTGGCTGGTAGAGTTATTACAGACACTCGGGACAAGGAGGACATTGCCTTGCGCAAGAGCCGGTAAGCCGTCGTTTCGGCCTCTCTCCTGGACTTCTGTTTCCGCTCTTTGCTTACCAAGACAATGCTTTCCGTTCACATGGAGGTGTTGGCATGGCGTCAAAAATCTACATCAGCGGGTTTCCGCCCTCGTACACCCAGGGACAGCTCCGCCAGATCTTCGTCCCGTTCGGGAAGGTAGAGTCGGTACAAGTCCTGCGGGATGCGCGAGGGTGTTTCGTCGGGGTCGTGCAAATGTCCTCTCCTGAGGACGTGGAGCACATCTTCGGGGCGCAGCAGGTATTTCAAATCGAAGGCAAGCATCTGGATATCTGGGAACCCCCGGACTCCGAAGCCGCGCAGAACTGACCTGATGTGAGTCACGTGGCGTGACAATCACTTCATGCTCTCTTACGGGATCGCCGGAAGGGGATGCACTGAAGGGGAAGGAGGTCAGGAGCGCACACTTCTGAATGACGGAACTGCCTGGGCTTACCGGCTCTGAAAAAAGAAGTACGCCGCAGCGGCGGCAAAGATCAGCGCAACGATCAGCCCGCGTTTCAGCTTCTGCCACATCTCTGCTTGAGCCTGCTCCAGCTTCTGTCGCAAGGATGGTTGGGAGCGGATGTAGGCGTCCACCAAGTCCTTGGCCTCTTTCAGACCAAGATTCCGCTCTACACGCACGACCTTAATCGCCGCAATCACATCTCCCCGCCACAGCATCTCGACTGTCGCATTGGAAAGCTTGGATGACTGAGTCTGGTCGGTTGTCATACAAGCGGTCCTCCCGCCATGCGGACCTTACAATTTACGTAGCCTGGGCACTACCCTTCAGCTCCCCGAGCAACTTCCGGCCTCGTGCCCTCATCGCCGGCGTTCCACTGACCGTCAGCTTCTGCAACTGCCGTAGAAGCGCAGGCCGAAGATCCGGCGCCTGCCGAGTGAGATCGGCCAGAGCCTGCATCGCGCAAGTCTTCACAATACTGCTGGAGTCTCGCAAGTAACCCTGGAGGATGTCAGACACCCGTTGCTGTTCGCGTGTGCTCCATCGAACACGCGGCAGCATCTGGGCCACATGCCTGCGCACCTCTTTCTGATCGCGCTCCACAAGCGGACCAATCAGGTTCGATTTATAGGGGTGCAGAAATTCCGGATGGACGACCGTAATCTTTTCGACGGCATCTGCCGCCCTCGCCCGCACGACCGGATCCTCCACAAACAGCCCTCTGAACAGTTCGCCGAACTGCGTCGGATCGACGAGCACTCCTGCGACGACTTCGTCGGACCGTCCGATCGACCGGCGATCACCGCCTTCGAGCTTGCGCAAGATTGATGACGTCACCATCGCCATCGTTCCCGCTCCGTTGACCGTTAGGAACGAAAGGGCTGCACATCACCTGACTTGCGCAACATTTTATTCACCTCGTCAAGATGCAACTCTTCGCCGACGATCATCTCCCGCGCATATTCTTCCAACAAGACGGACTTTCCTTCGGCGATTTTCAGCAACTCGTAATAGGCGGCAACCGCCGCCTTTTCATGGTCCAAGCTTTCCCGCAGGATATCCCCCACATCATGCTTCTCGGTTTCCAAGAGCGTCCCGATTTTCAGCGACGGGTGGCCGCCCAGCAATGTCACCAGTTCCCCGGCCTTATGGGCATGGGCCAGACTCTCGTCGGCGTTCCCCTTCAGCCAGGAGACGATCGGAATGCGGTTATAGCCGTAGACCATCAGAGAGTAGTGCATATAGCGGACGACGCCCGCCAACTCATGCTCCATAATCTTGTTGAGAATCCCGACAGCCCGTTGCGTATCTTGATCGTTCATCTACTGCCTCCTGTTATGCCAGACGTTCACATACGGAGATGTTGCCAATGGCGTCGCACCGCAACATGTCTGTTGCCGTAGAGCACGACACCATTCGCCATTCACTACAAGGGAAGTCTACTGGAAAGCCCCGTGGGGATCCACCTCTTCCAGGTCGTTCGAGAGTGGGAAGGATTGAGGGGTCTCGCTGAGGAAATCGCGGACATACATCGGCGCGCTGTAAGAAAAGAGCGGGACCAGATCGGAATTCCCACACAGGCTAAGCGACTGCCGGCAGCTGGACCGGTCAACGCCAAGCGGCTCGATGCATCAATCGCTGGCATCACGCACAGGCGACAATCAAGTATGGACTCCCGGCCCATTTTCTTGTTCCTCGCCCAATTCCGCGATGCGGATGTTCCATCAACGGCGAGGCAGGCAAGGCCAAGACAGTCGGGCTAGTTGCATGCATGTAGAAATTGCAGACATCCTCAAGCCAGGCTGAAGCACCAGACCCCTTGGCAGACTCATGAGGGGCAGCATGCGTGAAACTCAAGACAGTTGCTGCCCCCATGTCCAGATTCGTTCATGCCCCCAAATCAAAACGTCCAAATTGGCTTGGTCGCTTTGACGTAGCCCAAGAGGATGTCTCTGCGAGAAACGATGCCGACCAGCTTCCCTTCGGCATCGATTACGGCAACCCGGATCAGATGTTTGCTTTGCAGCAGATTCATGACCTCCATGACTGGCGTTTCCCCGGTCACAGAAATCGCCCCCTTCGTCATGATGTCCCCAGCCGTGACCGAGGACAGTTCCTTGCCTTCCGTGATGACCTTCAGCAAGTCGAACTCACTTACAATACCCAGCACCTTGCCGTCTTTGGCCAAAATGGGAACGCTTCCAAACCCACCTTCGGTGATCGCCGCAGCCAGCCGATCTCCCTTGGTCTCAACGTGGTAGTAGGACACCACGTCTTGCATGAAATGTTCGGCCTTGAGCGTGGCGAAATCTTTGACATTGACCATGTAATCAGCACGTCGCATACGCGGGTTCTCCTTCACGGTAGAGATGAATAGTGGCTTCTTCATGAATGCATGAAGAATTCGCTCCATCTTGCCTATTTGCGCCGATGGCACTCGGAGCAATCCAGATTGTATCTTCGCCTGATGCAGACAAGGGAGCGGTGTGATGCACCCCGTGAAGGTGAGCCTCACAGGCTAGTGTCGGTGAAGTGGCCACATAGAAAGCGGCGCAAATCAGTTGAGATTCTGACGAGCGCCTCTGCCAAGAGGTGAGACTTCAAATCGAATCTAGCAGTAATGTGAGAGGCGCGCAACCAAGAAGGGCAAGGCCCCAAGTCTGGATCGTGAACAGCGCGCGCAAGAACATCGACCTGGAGACTCAGCATGCTCCACTCATTGTCGTGGAAACATCTATCAAGACTGCTACTCAGTACCGCGAACTGATAGAGTGCTAATCAACTCACCCTTCTTCCAATCCGTAGCGCCCACGAAAAATGTGCGTAAGGTTACCCTGATTCCCATGCACCCATAGAGTGTAAGGGATGTGTTGCCGTTGAAATGATTCGCACTCGGGAAGAGGGAACGAGTCCCGCAGGGCCTACCACCACACCCTACTGCGGTGCAGGATACGAGAACATAGCTGACGTCACGATACGCGATGTAGGGCTAAACATAGCTCGGCAGGGCCATCAATATAACTAGCAGGGAGGATCTACCCGTGAAGCGAGTCGTAGTGCTGTGTATGGCGGTATTGATTTCCGTTGTCTCCACGGTTGAGGTGGAGGCCATAACCCCCGACGTTGAGTTTAAGATCAAGATCAACAAAGAGGGCTTTCATGATTCGAACGGACAGCTCATTAGCGCACCCTTTCAGGTGAAAAAGGGTGAGGCCGTGCGTCTCACATTTCTGTTTGACGAAAAAACGTCTGAAGTCTTGCGCGATATCATGCGCGATGCCAATGAACAGCATGGATTTGTACATGCCTTTGCCCTCCATAATGGCAAAGAGATCGTTGTGGAAACAAAGGACCTCAGCCTCAAGAATAGAGAGTCCACGCTAAATTCATTGCCGGCGACAAGGGCGCGCAGCACTACAAGGTGTATTGCACCCTCATGTGCTTCGGCATGGAACACTTGAGCAATCTGACAGTCGAGGTACGCTAAAGGCGTGCCGTGAGCCCAACCTGGGCCTACGATTTCTCTTTGATCTGCAAGCGAAACCTCTCATCGGATTAAGCCGTTCTGGCAGTTTCGCCAAGAACGGCGCGATGAGCATCGATCCCCCGCCACAGCGACTCGACCGCCGCATTGGAAAGGGTGGACGACTGAGTCGGATCTTGCATCATAGGAATGGTCCTCCAGCCGTGCAGACCGTACAATTTGAGAAGCTTGTCCTGTAGGGCTTTCCTACAACAGTGCCGGGCAGCTCACTCGATCTGGCAGGACCCGGGCGCTCCGAAGATGAGCCCGTAGATGAACGAGGGAATGCAGAATCCCGTCGTCACGTTCACGAGTGCCGCACCCACCAGCCCCCAGCCGAACAGTTGACCGGCGAGCACCCACCCCGATTGAAAACTCCAGGCCGCCCCGACGAGCATCAGCGTCGCCAGGAAGCAGGCAAACCGCCGCGGCAGCGGATAGCGGGGAAGCGCCGGCCCGCCGGTCAATCGTCGCACGCCCCATGTGTACAAGAGGTCGAACGGATGGCCGGGCAGCAGCGCGCCCAGCAAGGCGAAGGGAGACAGAGCCCAGAGCACCGGGGCGGATTGCAGCGCGGTCCCGCAGGCCGTCCAGGTCATGCAGATCGCAGGCGACAGACGCAGCCAGTACTTGATCTGACTGATCTGCCGATCCTCCAATCCGAGAAACCCCTGCGCCTCGACACGACGACGCTCAACCGGCGTCACCGACGCGGAAGCTGTCTGTTGAGCGTCGCTCATGCGCGGTAGGCTACTGCCGTCAGAAACAACTGTCAACGCTGGCCGCAAGCATCAAGGACTCACCAACTGAGATGAGGGAGAGGGAGAGGGAGAACGCGACACCCCGTGTTTGGATCTCAGGGCATTTACAGCGATCGCAGGCTCGGCTACGCTCAAACTGCGATGCACAGATTCAAACCGGCGCTGGCTTACTTTCTCATCGTCTTCGGAGCAGGCTTTGTGCTGGGGACGGTCCGTGTTCTGTTCGCGCTTCCCCTTCTCGGCGAGCGGACGGCAGAGTTGCTGGAAATGCCCCTCATGCTCGCCGTCATCGTCCTGGCCGCCCGATGGATCACCAGGCGGTATCTTCAACACGCAGAGCCACGGGAACAACTTGCCGTTGGAGGGATCGCAACCGGATGCATGCTGGCAGCGGAATTCCTGGTCGGCCTTACCCTGCGCGGCCTGTCACCGATGGAAGTCCTGGTGAATCGCGATCCGGCTTCAGGAACCGCCTACTATCTGAGCCTGCTGCTCTTCGCCACGATGCCATGGCTCCTCGCGCATCGCCCGTGGAGACAAAGGTAGCAGACCGTCCGATATCAGCGGGCCTGTCCCCTTGGTTCCGGCGACTGCATTACCCTTCCAGTCTGGCTTGCATCGTGATCGTCGTGTTAAGCAGGCGCGAGATCGGGCAGCCGGCTTTGGCCGCCTGCGTCGCCTTCTCCCACGCAGCCTGATCCGCTTTGGGCACTTTCCCTTTGACGTCCAGCAAGATGCCCGTCACGGTCCATCCCGCTTCGAGCTTCTCGAACGTGACCGTGGCCGTCGTTTCCAGCTTCTCAGCGACCAGACCGGCAGCGCCCAATTGGCCGGACAGCGCCATCGTGAAGCAGCCCGCATGCGCGGCGGCGATCAGCTCTTCCGGGTTGGTGCCCTTGCCGCTCTCGAATCTCGTCGAAAAGGAGTATTGCGTCTGCGACAACACGCCGCTGTCCGTCGACACCGTGCCTTTGCCGGACTTCAAGTCGCCTTGCCAGATAGCCGAGCCTTTGCGTTGCATGGGACCTCCTGTAGTTATGGAATTACCGACCGGATTCCTTGTCCTTCGACGTGTGTACTTACTTCACACAGCAACCGCGTTGACGTGTGTTAAATCCATCGGCGCACCCGGGCGGCATAGGCGGTGAACTCCAGCCCGAACAAGGAGGTCAGCGCCCGTTCTTCCGGTTCGATCTGATACCGGTTCATGTACCACACGAATGCCGGGAGAAAGAGGAGGGTCAGCACATGGGCCAAATAGATCGCCCAGGCGAGCAACACCAGGAGCAGCCCCAGATACATCGGGTTGCGGGTGACGGAATAGATGCCTGATTGAACCAGTGCCGACGAAGATCCGGGCTTCATGGGATTGACCGTCGTGCCGGCCCGGCTGAATGCGACCACACCCCACAGAGCAATGATCCCGCCCGACGCTGCCACCAGACCTGAAACGACCTCGCGCCCGGGAAAGGAAACTTCAATGCCCGGAACGGCCCGCGCCGCAAACCACATACCGGCGACAGTAATCAGAACGACCGCCACCGGAGGAATCTTAAGTTCGAGCGTCATGTTATAAGGCTACGCCTCTCGCACTAGGGAGGCAACTCACGCGGACCTGTTTGGGGTACTACAGGCCTGCATTCGGCCCCGTCATACCGGCGCCCGAAACGGTTTGAACTTCTGTTCGGCTTTAGCGGCCAAGAGAAAATCGCTCTCGGTCAGCCCCTTACTCTTGTGCGACCAGATTTCAACCTTGCACTTCCCCCAGGCCAGATAGACATCGGGATGATGGCCCTGCGCCTCGGCGACCGCCCCGACCTTCCTCACAAACGCCAGCGCCTGCGCAAAGTCCTCGAAAGTGTAGAGCCGCTCCAAATGCCCTCTCCCGTTGATCTTCCAATTCCCGGAAAGCTGCTTCAACAGCTCCCTCGCGCGGGTGGCCTTCAACTTCGGCACCGCGGCTCCATCGCTACGCTTCTTCTCGATCAGTTTCATCGGACGCTCCATGAACGGTCACAACGGTTGATCACCAGCCTATCTCATTTGGAGTACATCCGATCGTGACCGCAAGGATGCCGGCAGGGACGAGACGAGCCCCACCTAGTTTCGCTGAACCCGCGTGGCCGGCTTAACCCTGACACACACGAATGTTCGCCTGCCCCTGTCGACCATCACGCGGCACCGGAGCATTCCGTTCACACGGCATTCGGCTGAGAAGGTCGAAGACCACAGCCCGTCCGGCCAATCCTCTCCTATGGCCAGTAGATCGCCTTGGCTCTCACGTATGCGAAGACGATATCACGGCGGGCAACTATGCCGATGAGGCTGTTGCCGTTGACAACCGGCACGCGAATCAAGTGCCGCGATTGAAGCAGATGCACCACATCCGTCACCAGCATCTCCTCGGTAACGGTGACGACGTCGCGCGTCATGATGTCCGTCGCGGTCAGTTCACCGAGGTCTTTGCCCTCATCCATCACCCGCAACAGATCGAATTCACCCACCAGCCCGACGAGCGTCAGATCTTCTTCCACGACAGGAACGCTCCCAACGTCCCCGTCGGCCATGAGCCTGGCGATCGTGTAGCCCTTCGCCTGCGGACTGACCGTGACGATCGCATCCTCCATCACGTCCCGAACGGTTAAAGTCTTGGGATCATGGGCACTCGTAAAATGTGCTGTCTTTCTCATCGCGATTCCTTTCTCGGCCCGCTCACTGGGATAACCCAGCTTTGTATCGCTGATCCGATCAGTGATCTGACCACTGGTCCAGCCGTTCGCATACCAACCGACGATCGACCCTCTCCCCTGAGCTATGTATCGATGTTGCACCTTCGCATGGATGGGGACTGACCCAAACTGCACACTTTGCAACACTTGATACGGCGGAGAAGAGGCAGCAGTCCGGCCTCTATATCTTGCCCACAGGTTTTCGTTCACGAATTATTCCCTTTTTGTTCGAGGATGTTCGTGGGAAGACCGTCGAGGCTGAGCTGATTCTTCTCCTTCCAATATTGCTGCAACCCCTCCTCACCTTTCTTCTCGGCCCACTCGTTCAGCAACTCGCGGTCGCCGGTGTAGGAGAGATAGGGCACGGCCATCCCGCAGGAGGTTTGCACGAGATCGAGCGTCACGTCGAAAATCTGCCGTGCGCCGGGCAGCGGAGGGAACAGCGAAGCCAGCTCGCGCCATGCCGCATCGCCCTGGTGGACAACGGTCGCGGCACCGTAGAGCCGCAGAATGACCGGCGGTCCGTCGAAGGCGCAGAACATCAGCGTCATGCGCGGATCCTGCTGCACATGGGCCGACGTTTCATTCCCGCTCCCGGTCACATTGAGCCACACCACACGCCGGGAACTGAGCACGCGCAAGGAATCCATCCCCTTGGGCGACACATTCACCCGGCTCTCTGCCGTCGCGGTTCCGACAAAGAAGATCTTCTGCTTGGCGATGAATTGGATATGCGTGTCAGAAAGTTCGTCGTATCGCTGAGCCATAACGTTGAGCATCTCTCGCCTGGGACTCGTACATCCCGCATTGCCGTTGCGGAGAAGGAATTACCCCCGGTCTTATCTGGCCTGCATCGGTGCGTCCACGGCCTGTTGCCCAACGTCAGGATGCTGCTTGTGGACGGCAGCGAGTGTGGCGTCACGGGCATCTTGCACTGTATAGGTGAAGGGAACTCCCATTGTCACCCGCCGAGGCACCTCCAGAAACAGCCGGCCGATATACCAGGTGGCATCTGGAGCGACTGAAAAGGTCAGCCCCAGGTCGCCGCCCATGGCCGACAATCCTTCGTGGCGAAAGGTCTTGAAGAGATAGGTGCCGATCGGTAAGCGTGCCACAAAGATCCGCTCCTCCCCTGGCTTCGCATCCAATTCATACCGATCTGCATACGGCGGTACCCCTTCGGGATCATGTCCGCCGATTTTGACGATTTCAAAGTCATAGACAAATCCGGCAGCCTTGCGGCCGAACAGCCGATTGAACCAGGAGTTGGGCGGTTCCTGCTCCGCCTGCACAAGGACCGAGCCGATCACCACTCCCCCATCCGGTCCGGCAGGCTCGATCCGTCCACCTGACATATCAAGCGAGGGCGTCGCGCAGCCGGCCAGGGCAAGCAGCGCCACGAGGCAGACCACCCAGCCAAATACGTCACATCGCCGGCGTATCAGCATTTCCGCCTTCCATAATGCTCATGACAAACCCTCCGCCAATGACGATAAGGGACTTGTTCGGTATAATGCCGCATCATGGCTTGTCGGTCTTTAATGCGTCAACTGCATGGCCACCTGCGGGACATCACAGTCCTGATCGGAGCCGTCGCGGCCATGACCGTGAGCGCCGTATCGCCGGTCGCAGGAGCCTCCCTCCCCGATCATCGATTCTCATTGGAGTTTGAAACGGGAGCCGTCTGGCAATCGCGCAATCAGATTCAGATTCCCGACAGCAGCGCAGGAACCCGCTTTGCTCTGACCGATATCCAGGGGAACGGCCCCGAAGCGCATCGACGGGTCGAGTTGACGTGGAACATCACTCACCGGCATTCACTCCGGTTCGTCTACGCCCCGCTGGCTTTTTCCGGCACGGGCGCATTCGGCACGCCGGTGAACTTTGCCGGCGGCTCTTTCACGCCGGGCGCCGCAGTGGATTCCGAGTACAAGTTCGATTCCTACCGGCTGACCTATCGCTATCTCCTCCACGAATCGGATCGCTGGCGCTGGCGCATCGGCGCTACGGCATTCGTCCGGGACACCCGGGTGGAGTTACGTCAACAAGGCGTCACGGCGTCCGACAGTAACGTCGGGGTCATCCCGCTGCTCAGCGCCAGCATGGAATATGACTTTGGTCCGCGCTGGACGGCGTTGCTGGATTTCGATGGGCTCGTGGGCACGCAGGGGCGGGCCATCGATGCAGCGGTGAAGATTCGCTACGATCTCACTGATGCCTGGTACATGACGGCCGGATATCGCGTGTTCGAAGGGGGAGTCGATAACGACCGGTACGCCTTCGGCTGGTACAATTTCGCTCTCTTCTCGTTGGGCGTTCGATTCTAACTGATGGCAGAAGGAAGCGCCGCAGATACAAATGCCACCCAGACGCATGTCAAAGCGAGAAAAGGTGTCGGGAGTCTTTTCTCGCCGTAGCACAAGTCAAATAACACTCTACCAGCCCTTCCAAACTCGCGCTCTCTTCACTAGTGCGGCCTGAGCGCTCTTCGAGTGCGCGCGTCGGACGAGGCCCTTTTGAGAGCGCGCGTTCCGCGAGTAAGACTCGCCCACCTGCGCGCCAAGCACCTTCACCGTCATCTTCGTCCCACAGAAGTCGATCGACCAACCCTCGCCGCGCTTGAGCGCATATCCCTGCGTATCAGGTGGAATCACGACAAACCCTCACGAGTTCTTTGAATGAGCAGAGTCAACGGTGATGCAACGCCCCCCAGCCGCGCCATCCATAAGAGCTTAGGATTGGATGCCCTTTCCCCTTGATTCTTACTTGTAGCTCGGCAAATGACGAGGAACACGCTCCCGCAATATCTTTACAAGCTCTGGATCCATGTACTCAAATTCATCCGGAATATCGAGACAGATAATGCCTATGGACTTGATAAACGCTCGGAATTTATTCGAGAGCCTATTGCGATGCGCTTTTTCCATCACAAAGATGATATCGGCCCACTCAAGCAACTCAGGCGTCACAGGACTCACTGCATCGTTATTCAGGCCCGCCGAAGCCACCGCTATCCCTGGCCACGAAGCAAATACCTGCTCAGCAGTAGGACTACGAAGCTTATTCTGGCTGCATATGAACAAGACATTCTTCATATCCCAGGCAGTCTAATGGAATAGTCATAGCACCGCCAGAACGAGCCATCGGGAAAAGACACCGCAGTTTATTTGGTGTGCTGACGTAGGCAGGACATAACCTTGCTACGCTCACAGTACTCACGACTCCCCGTAGTAAGCTCGATCAGCCATAAACCGCCAGAGAAATCGTAGGCGTATACTTCCTCCTGATTTCCCGACTTTAAGAACCCGTAATTAGGAGATAACCAGCCACGAGACGATAGGCTCCGCGGAATCGACTCAATCTGCTCGGAGGAATACAGCCCTTCCAGCTCATACGCACGAACCAGTTGGCCGTTTGACTTGTAGATCGCAACCACTTTTCCATAGCCCGCATTCTGCCAATTGTCGAACGTCACCATATAGCCGAGGTTGCTAATCAAGATGTTTGCCGGAGCTACAGGATTCAGCAAAGCCACATCTGCGATCAACTGATAAGATCTATCCGGCTGCCTCTCATAAAACTCCCCGCGTGCGTAGGCCCCCTTCTTCGACCCTGAAAAACCCAATGTATCGCCCAGACTCTCACCTGGAACAACCCGGACGAGATATTGACCATTCTCGCTTATGCCGTGCTGTGGAGCCGGAGCCGGCCATTGATCAGCAGAAGCCGGGCAAGGCCAGATCATTATCAACACCGCAAGCGCAAAGCTCATTCTCATCGCAATATATTGCTTTAGTCTCATTTCACAGATCTCCCTTATCGACACCAAGAGACTCACATTTATAGGTCAGGCAGACCAGGGAACAGCTCAGCCACACTTGCGAGCGACTAGCATGCCTTGATTTCGGGTTCGTCGGTAGCAAGCACTTCTATGATCTTGTGGTCCGTCGCAATCACAAAGTGCTGGCACTGGGGCAGAACGAATCCCATTACACCCTCGTTCTGCATATCCTTGATCCACGCACTATCTTGGACCTTGAAAGCTCTGGCGTTTGTCGGCCCCTCAATCTGGTAAATGCTGAAATAGAATGCTTGAGTTCTAACTCCAAGTGCAACACTGCAGGCCCTGAAGGGCTACGGTGTTGCCATGCGAACGAGATCTTATAGACACATGAGTGCCGAAGAACGTGAAACCTTGAGTCTGGGGCTGGCCCGCGGCCATTCGTTGCGGATGATGGCCACGGTATTGGGTCGCGCGCCCAGCACCGTGAGCCGTGAGTCGGCCCGCAACACGACGCGAGGCCGCCCCTATCGCGCCTGTACGGCACAGGTCCAGGCGGCTGCCAGAGCCGGTCAGCCACGGCGACCCCGCAAACTGCTGGATCCCTGGCTGTGGCAGTATGTGCGGACGCATCTGACTCAGGGCTGCTCGCCCGAACAGATTGCCGGACGCCTCCGACGCGCGTATCCTGACGACATGCGCAAACAGCTCTCGGCCGAGACGATCTATGCGGCGCTGTATGTGCTGCCCCGCGGCACCCTGCGGAGCGCACTGCTGGCGGCGTTGCGTCAGGCGCGCAAGGCGCGCCGGCCTCGGGCGCGGGGGACGGATCGGCGGGGCCAAATCCCCAACATGACGCCGATTGCCGAGCGCCCGGCCGACGTGGCCACCCGCACGGTGCCCGGCCACTGGGAGGGCGACCTGATCAAGGGGGCTCGGAATGGCTCGGCCGTCGGAACCCTGGTGGAGCGGACGACACGCCTGGTCATCCTGGCCCGGATGGAGGGGACGGATGCGCGGAGTGCCCGTGAGGGCTTCACGAAAAAACTCCGGCATGTGCCGGCTCCGCTGCGGAAAACCCTGACCTACGATCGGGGGAAAGAGATGGCCGAGCATGAGCAATTGGCCCAGCGGCTCGCGATCCAAGTGTTCTTTGCCGATCCGTACAGCCCGTGGCAACGCGGCACGAATGAAAACACGAATGGGCTGCTGCGCCAGTACCTGCCCAAGGGCACGGACCTGTCGGGCTACACCCAGCGCGAGTTGAACGCCATCGCCCATCGGTTGAACACGCGCCCGAGGAAATGTCTCGACTTTGCCACGCCCCTGGAAGTCTATGCGCAATTGCGCCATCATTCACCCGTTGCACTTGGAACTTGAAACCGCCCAGGGTGGGTTCAACCGGTGAGCGCAACACCTGCGTCCAATATAGCCGCTGGCGTCTGAAATCCCAAGGTCTTCCGCGGCCGTTGATTCAATCGTAACGCGATCTTGTTCAAGTCTGTCTGCGAGTAGCGTGACAGGTCGGTGCCTTTC
>JAURZE010000004.1 GCA_030653545.1 Nitrospira sp. | reverse complement strand
CATCGCGTACTCAATACGCTTGGTCTCCGAATCCATGATGAGTTGTTCCAACTTCCCCAGCTCCTCACCTTTGGGATTCTTAACCGTGTCGCCGATCATCTCACTATTGACTTCCACCTTCTTCCCTCTGGCCACCGGCATGATCGTATACTTGCTGGGAATACCCCCGGCCTCGCCTTTGGTGTTGGTCATATCCGTCTCGCCGGCCTTCGTCGCTTCCCGAGGCTTCGGCGACCCGCTCTCGCTCACAGCCGTAGGACTGTCCGGCTTCGTTTCGGCATGAGCAGGCATGCCGAATGGGAGGCTCACCAATCCCATCCCGATGAATACGATAGCTATCTTTTTCATAATTCGGTCTCCTTTGTGCGCAAGGCACTGATTGAGGAACACTATGAGTAGAATGCCAGGCTAAACGTTTGGACAGACCGGCGTCTGGTCACAATTGCTCAGTTGAAACCAATTCATCCGGCACGAACATGCCCGGTTGAAAGCAGGATCACGAGCTCTTTCAACCAGGTGAGAACACAGCGGTCCACCAATCGGAACCTGTCCCCGGTCATCGTTCGACAGGAAAGTCATCGTCCTTCCACCAACGCCAGCCACCGTCCAACTCCATGACCGGATAGCCGCTCCCGGCAAACTCTACCGCCGCCGTCGCGGCGAGATGACAAACCAGCGAGTAGCAATACAGGACATTCGTCTTGTCCTTACGCAGGCCTTTCAACGTCTGCCACTGATCCTTCGGAAGATTGATCGCTCCGGGAATATGCCCCTCGGCATAGTCTTCAGCAGCCCTAACGTCCACGATCGTCACCTCGTGCTTCTTCATCATCCGTTCGAGTTCGACAGGCCCGGTGGTGAACGCCATCTTGGCTTCGAAATGGGCTTTCGCCTTGGCTGGGTCCTGGATTGCGACGGCAGTAGTCATGGTCATCCCTCCCTGTAAATGGACTCGTATCGAGTTGTGCGTCCGCCCCCTCAACATGGCAAAGCATCCCGGGAACGATCGCGCCGGGCCGACGCCCTACCCCTCGCATAAAAGGCGAGTCCGGCAATCGCACGAGCGCGACGTCGCGATCGAGCTCTCGCTGCCCTGCGTAAACCATCCATCAATCGGCTTATCGAAAAACACCGAAGATCCAGAGCACGACGAGCAGGGTGAATGGGACTCCCAGTAGCCAGAGAATAAATGCCTTTCCCATGGTGCACCTTCTTTCCCGCCCGTTCAGCGACCCGGGCGTTGAGATGTAGATCGAGAACCTACGGCCTCCAAGAGACTGGATAGAGCCTCGACATGTTCTTCTTCTTGCGCAAGGATCTGCTCCAACACCGTACGAGTCGTGGGGTCATCGGAGCCGACAGAGGCGATCATTGTCCGATAGCTGGCGATCGCGATCCGCTCAGCAATCAGATCTTCCGTGATCATCTCCGCCGACGAGTTACCTTCGACATATTCCGAGTGGCTCCGGATCAGCAACTCTTCGGAGGACAGATCCGGCTCGCCCCCGAGATGGACAATGCGTTCAGCCAATTGGTCCACATGCGCCTGCTCGTCAATGACATGCTGAAGAAACTCTCGCTTCACGCCGGGGGAACTGGTTCGTGTAGCCATGAAGTAATGCCGCTTATTCCGAAGAACGCAGATGATTTCTGTCGCGAGGGCTTCATTCAGCAGCTTAATCACGCGCTCGGCTTTCGCTTTGTCGCATATGGCCATTACTCTATCTTCACTCCCTTGTCGTGCCCGCGCCCGTAACGTCTTCATATCAGTTGGACCATTGGTTGTTTGCACGACGCCTTCCTTTCGTGAGACACGTGAGAGTAGGACGCTCCCGTTTTGATAGGGCGCCCCCGTGCCGGTGATTGCTGGCGAACTCAGCAGCCATCACGGTATTGTTCCCCCTCCGCCGGCTGACTCTATCGCTGGCTCTTCCTTCCCGCGTTAAAGGACGCGCAGGAAGGCCACCAGGTCCTGCTTCTCTTCAGCGGTCAATGAAGTTCCCAACACAATATTGAAGAACTCCACGGTATCCTCGAGTGTCAGCAGCCGTCCATCGTGCAAGTACGGAGGCGAATCCTTGATGCCGCGCAGGGGAAACGTCTTGATGGGGCCATCGGCGCTCGCCATGCGCCCATTGATCATCCGAGGCTTATAAAAGCGCTCCACCTTCAGGTTGTGCATGGAGTTGTCCGTGTAATAGGGCGCCTGATGGCAACCGGCGCAGGACGCTTTGCCGAAGAACAGACCCTGCCCGCGCTTCTCGGACTCCGTGGCCTTGTGGGGGTTCAACTTGCCGTCTATGCCCAGCTTAGGCGCCGGAGGGAAGTCCAGGAGTTCCTGGAACTCCGCCATGAAATGCACTTGGCTGCCCCGCTCGAGAATGTTGACCCCTTTTTTTGTCGCGATCACCGGATCGCCGTCGAAATAGGCCGCGCGCTGCTCAAACTCCGTAAAATCCTCCACCGTCTTCAGCGCCCGCTGGGAGCCGAACAGTCGTTGGATGTGCACGCCGCGCAACGTCGGAGTATCAATCCTGTGACGGAACTCCTGCGGGCGCACATCTCCGGCTAGATGCGTACTGGCATTCGTGTGACCGTTGGCGTGACAGTCGAAGCAGGCCACCCCCCGGCTCGGACGCACTGTCCGACGATCTTCCGTCTGGTTGAATTGCTGCTGCGGGAACGGCGTGACTAACAACCGCACCCCCTCCAGCTGTTTCGGGTTCAGCATCCCGTTGAAGAGTTCATAGTAGTTGTCGATCGTCACCAATTTTCCCTGGGTCACATCGCCGAGATCGGGTCTGGTCGTCAGATAGATGGGTGCCGGAAACTCAGGGACAAAATGAGCAGGCAGATCGAATTCCAGGTCAAATCGAGTGAGATCGCGGCCCTCCTGCTTCTGAATTTCTTCAATGTGGAACTGGGGAAACAGCATCCCTCCTTCAGGGTGGTTGGGATGAGGAAGCGGAAAAAATCCGGCCGGAAACGCATTCTTCTCGCGTACTTCTTCAGGGCTCATGACCTGAAGCTTGTCCCAGGTCATCCCTTGCGGAAGTGTGACTCGGATGCCTTCTTGAATAGGCTTACCACCGGACATCGTGACATCTTTAGCAGGACGGTTCGCGAGGTCGTACCGCTGGTGAAGCAAATCCATCTGCCGCTTCACGACCGCAGGTTTGGCGGCTTTCATCCGAGCCATGACGGCCGCAAAGTCCTCCTTCAGATCAACGGGTGCATAGCTGGTTCCCTTCGGCGGCTTTTCCGTGGCTTGGCCAGAAGCGCTCCCGGCGCCCACGACCAGCAGGGAGCCGACAAGCAGAACCAGACCGGACATGATCCATTTGTGTGTCTTCATGATGTTCTCTTTTTTATTCAGGTGATGACGCTGTGAATGAAGCGTCGCTTGAGTCTAGCCTGCATTGGATCGCCCTCCGTGCGTCAGAAGTATGGAGAGAAGCCCGGCAGCGGTCTGATCACAATTGCTCACGCATGAAGATTTAGAATAGTAGGGGGGACAGTGCCCCCACGACCGCTCGCGCTTCACTTCGAATACACGGCAGGCTACCGGACAGATACTTCATCTAAGGCCGGAGAGATGAAGGATTGCCGGGGTCGGCCACAAGCGGTGTATGCCCGCCTGAAATCTCGACAGGAATGGCTTCACAAACTGCTCACTGAGTCCTTGCCAGTCAGTTCACAACTCCTTCGACCACAAGAGAAAGGCTCCATGGCCGCCTTTGCTTGGGGGAGCCCCCCCCGCATCGCGATACATGCCGAAGTTGTAGCTATAGTTGAGTTCGACCTGAGATTTCCACGGCGCTCCGGACACCAGCCCTCCCCCGAGAGCCGGCATCGAGTCGGTGGTATTGCGAATGCCCTGCGGGGTAAACCGGGGACGGTCCACGAGCCCATAGGTAGCCGTGACATAGGGGTACAGAAAGAACAGCGCCTCATACCGATACGTCACGCTCGCAATGGCATAGCGCTGAGGAAATAGTTCATTGAACGCAACGCCCGGCAATGTGGGAAGAGAAAGCGCTTCCCATTCAAACCCGGTCGGGCGCCCCGGCAAACGAAATGCACTGAACCGGTCAAGGTGGGCTCCAATCCCGCCGTATAGGCTGGTAATCAGCCGATGTTTGTCGCTGTCGATCGCAGGAAGGCCGCTCGCAATCAAGGCATAGGCGGTGGTTGAGAGATAGGTTCGCTCTTTCTTGAAATCCGGCGTGGCAAATGGCGCCCCGCCCCAGGCATCCCACCGGGCTCGGTGTCCATAGATGACATCTCCGCCCACCGCAAATCCTCGATGCGGGAGCTCCATGAGATTACGGATCAACGCATCCCACCGGATGTGACCGTGAACCCGGCCTTCATACGTATCCTTAGGAACCCCGTATCCGACAGCAGTGTTCTTAGTGCCCCGAAACCAGCGAAACCCCGGCTCATAGGTCAGCGTCACATTGATGGCACTGTCTTGCGCGAAGGGAACTGAAGGAAATCGATAGCCGACGCCGAAACCGGCGAAGATATAGTTCCACTCTAACTCCGAGGCTTTGATGCGCTGTCCCTCGACATACTCCGAGCGACCCAGGGGAGCGATGAAATTATCGAGGGTAAAGACCAGCGACCAGTTGGGAAGCGAGCGCAAGCCGATGGTGTAGTCCACATCATTAACCACTCCCGAAAAGGTCCCCCGAAGCCTAGTGTTGTCCGCATCCCAATTTCTCCACACGTACAAGGCGCCGAACGGGAGCGCTTCCAACTGACTCGGTCCGTTGGGAGTCCACTGAAGGCCAAAGTTCGCCGCCGTCACACTGTGGCGGTCGCGTGGAGGAACGTAGATCTCTTCTCCAAACAGCGTGGTCCGATAGGCCTTGCCCGCTTCACCGGTCTTTTCATTTTCCGCAAACGTGGTAAAAGGACAGAGGCCGATCATTAGAACCGCCCACACCGCAATGAGTTGCCATCTCCGCTTCATATTCAGCCCGTTCCCAAGAAAACAGAATGGTTCACAAACCGGTCACCCACACTCTCGACAACGCAATGGGGGTGAGCCAGACCATCGCCTCGCTCACCCCCATCGCTCTGCGCTCACGAATTCGGCTACTGCTCCTTGGCAATGGCCAGGACGAGACCATCGGCGTCAATCTGCGCCTCAACCTTGTCCCCCGCGCGCATATGCCGGCCCATGGCCTCCGTCAATGTAATCGGCAGATCCATCCCGGCTTGATCTCTCAAGAAGTAGTGGTTGCCACCCTCTTTTCTTGAAGATACTTCGTCCCCGATCAACTCGCCCTTTACCGTTCTCGTTCCCCTGCCGTATTGTGCATTCATACCAGCTGGCAACGAACCCGCCATCCGGTTATCGACAGTCCGAATCCCGCCGGCCTGCGCCAATTTGATCCGGGCATCCCGCACCGAAGCCGTCGCGTCCTCCAACGAAGTGCCTTGTGGCAAGTTCAAAGTCTCTCTCAACGCCACGATTCCTTCATTCAGACCCGGCACGTTCCCTGCGCGCTGGGCTTCCCGGGCCTGATCCAACGACAATTGGGTATGACGAATCAATTCAGGTCCCTTCTTCTGGCTCCCGGCGGCTTCCGCCACCGCGGCATGTTTTACCGCCTTATCGATGTGGCGATCGAAAAATGCGTTCTCCCGAATCAACCGGATACTCTGATCGCTCTTCACCGTAGTTGGAGCACTCTGATCGGCATCCCCAAGCGCATGCGCCGATACAGAAACAAACGCCCCGCCGACAACGAGAGCAGTACAAAGTGACAGTACGTAACGTGTGGTCATGATGTTCTCCTTAACTATAACGTGAAAGTATCGTTTTCGCTGGCTGTCAGAGCGTACCCATATACCAGATACCAGGCCTATTTCCCGGCGATTTTCTGAATGGCTTTCTGATGCCATTGCTCCGCCCACTTCATAAGCTCATCCTTCTTATCGCCGTACCGTTCCTGCACTTTACCGACGAACTTATCGTAATTGCCCTCAATCTGCGTCAAGTCATCATCGGTAAACTTGCCATACTGCTGCTTCAATTCCCCCTTAAACTGCATCCATTTCCCTTTGAGTTGCTCCGCATTCATGCGTCACTCCTCCTTGTACAAGATTGTGTGAGTCCTATGCTGTCTCTTCCCAACCCTCTCGCCCCCATACGTTTCCTAGATGTAAGTATGGCAAGAGAACTGACTACGATCTGATCACAATTGATCAGATGCTCGCATTCGCTCGATCAAAGGCCAATCAATCCTGCTCCATCATGATGTCTGCGCGCCCGCACGACATCAGCCGTCATTTCTCCTTGCGCCTACTCCTTGACGATGACACCGCAAGCAATCCTGGCTCCACCAGGAGCACCCTTGGTCGGCGGATCAGGCAAATATTTATCCTCTGATTCGTGGATGATGAACGCGCTGCCGTCTTTATCAAACAGCGTCGTCAGCCCGTCGGAGATGGTCACACGGTTCGTAATGGTATACAGCGAGCCCTTGCGCCCCTCGGTTACCAACAGATTCGGCAGATCCCCAAGATGGTACGGATGGTTTCCGAGGCCAGGGCTTACATTGGCATCAGGATTGAGGCTGGAATCGACATTACCGTCATAGTGGCTCTGGGCCGCTGCGAACGAGGCGCAATTGCCGGTTTCGTGAATGTGGATCGCATGACGACCCGGGGTCAGCTTGCTCTCCGGAGTTCCCTCCAGCCTCAACGTAATCCTGACACGTCCCTCATATTCTTCGTGAATATAGGCCTCTCCGGTAATACCGGGCCCGGCGATCACGGCCTTAGCCTGCAGCTTCTTATCCAATTTGCCCGTGTGGTAGCCGGAACATCCTGTCACAGAAAGCAGACTGCCTACGATAATCAGTACACCGCACCATGATTGCGTCACATTCATCACACACCTCATTGGTAAAGCACATTCGTCACGCTGCCCGCCGACTCATCATGACCCCGAATAGCCGAGGACAACGAGGACTGTAGAAGGCGCTGTCAACTACTAGTCAATGAACATTCGAAAGGGAGGAGAGAGTGCCCACCACGGACATCCGCGGTGGGCACGACTGGGCTTCACTCGTCACAGAACAGGCGAGCACCTCGACCGTGCTGAACAGAGTAATATTACTTGCTCTTCTTCGCAGCGGCCTTGGCGTCTTCAGCAGAGCTCCCTGGAGCTCCAAGCTTCTCCGCAGCGACAGCCGCACCGCCCCCTTGGGTCTTTTCGACATTCTGATCAAGTTTCTTCTCGGTGACAGACTCCGGCATCTGCTTTTTCATGCCCACTAAATCATCGCTCCGTCTTCCAGGACCACTGCCGCCTGGACCGAAGTTGCCTCCCTCGCGTTGAATTTCCTTGGGCACATTGTCTTTCGGATTGTCAGAGGTTCCAGGCTGAATACCCTGGACTTCCGCTATCGCTCCCGTCGCCAGAAACAGACTCACACAGGCAACCGCGCTGAGAATACGTACCTTGTTCATAACAACTCTCCTTTGAGGTGAAAGCGGGATGTTGATCCCTATGCAATGGATTGAGTTACTTATTGGGGCTAGGCTAGCACCGGCACGAGCCTAAGGCTGGTCAATAGTGCACAATGCGTGGAGATTTCAAAGACCATGACTCGTACGAATACCACCAGGGCTGCAGGTTCTCTGCAGCCAGGCATTCTGCGACTGGAATCCGGAGACGAGTCTCCCTCATGGCAGAAGAGCGCGCATACAACTCCCTCACCGCCCTCGTGGCTCTTCCTTCACCTGCGCCTCAGCCTGGGGCTTCTGCTGAACAGGCTTATCCATCTTGCGCGCGGCTCGTTCCGTCATGCACTGGCTACTCTCGCAACCCTTGGATCGTGCCTGTTGCCGTTCCGAACAAGACTTCTTGTCCTCTTCACTGATGGCACCCTCAAGGCACTGCTTCAAAAGGTGCTTCGCATCATCCAGACAGTCCTCGCAGAGATGCTGAGCAGAGAGAGGAGCACTGCCAAGGCACAGAAGCAGGAACAGTGTGACGACCATGCGTACGTTCATTTCAGCCCCTCATAATATGCATGCAGGACTGTCGTCCAGGCTGTCATGACCCGCATCACTTGCGGCTGACAGATCTAGCCAGCTCATGTTCCGCCTTCAGCCAGTCCTCCAAGTCATAACCGTCCTGCCTGCCACGCTGCACATAGAGTTCATAGGCGAGTTGTTCAATATGGGTGTGATCGATCACGGCTCTGTTGAACGCCTGCGCCATCTGACCAGCCTTCTCACCGGTCGGACTGACCTGAGACAGCCCCGATGTGCGTCGCACGGCAACCCGACTGAGATTCGTTTCCATCGTCTCTCTCCTCCTTATGTACACCCGCTTCTCTCTCGTCCACCGATGCCATCATGGCCGTGCTCGGCGGACGGAGAGCACCTGTGTTGTGCGAATGAAACCCTAAGCCTTCTCTTTCACCGTGAGATCATTCTTCACGGACTTCACGCCCGGGACGAACCACGCCGTCCAGGAGGCACGGGCACTCGTCGTGATATCCTTGACCTCGCCGGTCAACGAGACGACCCCCCCATGGGTTTGAACGGCGATATCGGACTTCTTCAAGTGGGCGTCCTTGGCGAGCTTCTTTTTGACCTGTGCCGTTATGGCCTCATCCTTTTCCCCCACGACCTCGCGCTTCGACGGGGCCACCACCTCAAGATCGTTCTTCACCGTCTTCACGCCATCGAGGAGCTTCGTGATGTCCGCCGCCGCCTGTTTGGCTTCAGTGGAATCCACCTTCCCGCGGAGCATCACAACGCCCTGCTTGGTCTTGACATCAATCTGCCGCCCTTTGACCCGGCCATCGGCCGCGAGGGCAATCTTGGTTTTCGCCGTCAGCCACGTATCGTTGATCGGAGTCTTCTCGGCAACCGTATCCTCCGCCATCGCTGCCCCGGCAATGAATGCGCCGCCGAGAACCAACGCCGTGCAGAATGTCAGTACATAAACTGTTTTCATCAGCATCTCCTTGCCCGAAACGTGAAAGTGATCAACCTGCCAATTCTTACTGCCTGCTATGGGCTCCCCGCTACATCCTGGTCTTGATATCATCCGGCGTCGACTTCTGATGCCACTGGTCAGCCCACTTCATCAGCTCGTCTTTCTTATCCCCATACCGTTCCTGAACTTTTCCGACGAACTTCTCGTAATCGCCTTCGATCTGCGTCAGATCGTCATCGGTAAATTTGCCATATTGCTGTTTCAATTCACCCTTGAACTGTTTCCATTTCCCCTTGAGTTGATCTGCGTTCATGATGTCTCCCTCCTGCGTGAAGTTGTGTGACACTCTGGCCTGTACTCCCTCTTCGCGTGCGGACAAATTCTGGCAATAACCCCGGCGGAGATCTGGTCAAAATTGCTCAATGGGAACGAATTGAAGCGGCAGGGAGAACTGCCACCAGTGGCCGGTGGAACCGGGGCCATCGGCAGCACAAAAGAATGCGGCCCTAGTCGTGAAGAAGGACGTTGAGGAGTGAACTGTGCACGTGCAAGTCGCTGCTGTACTCAATGTAGCCAAGCTTGCGGAACTTATTCATAAAGAAACTGACACGGGAGCGCGTCGTACCGACCATTTCGGCGAGTGTTTCCTGGTTAATCTTCGCGATCACCGGCTCCGGCTTGCCCTCTGTTCCAAATCGAGCCAATAGCAGCAGCACCCGCGCAAGCCGCTTCTCGCTGTTATTGAAGAGGTGGTCCACCAGATCCTCTTGCACACGCATCGCATGCGTCAGCAGGTACGCCATAAAGAATTCAGCGAATGCGGACTCCTCGCGAAGAAGATGAATCATTGCGTCTTTGTCGATGCGCACGAGACTGGAGTCCTCCAGGGTGGTGGCGGTCGCCAACTGCACCTGCTGGCCCGCAAGACAGGACTCCCCCACAAAGGCACCACGATCCAGAATCGCAACGACAGCTTCTTTCCCCTGCGGCGAGACCACCGTCAGCTTCACCTTGCCCTCCCGGATGTAGTAGACAGCGTGAGCCCGCTCCCCTTGTGAGAAGATCGTGTGTTTCCTGGGATACGTCACCAGAGTTCGCCCCTGGCCTTGATCCAATGTCCGCTGACCGTTATGAGCCAGGCTTACGGGCGCACAAGGCGACGGAGGCTCACAACGTGAGACCGTCGCCATCGCTTGCGGGGTGCGCCCACTCTTGACCGCTCGACTCTGTTTTGTCCGCTGAATGAGTTCCGCTGTAGGCATCACGACTCCTTGATTGCTAGAAGTGCACTGCTCCATACCGGCTCATCTGAAAACGACCGTCCCTGTAAACTCCAGCCCCCCTGGCCACGAGCAAGAACCATCGGGAGGCCACCGTCCATCACACATGTCACATGCCCGATACGCCCCCAATCAAAGCCGGCCGGTCAGGGCCAGGATAAGCAAAATCAGCAGAACGAGACCTAACCCACCACTGGGGTAATATCCCCAGTTACTACTGTGCGGCCAGGTTGGCAATGCACCCACAAGCAGTAACACCAGCACAACGATCAGAATCGTACTCATTCTATGTCTCCTTTGTTTGCGGGTTCGCCCCGCGGCTACCATTGCTAAACATCCACTCTGCCTTCCGCACCTCCAGACTCATACGACTTCGTTTTCCATTCACTCCGGCTGATAGTTAATTACTGATGGGGACGAGCAGATGATCGATGCGCTGACTATGGCCTACTCAACATATAGTCATTGCCAAGAGCATGCCATGTGGGGGGTTGCCTACATTCGCACAGTTACGAATTTGCGATGAGCCAGAGCGCGGTGCCTTGGGGTGAAACGACTCACAGCGAGGCATACAGAATGGGGAATACCGCGCCAACTTGGGATTGCTAAGCGAACCGCTCACTCGCCCATCGGCAGGGGATCATCAGCAGATATCACAGTAGGAATTGCACCGCCATGAATCGACAAGATCGGAAGAATGTGAGACCGCAGCGCACGGCTCATCCATCATCACTGCGACTACCCGGGGGTGCAGGTCCGACGCAGATGAACGCTCTCCCGGTGCGCGCACTACACCACGTGATGGAGCGCAGGATGCCGCCTGTGTTTCTTCAAATACTCAGCCAGGAATTGCACCGCTTTATGAAGCTTGCCATGCGCGACGCCCTGGCCCATCGGGGCCGTCCCAGTCGCTCGCAGGCCATAGGTCCCAATCCGCTCAGCTGAAGACTCCGGCCCGTCTGCCGGCTCCCAAAGATTCACCCGCGAACCGGCGACTTCAAAACGCTGATGCGCATCGAAAACCCGGTCGACATCTTCAGCACTGGCCATATGCACGATCCCGACACCGAGAGAGTGGCCGTTATCATCCCGGAGTACCTGCGCCAGGACCACCGTTCCAAACGGAATAAACACCTCGCGCAGCTCAGCGTCGGTACAAAAGAACGACAGCCCGCTGACATGGATGTGCGTATTCATATCGCTCCCTCCTGATGCAAACCACTTTTACGAACAACCAACCTCAACACCTGCAGGATACTAACCGCCCGATCACAGATCGCCTGCTGGAGCGATATCCGCGCGAACAAAGCGACGACTCTTGCAGTTGCGTGCTAGCGCGGGCCATCACCACTGAGAGACGTCCCCTCTCTGCGTGAAGGAAGTCTCCATGGCTCTTACCGGTCGCTGTTAGGCGGCGATTCCGTCGCAACAGCGCAGCGCCTGCTCCAACTCCACCGAGTCGAAGGGTTTAGTCAGACAGACCCGCGCGCCCGCCGCGAGCGCCTGGTCTGCTACCTGCCCGCCCGCATGACCGGTCATCATGACCACGGGAACCCCCGGATAGCGCAGTTGCATATGGTGCAAGACCGTCAAGCCGGTGATCCCCGGCATCATGTAATCGAGCAATACCATGTCATAGTCCGCATGCACGGCGTCCGCGTAGGCCAATCTGTTCAGCGCGTCGAGACCGGTTTCAGCGGCCTCTACGGTATGTCCGTTGTACTCCAGCCGCATCGTCAGCATGCTTCGAAGGGCGGCATCGTCGTCGACCACGAGTATGTGTTTCCTGGTCATTGGACACTCCTTTCAGACATTCTGACTTGTTGCATCCGGTCCAGGGACGGGACCCGTCTGGACTGGCTATCTTCCTGCGCCACGGTCGCACCACTTAAGGGCCGCTGTTGCGCAAAATCCCCAGCTGTGACGCCAGAGGTCGAAGCAGATGGTACGGCAACCGGAGCCTGGCCCCCCTGCTCCTTCGAATGTTCGATCTCCTCCAATACCATCACAATGCGCGAGTCCTCATCGGAATACCGGCCCGCCAACCCGAACCCGCGGACCCGGATTGTGCGTCCGGCCTCAAATAGCAAACGCCGTAGCTCGAAGAGTTCTGAGATGTTGGTCAGTCTCCGATGATCGAGCGTCTCCTGAATGTTCTGCCTGAGTTCATGTATCGATGCCGAGCGCAGCTTCTTAGTGGGTTCGGCATCCGTCTGATCGAGATGACCGGTCAGCTCCATGGCTCGACGATTCATGTGGAGCAATTTACGACTATGTGAATAAATCAGAATGCCGGGACGTGTCCCCCTGCCGACGGCCGGTATGCGCGCCGCGCTTGACTCACAGACATCTCCGAGCACGACTCCGTTATGCATCATTAGAGACCTCCTTACCTAGACGTAGAACAATGAGTGTTCATAAGCATCGACACCCGCGTGGCTTTGCAGGATCAGATTGGACAACCGCGAGAGCAGACCGATGCCCTTCAGGCTCTCTCTAACTGAGCGCGCACGTGCCCGACTCATTAGGCGCGGGCATATGCCTTCGTGAGCATGAGTCCGCTTTTCTTCAACAGCCCCCGAGGCTCCGACCGGTTTGGCAACGGCGGACGAAGACGATTGGCAAGGACAATCTCGTCCTCAATGCATCCACAATTTACGCATCGGGTGGCCGGACTCATCCGGCCTATTTCCTCGCTCAGATCGTCGAAGGTCACTCGCACGAGCAATCCTCTACAACGTTGGCAAAGCATATGTCCTCCTTTGGCGTTCTTCGCCGCGCAGATGAGTGGCCTCGCAATTGTCGTCTGCTTGACGCGCCTCAATTGCATCGTGCGCGCGGAAACAGACGTCCACTGCCCTTCTAGAGCTTCAAATGTATGGTTGTGGTAACTCACGAGATCTGGTCCTCCGTAACCGTCATGATCATGAACACAAGCTCGCTAGTTCGAATCCAGCACCCGCAAAGGACAATAAGTCAGTCCTCTCTTCGCATCGAGCACACCACAAGTCTCAGCCCCAGTATGTAGAAATGACGAATGCCGGTCTGATCATATTTGCTCACCTAGGCATCTCCCTAGCGGAGCTGCCCGACGAGAGCGGGCTCTCCCACTGTGGTCATACTGAACGCCCGCTAACAAAAGGCTCGGGTGGCTCTTTGAGCTGTGTATTCAAACGGGACGGTGTGCGTTGTGAATATCGCGAGAGGATTATGAGGATCAGAGCGCCACGCATACCCAACAAGAGCATCGACTGGTCAAACCGGCCGATGCCGGGGCGCGCTATTTCTTAAGCACGAACGGCGTCGTGAAGGACGAGATTGAGAAGTGAGTTGTGTGTGCGCATCCCGCGATCCAGGCCATCCGCATACAACTGACCGTTATATTCGCCGGGTCCCGGTTCCGGAACTTCTCCATTCGCATAGAGACAGACTCAGATGCTTGCGGCATACAGGTAACACGCGCTTTCAATTACCGTGCAAGACTCAGAGCGTCTTATGCGTACCGTCGCAGTACGGTGCCGTCTGCGTCTGCTTGCACTGGCACAAAGCGACTTGTTTCTTCTCCGTCATCACAAACTCGACCGGACTGAACTGAGTGCCTGCATGGGATCCGTCACAAAACGGTTGCGTCTTTGAGCGACCGCATTGACACCAGTGGTAGGTGCCCGGCTCCAGCGTGACCACGGCCGGCTCTTTCGCTGCAATGATTGGCTTATCCATTAGCTGCCCTCCTTGTCCCAATTACCCACATACTATTTTGTTTAGCTAGCCTGGCACCGGAGCCATCACGACAGTCCATGATGACTCCGGCATCACCGCTCCACCCAATACTTTTATGTGATCATTGCACCTTCCGCAAGTCGATCACCGTCCCCTCTTCGTTCAACTCCACCACGATGTTGGAACCTTCGGGGATCGGTTTCGTCTTGACCTCCATCCGCTCCAGCGGGAACAGCCTCTCGCCTTCCGGAGTGGACAGCTTGATCTGATTCTTGGTGGTCCCGGTATAAATCAGCTTTCCGTAAATCAGCCGGTGCAGACCTTGCTTATGTTTCTCTTTTCCGTGATGGTCGATCACCATATTCTCGTCATTGATCCAGAGCGAGACCTCGTCACCCACCGCCGCGTCGGCAGGAGCGGTATTCGCGCTGATGGTGGATTGCCCGGCAGGCGTCTTGATATAGATGAGGCCTGACTGGATCTTCGTCACCGTGCCATTTACTTGAATGACATTTCCCGGCATGGCGCGTGGGCGCTCGTCGAAATTCATCTCCATGGCGAAACGATGGATATCGATCATCTTCCCGGCCTCGTTTAGTTCGACCGTCACAGGCGCCCCTTCTTCAAGTGACGACATCTTCGATCGTCCGGCTTGCACGTCAAACGTCTTTTCCCCCTCCGGGGTCCAGAGTTTGATTTCTTTGCGATCCGATGAGGTATAGGCCAGATTGCCCGACCCATACCGATGGGCATGAGCAGGGTCTCCCTTTCGATGGACATCGATGACAGCGTTGTTTCCGCTGATCTGCATGTCCACTTCTTCTCCGACCACAAGGTGCTTGGGCGCGACATTCGAGGCGATGGTCATCGACCCCCAGGACGTCTTAATGGTGGTCAACCCCGATTGCACTTTGGAGACAACCCCGCTGACCTTTAGATGTGTGACGTTTGGAGGTGGGGCCACGTCGGCCGCATACCCGCCGGAGGTCAGAACCACGAGACTCAATGCCAGCGAACCGAGCACCATTTTTGTACGCATCATTCTTCTCCTTGATGTAAATAACAGCTGCGGGGCAGACTATTCTCCTGCTGAGGAAGGATCTGTTCACAATTGTTCACTTAAGGGATCTGGCGTAGCGCAGAGACTCGCAGCGTTGGAACAAGCAGAAGAACGCTCGACGGAACAAGATCCTTCGCGGATGAAGAGTAGGAGCCCTTCGGCGGACCGCTACTTGCGGCTACAAGCGGCTTGGGGTTGCGTCTGCAGAAAGCCGGCGATCTGGCAGCGGCCCTCCCGGCCAGTCACCAATTCCATATGTTCCACCCGCAAGCGCCGGGTGGTGACATGTAAGGCCTTCTCGTAGGCCGACGGCAGTAAAGCAGATCGGACGGTGACCGTCCCATCTCCATCACCCTGGACGAGTTCTGGGGCGAGATCGGGAAGGCGCGTGTGGAATTGCTCCTCGTCAAACACCACATTATTCTGCCGCCGTCCGGCCTCCTCCGGTATCCAGATTCCGCCGGCAAGCGTCGGCAGCCCTTCGGCATAGAGATAGAGCACCGGAATCGGTCGATCGTTCGGCACGGCGGAAGGAGCATGGAGGAGATCGAAGAACCGTTGCGTTCGATTCAGCCAGTAGGCGGTATAGGCCGCGCGCTTTGCGACCATGAGGGTGGGCGCCGACTGCGTATCCTTCAGCAATCCCCACCCCTGTTCGCGCCAGTGCATCGTCGAATGAATTAGTCCTCTGATTGGCTGCTTGGCAGCAGTCAGGAGCACATCCTCTTCCAACACCGGCAACGTAAAATAGGAAGCGGGAAAGGACGCCATCGCCTGTTGGTCCAACAGTGAACGGTTGAGCCCAATCCGCTTGCCGTATTGCATATTGCGAAAGGACCACATGGATCCTTGAAAGGGGACACCAGCCATCACCACCTGGTCGACTTGCTCGGCGCCTTCCCAGGTTTCCACGGCCGCGTCCAGGTCTTGCGCGCCGTAGCGAAGATAATAACTGACGATTAACCCACCCATACTATGGGCAACGATCGCGATGTGCCGATACCCCGAGGATCTCAGACGCCGGACTTCGATGCTCAACATGCGAACGGCATCCATGAGATCCAGACGCCAGTCGTAGTTCAATGGGCTGATCGAGACGTGCCCCTCCCGTAACTCATGCAACCGGTCAAGAAGCGGCTTATATAGCTCGACCGAATAGAGCCAGGGGATCACGCTGACTGCATCCAGAATCCCGCTCGGTCGAACGGCGACTCCGTCGAACCCCAGATCGGCCAACGGAAGAATCAGAGATTGTGAGCCGCCGAGGGCTTGGGATGCGGTGACCCAGAGAAGGTCTCCATTGTCGACACGCGCGAGTTTGGTCCCGTAGTAGCCGGTGACCACAATGATCGCGTCGCGTGACAGCTCAGAGGAAGAACTACGAGGGACAGGCGGAGCGCTGCACCCCAGGGAGCAAGACACGAGGAGACCGACGACCGCCGCATACCACTGCATAGGTTCGACTCAACGCTTCCCAAATGAACAGAATACGGCAGGATGGCCAACTCCCCCACCTGTGTTCCCGAGGGTGCCACAGGGACACACCGGCTTTCCACCGTCTCACCCCTGCGAGACACACAGCCACCCCCGTCCGGCGAGCAGACCTGGACGACCGCTCTATCGCGAGGCGATCGTTTCAAACGATTTCACGAGGCCCCCGCTCTGCTTCATCTTCTCCACGAGGCCGGCGTAGGACAGATCACGGACAATGCAGGTAAACTGCGAACGATAGTTGCTGACGATGCTCGCATGATCGACCTCCACATCGTACACGAGCCATTCACCGGAGTGGTTCTCTAACCGGAAGTCCAATAAGGTATCAACTTTGGGACCAATCAAGTTGGTCCTGAGCTCGGCAAAGTTGCCATCACGCCGCTCAACCAGATAGAAGACCTGCTCGTCGTAATACTGGTCGATCTGGTTGGCAACCCTATCCCGCAGCAACGCCACGAACAGGCCCACAAACTCCTGCCGCTCCAGGTCACTGAGCTTCACCCACGGGACGCCCAAAGCCTGCTGGGCCATGTGCGCATAGCTGACGCGACGTCTAATGACCTGTTCAATTTCCTGGCGGCGATCCTCAGAGCGGCCCGGTTGCTTCAGCGCCTCATTTCCGAGGATCCAGAGTACATCGTTGATTGTATGCTTCACCACTTCCGTGGGGGAGTAGCCGGATGGCTCGACGAGGGTGACGCCATCCACGACGGCGATAACAGGCGAGGAGCTTTTCAACCGTTGATGGTTCGACTGATCGGCCATCCTGCTACCGCCGGGGGACTCCAGTGAGGCGCACCCAACTGTGAAAGTTGCCAGCCCGAGAACTATGATCGATACGGCTACATGTGTGCGCATAATAAACCTCCTGGGGCAGAGTACTCGTCTTCGTATGTGCCACTGTGAGACGATTGCCCATGCGCATGAATTCATCCCGCCCTTTATCAATACCTGGCCGAATCTGAACTCCTCTACGGGATCTACCGGCGACGGTTACCACGCAGGCACGGCCCGGTCCGGCCAGTCCGTGAGGACTGGCCGGACTGGCATGAGATATCCCGATTCGCTGTCGACTTAGAACCATCTCATTCGCTCAGGACGATAGCCTTCGTCAGTTCGTCCCGCAGGTCACCTTCATCGACTCGATGTCGTTGGACATGTCAAGCTTGGACAGATCCGGCACACGTTGGCCCGGCGCAAAAGCGATCTCCGTCCCACGGAAGTCCTTGTCCTTAAACGCATGGACCGTGGCATTCGAGCCGACGATGACGCTCTGAATGTCGTTGTTCCAGTTCCGGCCGCTCACATCTTTCAACGAGGCGAACTCCTTCGGCCCCTGAATGAGCAAGTGCGGATCGTCGGCATCGTATTTCGTGTCATCGAATATTTCGATCGTGCAATTCTTATCGATCACTTTCATTTCCAAGTCCGCAGCCTGGACCGTGAATGCGCCGACCGCCATCACTCCACCCACAATGAACAATCTAAGAACCAACATGGTATCCTCCTCCAGAACACAGTTAAGAACATCGACTACCGGACCCGATGCGCCGTGGCCGTCACGCTCCTTACCGGAGCACGCCTACGAGCCACAGCACCACAAGAATGCCGGCCGGCACTCCAAGCACCCACAGCACGAGACTTTTACCCAAGACACCCATACGCTTACCTCGACACGACGGCGGTCGTCACAACAGGCTCCATGCTGCCGGTTCCCCCTGACGAGTGGGTCGAATTCTCCTTCCCACTCAGCGCCGACAACAGGCGCTCTGCGGTGCGGCCATCGGATGCGAATAAGGTGGGATACTGACTCTGCGCGCGGGCCCGAAATGCCGCCTGCTCGCCTGCCGGTATTTTCATGAGGGCGACGAGAGAGGTGAGATACTCACCGTCTCCGCGCGCAATATTCTGCTCGATATTTTCAAACGCGACGGCCGCAAACAACTGCGCCTTTTGGCTGTCAGTGACCAGGCCATCGGCATTGAAATACTCCCCCGGACTGGTACTCGAGGTGAATTTGGCAAACGTATCGACCGTCGCTTTGCTCGTATTACAGCCCGACACCGATAAGGCGCTCGCAAGAACGACTACCATCCCACACACACCCGTCACGTCAATCATGCGTGCCATGCTGCCCTCCCACGGTATGAAACCATTGCCGTCCGACGCGGAACCTGCTCTTGCGCTAGGTCACGCGTGGGGTTTGCCCCTTGACCACATGAACGAGGAGCAGCACGATCCCGATGACAAATAAGATCCAGGAGATCTGCGTCGCGATCGCTGCGACTCCCGTGACACCCAGCACACCAGCCACGAGACCCACCAAGAGAAATACCAGCGCGTAGTACAACATGAGAATCCTCCTTCTTGACTTAAGCGCGTTCCGGCAAATGATTTGCCGGGGCACGTCGTCTACTGCCATGCGGCACACTGCTCGCAACGCTCGTTCCTACCGACAAGACTTAGATCTTTTTGGGTCCGGCCATGCGCTCTCGCTCTTCCCTCAGTCGATCACCGGCGGTTCCGATCGCTTCAGCCACCACCGATGATTTCGCTTTAAGCAACTCCTGGCCTTCTTCTACTGTCTGAGCAATCGCCTCAGATGCCTGCTCGACGAATTCATGCAAACCGTCCTGAGCCCGCCGCGCGTATCCCCGTAACTGATCCTGTGCCTGACGACCCGATTGCGGCGCCAGCAGCAGCGCGACACCGGCGCCAATGGCCGCTCCACTCAAAAACAGCAGCGCCATTGTGCCCGCCGAGAACTCTTTGTCATGTGCCATTGGATGCCCCTCCTTCATGATGCATGCGTTGTTTCAACACGTTTGTCGCGGCCCTCACTCCACTGACTACACCGGCCAGACGGGCCAACACCGACCGGCCTTTCCCTTGCACCGTGCGCTGAACCAGTTGCAGCGTGTCACCCAGCGTTCCCGCCATATGCAGCAACACCACCGCGTGCGCGACTCCGCCCCTTGTCTGGTCGACCAGCACGTTCACCCGCTCAACCGCCGCCCGCATCTCAGCGAGCATCGACGGCAGCTCCCGATTCAGATTCGCCAACACAGTTTCCGAGACGACCAGCGCATTCTTGATCTGCATCGACAGAGCGGCCAGAGCGATGGCCATCACCGAAAGGGCGGCCGCGATGACACAGAGTGCAATCTCGACGATCATTGCGGCAGACCCTGTGCTGCGAACGGAGCGGATTGCGCTCCACCCAGGCTTGAGGCCGCCAGCTTCATAAACTTACGAGCTGCGATAAACGTAACGGCGCGTGATGCGGCAAATACCCGCCGATGGGTCCTTGGCTTTCCAATGCATGGTGTGATTTTCATGGCAGTATCTCCTTCATAGCTACAGTCTCTCTCGATTCTTAGACTACGCGTCCCGGCAGATGCCTGCTGGTCACAATTGCTCAGCTTCTCATTTAGCACGGGATTATTTTGCGATACGCCCGGAGCACTCTTCTGGGCACACCGGGGATCCGGAACTGACCGGATTCGTCTATTCGCAGATGAGGACTGGGCCGAAGGAGGAGAGAGAAATTCGAGAGTGTGACTTCGTGATCATCGCGCAATACGATGGGCGAGCTGACAGTACACGGCCTCGGCGAGGCATGTTGGTGCCGGCTCTGACGGCCGGCTCACCCCATACTGGAACCGCGTGATCGGCGGTCCCCGGCCCCTCCGGGCAGCACTCCACCTGACAGCAAAGCCGTATCGATTGTCGTGTCCATTCGAGTGGTCAGGGCGAGCTCTTTCTCAGATATGGGGAGGCTCACAGTGTCACGGTCTTGCATGGAGAGTTCCGTGATTGCATCCACTTCTCCATGGGCCTCGGGTGAAACCACTGCTCCCATTCGTTGGCCCGTTTCAGAATTTCCCCATGTATCGCCATAGGGCCGTGGGAATTGACCGACGGCGTTCCCGTCATATTTTTCGTCCTGGACTAAATGTGCCTCCCGAAACTTGACCCACTGCTGTCGCAGGTCACTCGCCAACTGCCCCCATCGCTCCTTGAGTTGATACCCACCCATGACGGTGCCATCCTTTAGTTGCGGCACACAATCGTGACGGGTCACTTTTTCAATAGACTGGCCAGGTCTTCCGCATGCTCCTCTTCGACGGCCAGGATCCCTTCCAGCATTCGCTTGGTCGTGGGATCCTCCTGGACGAGATGGAGAATCATCTCCCGATAGCTGTCGATGGCGATGCGCTCGGCAATCAAATCTTCCTTAATCATATCCGTGATGGACTCCCCTTCCACGTATTCGGAGTGACTGCGGCTCAGCAATCCTTCCGGCGAAAGATTCGGTTCTCCTCCCAGCTGCACAATACGTTGGGCAAGCTGGTCAGCATGGCCTTGCTCTTCGATGGCATGCTGAAGAAACTCCGCCTTTACGCTCTCAGAGCTGAGTCCGGAAGCCATGAAGTAGTGCCGCCGATACCGCAGCACGCAAACGATTTCCGTCGCAAGCGCTTCGTTCAACGCGTGAATAACGGCATCCGGCGTCGCCGGATACCCGGCGGTCATCGCGCCGTCCTGAATATCCTTACGGGCCCGCGCCCGAAGTGTTCCAACATCCGTCATGCCTTGATTCGTCTTCATAGGTCGTTCCTCCGCCTTCGGTCATTAAATCGAGTTGATGGTGCCAGGTCATAGAGATTGCCCCATAAACAAAGCACGATCCCATTGTCTTTCCTATTTCACCTTACCGTTGGCCGGATCCTGCAAGGGCCGGCACCCCGAGTTGCAACCGGCTCTCTACCGCCTTCCAATCGATATTGGAGAAAAACGCCTCGATATAGGCCCCCCGCTCTACAGGCTTATAATCGAGCAGATACGCATGCTCCCACACATCCATCACGAGGATAGGAACTAATCCCACCATCGCGCCATGTTCGTGGAGACTGATCCAGCGATTGGACAGGAGCCCGTTCACCGGGTTCAGATAGCACACCGCCCAGCCCACCCCGCGCAACTTGCCCACACTGCTAAAATCCATTTTCCACAGATCCACACTTCCATGGCTGCTCTCCGCCGCTTGGGCAAACGCGGAGTGGCCGCCGGGACGATCCGACCCTCCCGGTGTCAAATTCCCGAAGTAATACTCATGGAGCGCCATCCCGTTGTATTCAAATCCCAATCGCCTGGTCAGTTCCGAGTAGGCCGGCATTTCCTCATGATCCACCTTGCCATCTTGCAAAAGAGCCCAAATATGTTCGTTCAAATCATTGGTCGCTTTGACATAGCCTTCGTACAGAGCCAGATGCATATCAACCGTGCGGTCAGAAATTCCCTGCAGGCCGTGCAGCGTGAATGGTATGGCGTGATAGGTCTCAGCTCTCTTCATCGTGGTGTCTCCTCTTCCGATCCTGCTGGTACACCGCTGACATTGCCAAGCCCTACGTCAGAACTTGAAGCAACGTTATGAGAGAGTGTGACTGAAGGGGAAGAAGCCCGCTGAGCAATAGTGCACAGCGGAGAACTTCTATGACTGTCGTCGTCCGCCCAGCCGGCCGGTCAACACCAGAGCGAGCACAATGAGGAAAACGAGACCAAGTCCCCCGCTCGGTCCATAGCCCCAGTTGGCGCTGTGCGGCCAGGTCGGCAGGGCGCCGAAGAGAAGGAGAATCAAGAAGACAATCAGTATGGTACGAAGCATGATCGCGGGGCCTTTCACGACTCCCCGCCGGTTCTTCCGGCAACCTGAGTTCATCCGTACGTTCAGTGTTTGGCGGATCAGTAGTACAGATGGATGCCGAGTCCCAGCCAGTCAGTGCTTTGCGTAAAAAATTGGCCGTTGGGCGATGGCCCTTTGAAGTACTCCACCAGCACTTGCAGTTTACGGTCCCCGATGCGCGCATTTTCAAATTGCAGTCCGGCCATCAGGGAGCGACTGACCGCCCAATTGCTTCGCTCATTGGCCTGAAAATCGGCATACACGACCGGACGAATTTTTCCGCTCAATAACGTCCAGGGACTGGTGAGTTCAGCACCGAACTGGCTGGTGCCGATTCCGAGGGTTTTCGGATCTTTCCCCACCAGCACGCCGCCGCCGCCATACACGCGCAGCCAGGAGGCCAGCTCATAGGACAGCTTCAGATCCACTTCCTCAAAGCTCAAATTCAGCCGGTTCACCGGAGTCCGGCTGTTGAGGATAAATTCATCCCCCAGATGCGAGCTTTGATGATGGAAGCGAAGGAAACCGGAAAAGGCTCCGGTCCGGTAACTGGTGAGCAAACCGACCGTATAATCCGCATTGACCAGATCTTTCGACGCGGTGTCCATATTGAACATGCTGAAGACGCCGGCCTGGATGGCGATGTCCCATTGGCCGTCCAAAGGAGCCGCATCCCGATAGAGCGCGAACGTTTCTCCGAAGTTTGCAGCCCCGGTGGTTTTCGGCTCAGTGCCGGCCGAGATATGACGATACCCGGCGGATAAATGCGGCCACCGAGGATCGGCGTGCAGCGGAGCGAAGAGCAGGCCGTGGGGCAGAAACTTCGACTCGGTCTTCGGAAGTTCCGGCTTGATGACCTGCGAGGATGGAGACGTGGGAGCTATAGCACTCACTGGCCCCTCGCGGATCTCCACGCGTGTCACACCGGGAATGGCTTCCAAGGCGGCTTGGACCTTGGTCCGGTCCACGGTCCCGAGCGATTCGGCCTCGACTGTCACAACGCCATGCTGTACCAACACGGATGCTTTGGGTGCTTTGAACTCGTTGTGGAGCACGGCAGCAGCATAGCCGGCAATATAGGCATCGTCTGCCGCCACCACATCCGATACACGTCCGGAGAACAGACACAGCAGACATGCCATCACGACTGTCACATTCCGCACGCCACTGAAAAAGGCACACAGGGCAACAGAGCTTCTTCTGACAACGTTCGATAATTGAGTCATCTCAAACTGCACTCCTTATTTAGTCATGTCACATGGCCGCAGTGGGGGTCAGACACCCCTCTGACCGGACAATGCAAGAACGACATTAAGCCTTTCTGGCACCCATGATCAGCAGGGCCACTCCCCCGGCCAGCGCCAATCCTCCGGCAATGGGAGGAAGCGGAATCGTCTCTTTCTTGTCGACCGTGGCCTGGAGCGGCCCGATGTCGATGATCTTGTTTTGAGTCGTGTACGTAATGCCTTGGTAGGCTAATACCACGAGGCCGAACAGAATGAGGGCGACACCGAGCGTCGTTGTTGTTGTCATGGTCGATCCTTTCATGAGCCCGCGCTCTTACTAGGGCCTGGAATCAGAGACGGCCGGTCAAGGCGAGGATCACGAGAACCAGCAGGATGAGACCCAATCCACCGCTGGGACCATATCCCCAATTGGCACTATGCGGCCACGTGGGCAACGCTCCGACAAGTATCAGCACCAGCACGACAATCAAAATAGTACTCATTTCATGTCTCCTGTTTTACGACATCGGCATACGACAATATGCTTCCGCATCGAGAAAGAAGATGCTGCTACTACAGCTCAGCCCCTGCATCCGACTCGCTCAGCGATGTTCCTATCCGATCATATAGACCCCATACCGCTTAGTGCCGTGGAATGATCAGGCAGAAACACAATCACGTATGGGCGTCAACGCCCGTTCATTCACCGCTCCGCGTGCAACGAGGGGCTGTGCACACATTGGGCATAGATGCGGGCCCAAGGATTGTGAGTCGGAGCGAACTTTTAGAATCGGCGAGCCACATTCGCAACAAGCGACCAGATCCTGTTGGCTGCGATCGTGAAACGATCGGGCTACTCGGCAAGTCATAATATTGCCTCCTTCTATGCCCAGAATGACTGCAATGCCGGCGGGGGTAAGCCTCAGAAAGATAGTTAATTATGGCGGGAAGGCTGTGGGCAGTCTGTTCACAATTGCTCAGAATTGACTCAAGGAAAAACCGGACAGGCATGTTCCGGCCGGCGCACACTGAATACGATGTCGATCAAGAGGGATGCGTCGAGGAACGCAGATCTCGTGGTCCGTCAGGTGCCGAACGAGTCTGCAAACAGAGCGGACGAATAGCCGAGCTGCCGCATATACCCGACAAATCCGTCGAGGAGTAGGAAGTTCTCCGGCCTCATGCCTTTCATGTTCCAGGGGGACATGTTGCGCGGGAAGCGTTGCTGATGCGACGTCACGAATTCGTGGGGGTGACAATAAAACACCACCCGCGGCGACTCCCGGACAATCCGGCGGACCATCCAGGCCAGCACCGGCAAACCGAACGTCCTCAGCGTGGCCAGGTTCAAGGGAAACAGGAGTGCCGAGGGAGCCACCTCGATGATCGAGCTGTGCCCCGGCAGCCGCAGATGAGTTGACGAAGGGCGATACGGCTCGCGCGGGGCGCGAAAATACTTCAGATAATGTACCCGGCCGAAACCGCAATCGAACCGCCTGGCCGGGACCGATGAATCGTAGCGGTATCCTTCGTCTTCCAGCGCACACAACGTGGTTTCGCTGATCCACAAACTCGGTGCGCGGAACACGACCGGGCGAACCCCTGACGCCTGTTCCACCGCGTCGGTGGCGCGCCTGATCCATCTCCGTTGCTGGTGATAGGTGGCCGACCTGAAATCTTCATCGACCTCAAGGCTGCCATGTTCCCACCCGTGCGTACCAAGTTCATGGCCTTGCCTCACACAGTCCTTGATGAGATCCGGGTAGGATTCCGCAAACCGCCCCGCCACAAAGATGGTGGCCTTGAGCCGCCATCGAGTACAAAACTCGAGCAACCCTGCTAATCCGAACTGCGACCCCGGAACCCAATCCACATCAATGGTGAAATGCCATCGCGGGGTCATGGATGCATGTTCGGCCGGTAGACGAAGAAAGGACGTCCGCGGTGCATGAGATGTTTGTGGCAACGCACCGTACTTGTAGAGCCTCTCCAGCTTCCCTGCCTGTTGAGAGATCTCACCCTTCGCGCTGTCTACCCCGTTGTTCGCCTTCGCCTGCACGGTATCCATCAAGGCTTGCCTCTCATCAACTTCGACCGGCTGCTGATGTGAGAATCCCCCATTTTTGCATCATCGAGGTTCCACAATCATGTCCGGCGCTTCCAGGACCATCTGCATACGCTCTACTGCAGGACTCTGCTCTGCAGGCCGACGGTCACGCCGGCAGACAAGCAGGATCTCGTCGACGTTCGTCACGTCGGTCAGGCCGGTCGACCAGGCGAGAGGCCTCTGCAAGAACAGTCCGAGGGGCAGAAACAGCCCGTTGTACCAACGCATCGCCTGCACCGGTTTGTGCGTCAGACCCCAGACCGCAAAGTCGAGAAGCCAGCCGCTCCTGGGCTGCATACCGAACACCGCGCTCTGCTCCAACGAAAAGGAATGCGTTCTGAGGATCGCGAGAAGTTCGCCGGGCTCGTAGCGTCGAACGTGCCCCACCAGCGTGTCGAAGGCGCTCCAGCACGCGGGATGCAGCGGCACGGAAAGAACCACGATCGCATCGTCCTTCGCGACACGGGAGAGCTCGCAGAACGCCTGCTGATCATCTTCAATGTGCTCGACGATATCGAAGGCGCACAGCAAATCGAAGCTGCGGTCAGGGAATGGCAGCGCAGTCACGTCACCGAGCATCGTGAGACCGCCGTGCGCCTTCAGCCGGGAGAGAGCCGGCTGGCTGATATCGACGAAGGATGTCCCCGCAATCGGCAGTCTTGGCCTCAAGCCTGGGCCGATTTCGAGTCGCGCCGGAGCCGAGGCGGCGAGCGCGGAAAGCAGCGGCCAGGTATTAAATCGCTGCGGGAGGGTCACAGAGCTTGCAGACCAGAGTGCGTCGTAGAAACCCTGGTTGCGAGCGGCAATGTCCGAGCACGCCCTGACTTGCGCCGCCTTGGCCGGCGGCGGAGCATGAACGACGTCTGCCGTCTCCTCGCGACAGGACTCACGCGCTGGTGACGCGATCCGGCTCATATTCAAATCCTACCGGCTGCGGAGAACCCACTTGAGCCGGCAAGCCCCCGATGGCTCACTCCGGCCCTCTGCTCTTGAGTCAACACGGCCTCGATCTCCACTAATAACTCGCTTCGGCACATCTCTCCCTGCAGGTAGAGCACCTGCGCATGGGACGGCAACAACGCCGTCAGCATGTCCCGAATCGTCACCGCATGTTCCGGATGCCGAATATAGACTTTGAAGAGCGCCCGCCCAAACCACTGCCCGCGATCAATGCCAAGGAGTTGTTCAGTCCGTACGAGCAACACATTGAGGTTGTGCAGTATTTCCAGGGTCTGTTGGTGAGGCGCGCCGACATGCTCACTCGCATGACCGACGATACTCGCCGTACCGGCGATGAGCAGTTGCGCTCCTGAAAAAGACGGCTGAAGAGTGGCTCGTGCGAACGACGGACTGCGGAGACCATAGACAGGCGGATACTCGTACGCGCTCACCTGCCGAGGATTTTCTATATGCGCGCCAGGCTGCTTCGCCGCCAGAAAATAGATGGTCAGCGGACCGGACAGCGTCCCGACGGCGGTCCCGGCAGGCAAGGTTCGAGGAAATCCCTCAAGCCCCTCGGCCAACGCCTGGTACCGGCCCGCGCAAAAGCGCTGATACCGCTCCAGCCCGTCGGACTCGCTATTGATAGAAGGAAAATAGTTCCACACCCGTAGCAGATGTGGATACCCCAGAGCACGTGCCTGCATAAGCAGCTGTCGATACGCGCGGTAGGTCACCGTATCCAGCAACGCTCCCGGGAGCTCTACCACCTGCAGCGCGCCAAAGAGCACCTCGTCATTCATGGCGCAGTGGATTCCCTCGGCCTGGTGATAGGTCACCGGCAGAGGGCTGGTCCACACCTCGGCTAATGGCGGGTCGCTCAATTGCGGCAGATCGAGAGAGACAACCGGAAGGACACCCGTGCCGCAGGGACTCCCTGAAGTTCGGCCATGATGGACGACCGCCAGGAAGCCGGATGGCGAAGCGCTTAGACGTGTCTGTAACCGCGCCACCTCCATGTATTCCACATGGAATGACTGGACATGGGTCACTGGAAGAAGTGGAGCGGACGCCGTCGACTGCGATCCAACGCTCCGTTCCACCACACACTGGTTTGACTGACCTCGGCTCATCGCGCTGACCTCCACTGGTGCTGGACGCTGCAGCAAAGCCACCGGGTTCACCAAATCGCTTTTAAACTCGATCACCCCGCCGCGCCCCACGTGGACCAGGGTCCTGGCAAATCACCAGCCCCTATTGGGTCTTCATGAAACCGGAACCCCCGTGCGATGGCATCTCCTATGGCAGCAGCGCATCTCCCGCTACGTTTGTATACACCGGGGTGAAAACGAACCCTAAAACCGGAATGAGATACCACATGACCGACGTGTCCGATTGGACGATCCGGACCTTCGTGGCCCCGGCTTTTTTGGCCTCATCGGCGAAGCTCTGGACCGTGGCGTTGAGCGTGGCGTCTCCGACGATCGGTTTGCTCATGAATAGGTTAATCGCATAGTTGCGCGTGTTGATGTGCGTCAGCTTGTCGCCATCAATACCTTTGATACCGCGCATATCACTCGCGGTATCGGTGATGGAGCAGCCGGCGCCGACTCCCATGACTAACACCAACATCGCCATAGCGGAATATCTCATGGTTTCCTCCTGTGGGTAGACACATGCGACGCATGTGCAAGTTCTTGCAAATTTACCGAAATAGACAGCCCACAATCTGTTCACTATTGCTCACATCCTGGCTATTCACCCGGCAAAACACGCCTGACGGTTGCCGGCCTGCGATTACTTCGTAACAGCCGGCTGAAACGCGACATCTATGACTTTGTTTTCCGCGTCCAGCAAAAGCACTGCAGCATCGCCCTTGGACAGCGTCGCCAGTCTTGGCTGAACGAGCGAACGCACCTTGTAAGAGTGCTCTTTCCCGTCCGCGGTCTGAATGACAATGACATTGCCCTTCAAGGGCTTCAGAATCTTGCCTGTGACCTGTTCGAGATTCCCCTTGAGAGGCGACTTCTGCTGCCCGAGGTCCGCCGACCGTTGCACTGATTCCACGCTCCCCATCGTCACGTCGACGATCTTGTCCAACTCGTCGATGAGAAACACGACGTCCGCCCCCACGGGAATCGACGCGACCTTACTTTTTGCAACCGGCCGGATAAGGTGAGTCTCTTCTTTTCCCTCCGTCGTGCGAATCACTGCCTTGTCGTGTCCGGTCGGCATCGGTTCGGCGAGCCGCCCGCGAACCACACGATGGTGGCTGGCCTCACCGGCTTTGTGAACATCGACCAGCAGATTCTGATCGTTGATTGTGATTTCGATCAGATCCCCTACTTTCAGCTCCGGCAATCCCTTATCCTTCCGCACGTTCATAGGGATATACCGCGGCTGTCCCTCACCGGTATTGATTTTGGCCTGGTCGCTTCTGATTTCTTCTACCGTGCCGAGAAGCACACGGTTCTCGGAAAGCAGCTGAGGATCAGCCTCTTTTACTTCCGCAAAAGCATCAGAAACGGGCACAGCCCCGATGAGCCACACCGTGAGCATTAATATTTTCCAGAGAATAGGCTGTGTCATGAGATCTCCTTTCGACTCCATATGCTCGAAGATTGTTGATGAGGATAATGTGCGACACCTACTGCCGCCGCTTATCTAAAGACGGGCCGACTTCTCGGTCCGGTCTGTTTCTTCTCCCGATTACGGCTGTTACCTCTCTGGCGGCATCCTCCCAAATGGCCAAGCGACGGGTTATGAGGGCGGCCCGAGCGAGCCACGTGTTTCTTGTGGGCGTGACTGGGGGAATCTGACAAGCTGGCCGCATCAAAGCTGCCGCTCCCGTTCTCCTGGTTTTTCCGTTCACGGCTCGGCCTCATTGCACGGTGAAACTCGTCATTGACCTTGCCGTCCGGTCGCCCATCGCAACCGTGGTCGTGACGTCATAGATTCCCTTCTGGGCATCGGAAGGCAGGATAATCGGCACCGTGCTGGTAAATGTCCCATTGGCTCGTTGAGTGTTTACTGTCGGATTCGCGACCATCGCCCCATCGTGGCGCACCTCCCGGCTCTCCTGTATCGTCATCGGTTGGTTGTTCGGCGTAAGAATCGTATACGTCGAACTCAGATTCACGGTCTCGCCGGCCCGCGCCGTGCTGGGCTGCGCCTGACCATTCTCCAGGCGTACGACGTTCCCCTGCGAAGCCTGATACCCGGTCGCGGCCGCGGCCGCTGCGCGATCCTTATCCTGCCGCTCGACATAGTTCCCGACCGCGCCGCCGGCCAGGACACCTAACAATCCGCCGATGACGGCGCCTTTTGTTCCCCCGGCAAGGCCTCCGATAACGGCACCGCCGGCGCCCCCGACGCCGGCGCCAATAGCCGTGTCTTTATGATCCGTCACGGTCTTCCCGGCAGACTCACAGCCTGGAATTGCCGTTAATACCAGCAGTAGCGCCGCCAATGAACCGGCCGTGAGTCGGCTCCGGTTGTGTCCTTGCGTGTTCATACAGGTCTCCTTGGTTATGCCGGCGAACCGTCTGATTCGCCTGGCCGTTACATCTGGCGGACTCGATTGATCCGGTCTTCGGTGGCAGGATGCGTGGCGAAAAATCCTCCCGCCCCTGTACCTTCTGCCTGCATCAGCCAGGTCAGCGTGGCGGCCATCATTTGCTTACCATCCCGTCCGGTCCGTTGAAGCAGTTCGGCACCATGGCGGTCGACTGCATATTCCGCGTCTCGCCCGTACGGCCGAGCCACGAGTAAATCCCCTGCCAATGGAACAAGCTCAGCGCCGGGAATCCCGAGCACTCCGAGCAAGACTGCAGCAATGTTCGTTCCGGCTCCGATGGTTTGCAGTTTCGTCACATGCCCGAGATCGGCATGCGCGACCTCATGTGCGATGACACCCGCAAGCTGCTCATCATTGGCCTTCTGAAGGAGTCCGGTCGTCACATAGAACTCCCCGCCGCCCGCATTGGCGGCATTGATATGAGAATCATCCATGATCGCCATGCGAACCGAATCCAGTGCGATCTGGTGATCCATCTTTTGAAGGAGTGGAGTCATCACGGCCTTCAGCCGTTCGGCTTGTTGCGGATCCAAGTGACGAGGGGCTGAATCAGTCTTCTCGCGCGCGACCGGTTGCGAATCTGGCGGTGCGGCTGAAGTGTCAGTCGCGCACCCCCCGATGAACAGGGTCAGACAGAGCACTGCGGAAGCCGGAACACCGGAGCAAAGAATCTTATTCATATCCATGAAGCTTCCTTTCTTATCGACGCGGCCTTGTTCCTGCCGCCACTCCACGGCCGGATGTAATAGCGAGCGGGCTCTGATGTCTGAGGCATCCGAACACGTTGTCCCCTCTCCGCCGCAATTCAGACAACGCCGACAGGGAAACCCGATCGAGGACCCGGCGTCGGGATTGTTCAAATGCTCCGCGACGATGGAGCCGGCACAACGTGGGCAGGTCATCGACTTTTCTACCTATAGTTGTAGGAAGAGCGTGGGACCGCTCCTCCATAAGAATGATGTTGCCTCATAGCCGCCAGCGGGATGCGAAGGAGCGCCTGCCCATCATGAAAACCAAGACGATAGCGCTCAACCTGTGAGGGATAGCACAGGCGTATGAGTTCGACCCGCTCCCTGCCGAGCACCGCATCATGGAGCCCCTCCTCTTCAGCCAACCAGCCTTCCTTCTCATCCCGCTGCTTGGCGTAAACTCGGTTCTTCTGGCACCAGTGAAGACGTGCATCCAGCAGGCGTCGTTGCAACTCCCCGCTTACCTTCTCTGCCACCGCGCCGGATATTGGTACAACCACGCTCTCCGGCATCGCCGGCGTGGAGGCAGATGGAACACGCCCCTGTTTCTGTTCTGGTTGTATGTTCATCACAACCCTTTCTTTTCGGATCTAGGAACCCCGGGTCAACCGAGCCTCACAGTCATGCTCTACCTTTCAGCCGATACCATCTGGTCAATACAGCTCAGGCCGGAAGACGAATGGAACGCCCATCTGAGACTTTCGTTCGTACCGAATCGTTCTCAGAGAAAAACGGGAAGCTGATATATGTGCGAATTGACGGATGGAACGAAGACAGGCCAATCGAATCGGCTCCACGACCACCATGAGAGGGATCGCGGAGCTGTTACCGGCCGAATCAATGCGATGGAGAAACCGAGTGCTTGGTGGCGCGACTCAGCTGACGGTCGCCGCCTTCCGCTCAGCAACTGATCACTTACGGCGTCAAGGTGAAGACTTGCGTTGTATGCTCTCCGGTAATAGTCACGGGCGATGGCGGTGGAGTCTGGGTTGCATACACAATGGTAGGGGTCAGGGCGGAGCCGTGGACAGTATATACACCTGCCACCGCTACCAGCTGCTCCGTGAACAGGATCGGGAGAGGCGTGCTGAACGAGCCAAGCCAAGGCCGGGCAATGGGGAGGGTCAGGTTGTACCCGTAGTCGCCGGTCTGCGGCGTACTCGTGAGTGTTGTGGCGACCTGCGATCTCACGGTCACGACAGGACCACCGGTCAACGATTGCGTCGCTGCAACAATGACGGCGTCGCCATCATCCGACCGACTCACCGACACGGTGCCGTTCATGCTCTGGGATGTGGAGGGCTGCAACGTGATCGGCGGAGCCGGCATTGCGTTCGTGCTGATGGTCGTGATGCTTGTGGTGCTTGCCACCGGCACTCCTGCGACGACTTTAGTCGCACGGTCATCCGCGGCAATCACGACGTCGTAGTTGGCCGGATCCAGACGGGCGAGCAGGAATCTTCCGGTATTGGGATTCGGCACCGTTGCCCGGATGATCGCACTGTTGACTTGAGCCGACACGACGACATGGCTGCCAAGCAGAGCGGTGTCGACAAAACCTTCGATGCCATTCAGCGCAAATGGAATGACCTTGATCACCGGCTTGAGCCCGTAGGTCCCGTTTTCGCGCCTGACAATGGATTTGCAAGCATCAAAGTCGAGCAACAGATCGACATGTTGCCCGGCCCCTACATCGAACGGGCGGATTAATTTAATCCCCGATCGTATTGCGCTGGGCATATCGAGGGGGATTTCATTTCGTGGCGGTCCTGACAAGACGACTGAATTGACAGGTGGATTGCTGCCGTTATTCTCGACCAGCACCAGACGCAATTGGGTGTAATGTCCTGGCTGCAAGGGCGTTTCACCGAGGCTTTCCAGAGCCAAATTGGGCTGCGTGGCATCATTCAGATTCAGCAGATTGATTCTACGCGGGGGATTGAGAGTGATGTCGGTCCAACCGGCGGCGTTTTCATTCGCCGAGTCGCTCTGATGGACTCTCACTCTGCTGACGGTGACATTCACTTCATCGAAACCGCAGGCCGGTGCATCGGTCAGAGACACGCTGAGGGCGCCTGCCTGTGCGCTGCCGGCACCACCACCGGCATCGCCACCACCGGCATCGCCACCACCGCCACTACAGCCGGCGCATAAGCCAACCGCCAGCAAGCCCATGAACCCGAAGAATAATCTGCCCAAGCTTCCAACTGTTTTCATATATTGCCCCTGTGCATGTATCTATTTTCGACCAGAAACGTATCAGCCGACTCTTGGGAGAACGACGCCACATAACGATTCGTGGGCATGGCCTCATCTGCAATCTCGCCACCATTCAAACAGCACCGACAGAAAACACGGTAGTGGGAGCCTTCAAACCCATCCACCAGCTCTTACCCGACGATGGGGCCGCAACAGCCTTGTCCGTCCTATCGACCTGTCAACGGACCGTAGGATCTCCGGACCCGGCGAATGAATGGCCATACTCTGCCTATCGGCTGAAGACGTCTGGTCAATGCAGCTCAGATGCAAAGACAGAGAAGAAGATCGAGAGCGAGTCGCTGGTCAGACCGACGTGAGCAACTTTGAACAGATACGGCTCCTGAATTGTCTTACCGTTACGCGATTCCGATTTCAGTCTGGAGGCTCTTGGGTCGTCAGTTATTCACAGTCCAGTCCAACCGGGAAACTCTGGATCATTCCCGTGGGACGGAAGAAGAAAACATGCCCGTACTCGGGAGAATGGAATGAAGCCATGGGAAACACGGTAGCCGATACGCTCATCGAGCGACTGATCGCCTGGGGCGTCGACACGATCTTTGGCTATCCCGGCGATGGCATCAACGGACTCTTTGAAGCCCTGCGAACCCGCCAGGACCGTATTACATTCATACAAGTCCGGCACGAAGAGTCCGCGGCATTCGCGGCCTGTGCCTATGCCAAGTTCACGCATCGCCTGGGCGTCTGCCTGGCCACCTCCGGTCCCGGCGGCCTGCATCTGATCAATGGTCTCTACGATGCCAAATGCGATGGCCAGCCCGTGCTCGCGATTACCGGCCATACCTACCATGACTTGATCGGCACGCACTATCAGCAGGACGTCGATCTCAATAAAGCGCTTGTCGACGTGGCGGCCTACAACGAACGGATCAATGGACCATCGCATGTCTTGAATGTCGTCGATGTGGCCATCAAAACCGCGCTTGCGCGCCGGACCGTGGCGCACATTACGATTCCAAAAGACGTGCAGGAATGGACCGATGATCAGGGCTCTCCGGCAAATATCCCGCGGCATAGCGGACACCTCGCGAGTGAGGCGCTGCCGCTGCCCGGGAGCGCGCTGCTTGAACAGGCCGCGGAGATCATCAATGCAGGATCAAAAGTCGCCATCCTCGCCGGCCGGGGGTGTCTCTCCGCGCGGGACGAGATTCTGCATCTGGCCGAAAAGGTGGGAGCCCCCATTATTAAGCCGTTACTCGGGAAAGCCGTGGTGCCGGATGATAGCCCGTACACCACCGGAGGCATCGGGCTCTTGGGGACGGCACCTTCTCAGGAAGCGCTGGCGGATTGCGACACGCTGCTCATCGCCGGCACGAGCTTCCCCTATCTGGAGTTCTACCCCAAGCCCGGGCAGGCCAAGGCCGTGCAAATCGACCTCGATCCGGTCCGTATCGGCCTTCGCTATCCGGTTGAGGTGGGATTGGTCGGGCACTGCCCGAATGTGTTACGGGCGCTTCTCCCCCGCATTGCGGTCAAAACCAAACATCCCTTCCTCGAAAAGATCCAGGGGCAGGTAAAGGATTGGAACACCCTCATGGACAAACGAGGGAGCCGCATGGACAGGCCGCTGAAGCCGCAGGTAGTCGTCCATCAACTCAACGACGTGCTCGCCTCGGATGCCATCATCTGCTGCGATACAGGCACGGTCACGACCTGGGCCGCCCGACACATCCGCATCAAAGGCGATATGCAGTTTTCGGCCTCCGGTACGCTCGCCTCCATGGGCAACGCGCTGCCCTATGGTGTGGGAGCGGCAGTGGCGTTTCCCGGCCGGCAAGTGGTCTGCATCGTCGGCGACGGAGGCTTTACGATGTTGATGGGAGAATTGGCGACCATGGTCAAATACCAGTTGCCGGTGAAGATCATTCTGCTGAAGAACGACCTCTTGGGCATGATCAAATGGGAGCAACTGGCCTTTGAGGGCAATCCGGAATTCGGGGTCCAATTACAGCCGATCGATTTCGCCCTCTATGCGAAGGCTTGCGGTGCGACGGGGTACACCGTGGAGGATCCCGCACAGGTCGGCGACGTGCTCCGTCAGGCCTTTGCTCAGCCCGGACCGGTGGTCGTCGAGGCGATCATTGATCCTCTGGAGCCGCCTCTGCCCGGCACAATCACACTGCAGCAGGCAATGCACGTTGCGGAAGCCTTAGTCCGGGGACAGAAAGACCGCTGGGACATTCTCAAGACAATCGTCGAGAACAAAATCCGAGAGATCGTTTAAACCGCTTCATACCAGGCACGTCATGACAACAGAAAGAGGTCACGCATGAAGATCACAGAAAGGGCTTCGAAGTGGAGGCCTGGCACTCATTCAGAACAGATGTGGGAGACGAGCATGACACACGACGAAAAAGAGCAGCTGATCCGTCCATGGATTGACCCGGAAGAGCGGGTCACCGTGCAATTCCTCGATGCGACGGATCTGAACGCCGAAGTCACCGGCTGCAACGATGCCTCCGTGACGCTCTCGATCGAGACCACCGTGTCTCATATGAATCAACACATTTCAATTCCGCTTAGTCACGTGGAAGTATCGGAGGACTCCTCGCACTACACACGAGATCCGGACCGCCCGTTGCAGCGACGCCGGTTGATGCTGGTCATCGCGGAGAAGCGACCACCCATCATTTACTAAGAAGGGATGTACTTATGAGCACGGCAGCTATCGCGACAACGTTTCTGTCCAAACTGAGCACACGGGAAAACATCGCCGAAGGCACGATGGCCTTTCGGTTTGAGAAGCCGGAGGGGTGGACGTTCATAGCCGGCCAGTATGTCGATATGACTCTGCTGAATCCTCCGGAGACGGATAGTGAAGGAAACACACGAACTTTTTCGATCGCGAGCGCTCCCCAGGATGACCTCTTCATGGTCGCGACGCGCATGCGTGACACCGCGTTCAAACGCGTGTTGCAGCGCCTTCCCATAGGAACAGCCGTCAAGATCGAAGGCCCGTCCGGTGCCTTGACGCTGCACGACGATGCCACGCGAGCGGCGGTCCTGCTGGCAGGCGGTATTGGCATCACGCCCTTTCGAAGTATGCTGCGCTGTGCCACGAAGGAGAAACGCCCGCATCGCCTCATCCTGTTCTATTCCAATCGCCGACCGGAGGATGCGCCATTCCTCGATGAACTTCTGGCGCTGGAACGGGATAATCCGCACTACTCGCTAATCGCAACCATGACCGACATGACGCAATCCCATCGGACCTGGCCCGGTGAGACCGGCCTGATCACCAAAGAAAAGCTTGCCACGTATGCGAATCACGCCGCCTTGCCCGTCTACTACATTGCGGGGCCGCCTAAAATGGTGAAAGGGTTACAGACGATGCTTCGTGAAATCGGCGTCGACGAGGAAGACATCCGCGCGGAAGAGTTCGCCGGGTACTGACGATACCCTCGCCGAGCGTCCAGGAGCGCTGGCGGAGGTGACCGAACTTGCGAGCGCTCCGTACGGAGAACCCCATGGCCAACACGTTTAAGCGTGGTGACCGCATTGAATGAACCGCAGAGAGGCTGGACCGTTACGATGAGCACGCGCGCCTCAACACAACTGCCTGCAGTCTTCACTATCGGGCACTCCACCCGGTCGCTGGAGGCTTTCCTCAACCTCTTGCACACACACGGCGTGAAACATCTTATCGATGTGCGCACCGTCCCGCGTTCTCGTTATAACCCGCAGTTCAATCACGAGACACTTCCGCAACCACTTCGACAAGCCGGCATCGACTATACACACCTGGCTGAGCTCGGGGGGCTTCGTCACGCTCTCCGGGACTCGCCTAACAGAGGCTGGCGCAACGCCTCATTCCGCGGCTACGCCGATTACATGCAGACCGCGTCATTCCAAGCAGGGATAGAAACGCTGATTGGGGTAGCCAGTCGTGAACGAACCACGATCATGTGCGCTGAAGCGGTGCCCTGGCGTTGTCATCGGTCGCTGATTGCTGATGCGCTGGCGGTGAGAGGAATTCCGGTCGAGCACATCACAAGCATGGCACATCCTAAACCTCACACCCTCACGCCATTCGCCAAAGTGAACGGCACACACATCACCTATCCGGCTGAACACGAACAACAGTCGCTCCTTCATTCATTCGATGGGACAACCCAGTAGCACAGGTAACTTTCAACCAGAAAGCGAGGTGTGGAATGGCGAGGAAAGCGACTACGAGAAAACCAACGGCCCCTCCTCCTGCGGTCAGACCAAAGGAGGACGAGCTGGCTTACGAAATGTGGCTGACTCGAGAAGTTGAACAGGGACCCGTGGAAAATCGAGGTGCGGCAGAAGGCCTCTTACTTGAAGAGCTTCAACGCCGGGGCCCCCAGAAGCGGTCCGGCGATAAGATACCAAGAACAAAAGCTCAGAAATGAACTATTCGTACCGTCAAGGTTGTCCCCGTCGTTTTTGAACCCCTGATCTTCAGAGAGCCCTTGAGCGCCAGGACGCGCTCTCGTATGCCGATAATGCCGAGCGACTGGGCGCTCGAGATCTGCTCCCTGGTGATCCCTTTCCCGTTGTCATGCACCGTCAAGACAAGATGAGTTTTTTCATCCATCAAAGACATCACGATCTTGGATGCGTTGGCATGCCGGGCCACATTCGTGAGGGCTGCCTGGCCGATACGAAAGATAGTAATACCCCCTTCACGGCTACACTTGGTGTTCCCCATATTCGTCTCAAATTTGCAGGGTATTCCCGTATATCCGGTGAACTTCCGTGCCTCTGACTTTAAGGCTTTCACCAGCCCCAACTCATCCAACAGGCCAGGACGCAAGTCATCCGCGATTCGTTGGACCGTCCGGATCATGGTCATAACCAGCGCCGTCATCGAGTTGATCTTGTCCCGCAACGGCTGTTGCCGTGCCGTCACCTTGCCGGCGATCCAGGACAATCCCAACTGCACGCATGTCAGCGCCTGGCCCAGCTCATCATGGATCTCCCGGGCAATGACGGTCCGTTCATGCTCCCGTGTGGACAACAGACTTGCGGTGAGGGCGCGCAGCTGGTTCCGCGACAGCTCGAGGTTCTCTTCCGCCTGCTTCAAACGGACCAGCATGATGTGGCGCTCGCCGACGATGGCGTCCACCTGGTGAGTCCTCAGCGCGTGAACCAACTCCTCTGCCGCTGCTCCCTTGATCTGCGGTTTGCGGAGCGGCGGTTTCCGGGGCCTCATTGCTCACCACCGATCAGTCTGAGCGCGGCAAGCACATGCCGCGTATCGCTGAGGTTGCCCAATAGAAGAACCTTGGGCAGAGGCTTGATCAGGATCAAGGTGGGGGTCACCAGCACATGATGGGTGTACGCGGTCGCGGCGTCTTTCAGCACGTCTACGATGGTGATCTTGTGCCGCCCCGTGAGGTGTTCCTTGCAGAGTCTGGCCAGGTTATCTCTGGCTTGCGTCGAATTGGACTCGTTGCCGGCCACGAAGAGCTGGAAGACATAGGTATTCTCTCCGGCCGGCGCCGTCCGGCGCGTCTTGAGACTGCAAGATTTCATCATCGGACTCCCGTGTACCTGCGCCCCATCGAATAGACCGACCGGGCTGCTCTTGTGAGCTAGGTCTTCTCCAGCTCAATTCCTCGATCAGTAATGTGGAATTCGTGGAAGAGGTCGGAATGTTTCGAGCCCCGCGACTTCATGACGAGCAACTGGCGTTTCATCGCATGGCCGACCGGAAGATGGCGAAGCAGCACCACGGTGTCGATAATGGACGAAATACCGATGCCGCTGATCTCTGCGACGATATCAAGGCCGGTTGCCTGATTAAGATAGAAACAGGTGATCCCGCGTTCCCGGCAGTCGTTCAGCAGCCGCATCAGGTACTCAAAGGCCGCCTGCTCCGAGCCCATGCGTTTGCAGGCCGAGATCGCATCCACCACGACGTGCTGAGGCTGCAGCTCATCCAGGGCTTTCAGAGCATGAAACAAATGCTCCTCCACGCCCATCGCTTCCGGCAGGTAGGACCGGATAACCAGCGTCCCGCGCTTGATCAGCGGCCCCAGGGCCAGGCCCGGGCTCAGCATGTTGCCGACCATCGATTCTGCCGACTCCTCGAAATTGAGATACAGCACGCGCTCGCCGCGTCGGCCGGCAGCCTGAGCGAAAATGCAGGCCAGCGTGGTCTTTCCGCTACCGGCAGTCCCCACGATCAACGTGCTGGCCCCGCGCCTGAAGCCGCCGGCGAGCACGCCATCGAGCCCGGCCAGGCCGCTGGATACTTTGGGACCGAGCGGACGATGCTGCAACACGTTGCTGGTGATGGGAATGACGTTGATGCCGTCCTGACTGATGACGAAAGGGTACTCGTTACGGCCATATCCGGCCCCCCGATACTTGACCACTCTCAGGCGGCGCGTGGTGATCTGTTGCGTGACCCGCTGATCGACGTGAATGACGCAATCCGCCATGAAGTCCAGAAATGCGTACCGGGGAGATTCCTCCTGCGGGACTGTTTTGACCGTCATCATCGTCGTCAGTTTTTGGTCCAGCAGCCATTCGTGGAGCGAATATAATTCGTGTCGCTCGCGCATGGGGCTGTCGTACAGATACAGCAGCGCATCCACCGCATCGATCACGATGCGCCGGGCTCGCATGGCCTTGGCCTTCTGTCCGATGATCGCCAGCAGCCCCTTGATGGAAAAGTCGCCGGAGACCACCGCTTCAGGACTGATCCGGGCATCCAGCAGGCACAGCAGGCCCTTCTGCTCCAGCCGGGCCACATCCCATCCCAAGCCGGCGGCGTTTTGGCGCACAGACGCGACACGCTCTTCGAACAACACGAGAATGCCCGGCTCGCCGGCATCGGTGCCCGCCAACAGCCATTGCAAGCCGATGATGCTTTTCCCGCTCCCGGGGCCGCCGCCGACCAGTGTCATACGTTCGGCAGGCAGGCCTCCGCCCAGCACTTTGTCCAGCCCGACGATGCCGGTCGGGATCTTTCTGATCTGTTTCCTGTTCTTCCGCAATCCGGCCTCCTCTTGTTCGAGCACCCTTCGCGTTGGTCTGGCCACCGTCCCCCCTCCTCTCGATGAGATCGCTCCCCGGTTTGTCAGTGCAGACGCCGATGGAGGCGCATGAGCAATACAGGGCATACATCAGGAGTCGCTCCTGATACAGTGAGCAACATTTTCGCGGCCACGGGAGGAGACGTTGCAATGACGACTATTGTGTTGGCGGATGACCATGTTGTCGTGAGGCAAGGGCTGCGGGCGCTGCTGGAGTCGGATCCCCGATGCGTCATTGTGGGCGAAGCGGCTGACGGGCTCGAGGCAATCGAACTCGTCAAGCGGAAGAAACCCCAGGTGTTGATCGTCGACCTGATGATGCCTCGACTGAACGGGCTCGACACCACACGAAAAGTCCTGCGCCTCAAATTGGATACCCGTGTCATCATTCTTTCCATGTGCGGCGATGAAGCCTATGTGTTGGAAGCCTTGCACAACGGTGCTGCGGCTTATGTGGCCAAAGAATCCTGCGGCAACGAGCTCCTCCAGGCCGTACACGAAGTGGTTGCCGGTCGGCGTTACCTGAGTCCAAGGCTTTCCGATTCGTTCCGTGGTTCATATACGGCAAAAGGCACCCTGCTGGAAAAGGCTCAGACAGGTTCGCCGAGCCTCCCTGATACACTGACCGCCCGCGAGCGACAGATCCTGCAGCTCGTCGTGGAGGGAGCGACCAACCGCGATATCGGCATTCGACTGAAGATCGGTTCCCGCGCCGCCGAATCCCATCGTGCCGGCTTGCTGCGGAAGATGCGGCTGCACTCCCACCGGGACCTCATCCATGCGGCCCTGCAACGCGGAGTCCTGCCTATGGACGAGCCCAAATCCACGAAGGGAAACGCTAAGAAGTCAGGAACCGCGAGACGGACCACCACAAGAACAGCGGCGGCGCGGTCAGTCGTGAAGCACGATATTCAGTAGCGAGCTATGCACTTCCAGCCCACCGTTATACTTGATGAAGCCCAGTTTCTTGAACCGGTTCAGAAAAAAGCTGACTCTGGAACGCGTGGTGCCGATCATGTCGGCCAGCATTTCTTGGCTGATCTGGGGAATCACCGGGACGGGCTGCCCTTCCTTGCCGAAGTGGGCCATCAGCAGGAGAATACGCGCCAGCCGCTTCTCGGCAGAATTAAAGAGGTGATCGACCAGATCCGCTTGGATGCGAATGCTGTGGGACAACAGATACGCCACGAACAGGGCGGAAAAAGCGGGCTCGTCGTTGAGCACGCGAATCATGGCGACCCTGTCGATACGCGCAATCGTGGATACTTCCAGTGCGGTGGCGGTTGCCATGCACACCACCTGTCCGGCGAGACAGCCTTCACCGAAAAAGGCCCCGGGCTCCAGAATTCCGACGACGGCTTCCTTGCCCTGCGGTGAAACTACGGTGAGCTTGACTCTGCCTGTCTGGACATAGAATACCGCATTCGCCGCATCCCCTTGGGAAAAGAGCACATGCTTCTTTGTGGACCTCAGCATGGTCGTTCCGTTGCCCACCTTGGCAAGGAAGGTCTTGGGATCAAACCGTGCGACTTGAATAGGAGCCGTTCGCGCCACGCTGGATGGTTTCGACTTTGCTGAATCCGTTTTCGCTGCGGCCATCGCTATAAGTGCCCCTTCTGACGCCCCATTTGCCCAATCGTTTGATTTTCTCCCACCAAGAACTCAAATTCTGATCAATATTGCTCAGAACTAGACTCCGATCCCATCGGCACACAGACACAACCTTGTTCGCCCCAATGTTTCGCGCGTGCAGGAGACGGCTTGACGTGGAACTTCCTGGATGTCGCATCCATGACCACCCGAGCCCGGCCGAACGGACATTTAGTCGTGGAGCACAACGCTGAGGAGCGAGCTATGCACGTGGAGTTCGCCGTTGTATTCGACAAAGCCCAGCTTGCGGAACTTATTCATAAAGAAACTGACACGGGAGCGCGTCGTTCCGATCATCTCGGCCAGCGTTTCCTGACTGATCTTGGGAATCACCGTCTCCGGCTTGCTCTCTTTCCCGAAATGCGCCAGCAGCAACAATACCCGGGCCAGGCGCTTCTCGCTGGAATTGAAGAGCTGATCGACTAAGTCCTCTTGAATACGAATATTGTGCACCAGCAGCACCGACATAAAGAACTCAGCAAATGTGGGCTCATCATGCAACAGACGGATCATGACGTCTTTGTCGATGCGCACAATACTGGAATCTTCTACCGTGGTCACTGTCGCCGGACGAACGTTCTGCCCGGCGAGGCAGGATTCACCGAAAAATTCCCCTCGCTCAAGAATCGCAATGACGGCTTCCTTGCCTTGCTGTGAGACGACGGTCAACTTCACCTTTCCCGACTGGATATAGAAGACGGCGTCTGCCGCATCTCCTTGGGAAAAGATCATCTTCTTCTTTGGAAAGGTCAGCATCGTCTTCCCGTTGCTGACCGTTTCTAGAACTTTCTGGAAATCAAACGGCGCTGTTCGCTTGGCTGCCATATACCTACCTCCCGAAATCGGGTACCTTGCCTCTCACTTGCTCCCTATCCGAACGCTCTCTGCCTGCCTCGCCGGTTCATCACAGGCTCAGCGCCGTAAGGCCGCCGAGTACCGGAGACACACACTCTGCGACACCGTCACCTTCCGGTGCGGATGAAACGCGATCCAGCCCCCGCTAGCGGGAACGATTCAGGAAGTCCGACCGACCGGGCCCCGGCGTCGCCGCCTGCAGCTGATTCATGTGGTGCTGCAATTCGATCAGCGCCTGCCCCATCTGCTTCACTGAGCAATGGCGCAGCGCATGGATATTCTTCCCCGTCCAGATCCGCATCCCCTTCCGGGATGGGGAATTCATGGTCAGGACAAACGTTTGCGATGTGTTCTTCATAATTTCTCCCGTCACGCGTGTGGCCCGCCATCGTGCTTTCGAACCGGCCATTGATGGTGATGTCATCCGGATAATCCTTTCAGGCTGCTCGAAAGACCGCGAGCAGGTCGCTCAGCACCATGGTTTTCTGCTTCACAATCCCCCGCTCCGTTTTCAACGCCTCCACCAGGGCCATCTGGGACGCGCCCCCCTTGAGACAAGCCTCAATCAACGACCGGATACGATTGCACTCTGCCTCGACCTTATCTCTGACCACCCGATTCACCGAGAGCAACTCCAATGCTATGCTCCTGGCTCCGGCAAAATTCGCGTCCAACTCAGACTCATCGGCGCGGCCCCGGGCCTTTTCATCCAGGGCACGGTCCATGGCTTGCGCCAGGAATAGATACAACCGTGACAAGGCGTCCGTCGTCTCGATGTGGATGGAGACTGTCGCGTGCGTGGTCATAGACCCTCTCCTTCTTATCCAAGACTCCGCCGCCAGTTGGACGACGGAACAAGCAAGACTCGCTGACTGAACCACACTGGCAGGAGGTTACCGGGACAAGCCTTTGATGCTGACCGAATCCTCATTGCTTGAAGATTGCTTGAAGATTGCTTGAACACTCTAGGCTCTTTAAGTAACTTTAGTCAACTACTCCATTGCACAGCTCCACAAGAGTCTATACAGTTAACTCTTATTATTTAACTCGTAAAACTACCAGGGAGATGACCCGTGACCATTGCGCTTTTTATCAAGAATCGATTGAAAGAACTGAGACTGGGGCAGAAAGATCTCGCGCACGCCGCCAACGTGACCGACTCGTACATCTCGCAGCTCATGGCGAACAAGAAGCTTCCTCCGGCGCCGAACCGCACCGACATGTACGACAAGATCAGTCGAGTATTGAAATTGCCGGACGGGCAGCTGGCCAAACTCGCCGACTTGCAGAGGCGAGAGCACCTCAAGAAACGATTGGGAGACCAGCCGGCCCCCTTGCTGCGCGACGTGCGCGAGCTGATCCTTCGCAAATGCAACACCGACAAGAACGGCGAGATTCGCGTGATTTTTGAAAAGCAGCCGTTCGGGGAACTCGAGCGGTTTGTCACGCAAAAGCTCCTCAGCGTCGCCAAAGGCGTCGCCAGGAAGGAGCTCGACAATCAGGTCTGGATGCGCCAGGTGGCGCGCCTCAGCAAGAAGACGTACCCTCAGATGCGGGTGACGGTCCTGCAGTTTCTGGACACCACGATCTTCGATCTCTCGAACGACAACTGTATCGCCTTTCTGGATCCCATGATTGAATCCTGGGACATCGACCTCGCGACCTTCTGTATTGAAGTCGTGCTCAATCGCCGCATCGCTCCCGGCCACCAGAAGCGGTTTGAGTTTATCGAGAAGGGTCCCGCGGCATCCACAGAGGAGGAACCTGGACTCACTGAGTTTCTAAAGGATGCGTCACTGAGCGGGGAAGCGACCGAGGAAGAGATTGCGTTTCTGCGCGCCCTGCGATTCGGAACGAGACGACCCACTGCCTTCTACTATTATCGGGAGCTCCAGAGTCTCAGAGACCCGCTGCATTTCCGTGCGCCGGACCGGTCGCGTTCACGGTAGCCAGGCACTTCGGACTTATCGCGACTGCACATACGTGAGGGCCAACGCTACCACCCACGCGACCAGGTAGAACCCCAGCGACAATTCCGGCCCAATGTCTCGCCATGTTCGCATCGTTCGCCCCCTCTGGACTTCTCAGCTTCTTGCTCGTCCGCCCCTCGCGACCGTCGATCCGGGTACCCGCGCCCGGGTTCGAACCGACGGAGGAGGGACCGCTCTATTGGCTTCGATTCCCGGATCCGTTGCCTCACCGCAGAGCAGGCAGCGCCACCCCACCACCGCGTCGGCACAAAACGGCTCGTTCATCGAAGTAATGATCATCAGGCCCTGACAACGTGGACATTTCATAATACCCCCCATCAGATGACGGCATGGCAGAAAAGCGTTTACCGCATGCCCCGCCACTTGCTCTCCAAAAATCGGACCGTCACCGAGCCGATCCGCAGCCCCTTCAGGGGCTGCAGAAGGACTTCCGATTCTTTTTACCAAGCTCTCAATACTGGGAAGCGCCTTGGCTCGTACTTCTTGTCCGCTCTGCCCCCTGACAGCTCTGTTCGGCCAAGAGTCGCTGTCCGGCACTCGCATCCTTGGGAATTCTCGCCAAACACAATTTCAGTGTGTCCTCCACTGAGCCCGATGCCATGACATTCATCTCGCCCGTCGCGAGCGGAGCGGCCGATGACGTCGTCCGGGGATCTGCCGCTTGGCCCTCGCCCGTCGGCACTATCGCACTCATCACCAGACATCCCGTCAAAACAAGTTGCTTCACGAATAACTGGATTCTCATGATTTCTTCCTCCTCGGTCGGATTGTGTAGGGCCCTTGATGGCGCTTCATGCCGGGCCCGCTCACTGAAGCGCAGCTGACGATTGCCCCGGTCTCGTTTCCCTATCGTGCGCCTGGGTGCTCTGCCGCCGGACAGATGTCGACCGCACAACAACCGCGGAATTCGACGCACCCACGCCTACCCAAATTGAAGGAAAGAAACGGAACCGTCTTTCTAGAAGCGGTGGAGACCGGGGAATCAGACGCGCAGAAAAGAAAAATAGACGGGATGCGCGAGGGATGGGACAGTCGGCGTCACTCACACCGCCATACACTCACCCTACGAGCCGCATCGGCGAGAGTCAATGCACGGATAATGCGAAGGCCTCGCAACAAGGCGATTCCGTGAGCAGAATAATTATTCTCCCTGAGATTCCAATCCACGTCCAAGCTGAGACGATCTTGGCGTTTTCGACAATGCCCCTGGTCACAGCTAGTGTAGTGATTCATGCTGTTCTTGTCTTATCCAGAGCGCTCTTGGCCCGATTCACTTTCGCTAAGATTTCCTGCGCGGATTTGGTCCACACAAAGGGGGTGGGCTGGGTATTGCGGTGGGTCATGTAGGCGTCAA
>JAURZE010000003.1 GCA_030653545.1 Nitrospira sp. | reverse complement strand
GCCCACTGCGCCAGTTGCTGGCGTTCGGGATCAGTCAGCTGCAGGGACGGGGCAATGCGCATAGGCCAGTCCTCCTCTTGGGGAGGAGTATACCCGTACGGTATAATAAGTAAAGCTATTTATGTATCACTACACTAGCGCCCCCGGACCGCGATAGCGCACGCCCACGGAACGTGGAGGAAGAAGCGCGTAGCCTGGAAAGGCAGAGTCGTTCGCTATGTCGGCAGAAGCGTGCTAAACTCATTTTGTACAGGCTTCTGATAGCTACCTATCTGTTTCGTCAGCGATCCCGCTCACTCCGTCCTTCGCAATCGGTCCGGCAGTTGTCATTGTGCTTCCGTCCGGAACTCTGAGCATCACCCATTCATCGGCCGACTCGTGGACGCCACTAGTCCGCGTCCGCAAAGGAGACTCCCGCATGACGCAGAAAGCCCCCTCATCGGCTCAGCCCCTCGCATCAGATTGGGTCCGCATCCCTGATGGCACCAGGGTTAAACACCGCCTCGAAGGGCACGAAGGAGTGATTGACGGGTTAACCGAAATGGTTTCCGGCGCGATGCGGAATCCGGACGGGAGAACCCAATACCGGATGAATATCGGGACCTCGACACGGCAACTCGTCACCCAAGACGACCTGAATATTCTCCTCGATCGCGAGAATCTGGTCATCATGGTCCGCCAAAAAGAGCCGTATCGACGCTCTGTCACTGAGCGATTGCACAGCATCCTCAGCGCAGACCGATTCATCAAATCCGCGTAGCAAGAGGTTCGAACTCATTGCATGGGTGCCGAGCACCTACCCAGAGGAGAGCGTGATGGCTGAGACCTGCTACTCGCAAGGCAAGAAGATTCTCCTCATGCCCGAACAACAGCCCAATGGAACCTGGCGCTGTCGCTTCGTGATTCCCGGACTCCTCGAGTCCACCATGGGCACCTCCGTCGACGCCCCGCTGGGGAGATACAAGTCCGAATGGGATGCCAAGACCGCAGCCTTTTCGTTAGCCAAGAAAGCCATTGATAATTCGTGCGCAGCGCGTGAAACCAATCCGCCAGTGAGGAAAGCATGAGCACGACTATCAAAAAACGCCATCGTGAACAGACCAGACACGAGCGGCAACAGAACAAAGATGCGCGCCGGGCTCAACGCAAGGCTGAGAAACCCGTTTCAGCTTCTTTGGACGGTCAGGAAGACCCTGACTTGGCCGGCATGGTCGCCGGCCCGCAAGACCCCGCAGTTTCGTTCACCGGCTGAGCATTTCTAGACCCTTCACAAGACAAGTGGCTATTTCAATTGAGGTGTGTTAGTCTCTCAATATTCGACGCGGCGGGCCTCGCGTGGAATATAATGATCGAACGGCCCATCACCGATGTTGTTCTCACCGAGATTCTGATCGGAAGCCTGACCTAAGCCGCCTCACTGAATAGCGTCTTCGGCCCTCTCCTTCCCCTCGGGAAGTTGTTCTCGCGTCCCAGACAATGTCACTTTCCGGAAGGAGGAACCCCCATGGGTTCAAAACTTTATGTCGGCGGGTTGCCGTATGCGGCAACTGAATCACAGCTCACCACCTTGTTCGCCGCGCACGGCACAGTCGAATCTGCGCGCGTGATCGCGGACAAGTTTACGGGACAATCACGGGGCTTCGGCTTCGTCGAGATGTCGACACCAGAAGAAGCCAAGGCAGCTATTACTGCATTGAACGGCTCACAGATGGATGGACGCCCGTTGACGGTCAACGAAGCTAAGCCCCAAGAACCGCGCACGGGCGGCGGTGGCGGCGGCGGCGGTCGTTTCGGCGGCGGCGGCGGCGAGAAGCGCGGCCGGTTCTAGTTCAGTCGATGCAAGGAGGAGCGCGTCATTGCGCTCCTCCTTCTCCCTCGCTCCCACAAGGAGACTTCCTCATGCCCACTCCCCCAACATCAGCCACACACCCAGCCGTTCCGAACTATTTGACGACGGCGCTCTTTGGTATTGTCACGGCTGTCGCCATGATCGGCGTGCCGGCGTTCGGCTATTTCTACGGATATAGCTGGGTCGACTGGACGTTGTTCGGAGTGCTCTATGTGGTCACAGGGTTGGGGATTACGGTGGGGTACCATCGACTGCTCTCGCACCGCAGCTTTGAATGCCCGAATTGGGTGAAAGCCGTACTCTTAGTGGCCGGCGGATGGGCGCTTGAGAACTCTGCCCTGAAGTGGGCGGCCGACCATATTCGCCATCATGCGGCCTGCGATCAGGACGCTGATCCTTACAATGCGACTAGAGGATTTTGGTACAGCCACTGCGGATGGTTGTTTTATAAAGACGCGAACGCGAACGACAAATACGCATCCCGTTTACGCCAGGACTCGGTTGTCATGTGGCAACATCGCCACTATTGGCTGATCGTCCTCTCCGGCCTGGGACTGACATTTGCCGTAGGCTTTCTCTACAACGGCTGGATGGGCGGGCTGGGATGCTTTCTGCTCGCGGGCGTCGGACGCGCCTTTGCCGTACTCAACTCAACCTTTTGCATCAATTCAGTCTGCCACCTCTGGGGGCGTCAGCCGCATAGCCAGGCAGATTCCAGCCGCGACAGCTGGTGGGTATCCTTGCTGACATTCGGCGAGGGATACCACAATTACCACCACACACATCAAAACGATTACCGCAACGGTCCCCGGTGGTACAACTTCGACCCGTCGAAGTGGCTGATCTTCACACTGTCAAAGCTGGGCCTGGCCTCATCGCTCAGGACCGCGGCCTCTTCCGCACGCTAGCCGTCACTACAGACGACGACTCTCCGCCCGTTCACATTCCGGAAGCCGGCTTCCAACCGGCGAGCACGCATCGTTGCGCGATCAATGGGAGCACGCCGTCGAGATCTTCCGATACCTGCGTCATGACGCGTTCGGCTAATAGCTGATCATCAAAACATTCAAATACGTCGTCGAGGAATCCGCCTCGCAACAGCGGATGATGCAAGAGCTCCTGGCCTGGACCAGTTGCGACCTCCAGGGGATACTCCGCCACCTCAATGCGGTGGAGGCCGGCTCCATCGAGCCATTCCCTCCCCTCCTCCGCAGACGGCCGCTCGGCGATATAAGCTTCGAGACGTCGGCGCTCTGTGAGCAGCCCCAGCGTCGCCATCTCCTGATCGACCCGACGCCACAGGGAATCGAAGGTGCCGAGGGAGGGAAAGGTCAAGACCATCTGGCCGCCTGGATTCAGGTGAGCCGCCAATCCTTGGATGACTTCGAAGCGGTTCGGGCGAAAGAACATCACGGACAGATTGCCGGTGATGCGATCATAGGCGGGAAGATCCGCCGGCAATGCGCGGAGATCGACACACTCAAATTGCAGCCAGGGAAGGTGGGAGCCCTGGATCGATCGCGCGCGCGCCACTTGTCCGGCACTCACGTCGATACTGAGCACCTGCCCACCGGAACCAACCTGCTCGGCCACGTAGAACGCAGGAATACCATGGCCTCCTGCGACATCAAGAACCGTGGCGCCGGGACACAGATCAAGATGGCGCAACAACGACTCGGCAAACGGCGTGGACCAGTAATCGTGCTGAGGAAGACGCCAACGGGATGTCACGGTATACTCTCGATGAAATCTGGTGTAGACGCAGGCTACCGGCCGAACTGCATCCTGTCAATGCAGCAGTCCTCGTTTCTGACGGCATCACCGATGCGTTCGTTACTTCTACTTCCTGTTGGACTTAGGGAAGGTCTGATTAATTCCCGTTTACGCCGCGCCATCGGTTTCTGAGGGCGTTAGCACGGGTACTCAGCTGGAAATTCGCTGGGCCGGGAGCGTTTCCCGTGGGGGGCGCCCGCCGTCGGGCCGCCCAGAACCCCGTT
>JAURZE010000002.1 GCA_030653545.1 Nitrospira sp. | reverse complement strand
GACGCCTACATGACCCACCGCAATACCCAGCCCACCCCCTTTGTGTGGACCAAATCCGCGCAGGAAATCTTAGCGAAAGTGAATCGGGCCAAGAGCGCTCTGGATAAGACAAGAACAGCATGAATCACTACACTAGAACAGGCAATAGGTCTTTGAACGTTCTTTCTCAACTGCTTATTGCTTCCCTGATAGCACGGCCATCTTCCAAGACGACATCCCTGAATCTCCGTATTGCAGATTCAGACTTCTGACTGTTACGAATCAGCGACTCCATCTTGGACCCAACGAGGGCAGACTGGAGCGAATCGAGAGCAGGCTCGGTTTGGTACTGAGATGACAGCATGATCGCCTGTCGCGCATTGATCACATGAGTAAGAAGATAGGCTGGCGTTAATGAGGAATGGCTAGGAGAAATACGGGTGTGGTAATACCGATTAGCTAAAACAAAATCAATATTTGTTCGAACACGAAACCCTTCCCCTTCCTCCTCTGCAACAAACTCAAGTTCTTCTCGAGGATACTCGGGAACACAATGGGCAAGGAATAGTCCTACTGCCTTCCTTAGATACTCCCGATCCCCAATGTCTTCTCTTGTCGAAGGGATGAACTCATCAAAGTGAGATATTGTTTCCGTTGAAGCCAGGAATCTTCTGGCTAACCTTCTTCCTCTACCCTCTTTCCCTATGACTTTTTCAAAGATCTTTGGAACCTCGTTTTGGGCTTCCCCACCGACTAATGACGCCGTTACAGGGAAATGAAGTTCATTAGTTGAACCACTATTCTTCGTCTGCACTGCGCACATCTCATGTTCATACAGTACTCGAAGATTTCCCCGCTCCACCAGTTCAACGAGAGATTCAGGTCCGCATGCTCGGAGCAGCTGTTCAATTACACCCCTATTTGCCGCGACATATACTGTGCCGTAGAAAACAAGACTCTCTGCAAGAAACCCTGGATCGATCTGGCTCCCCCAAACAGTATTAGTTCGCGGCGTCAAACAAAGTCTTTCGAACATGGGTCTCCCCTTGGGACTTCGCGGACACATAGAGGGCTGAAAAACTAGATCCGCGCGATAGCACCAAAGCTACCGGTGGTGATCAAAACGTGTCAATGAAGCCTAAAAAGGCAGAGACCTACTTCACACGGCCTGCTCAGAACGGTCTTCCAACAAGGCCGCAGCCAGCGAGAGCCCGAGGCGCACGGTTCTAGGTACGTTGAGGGATTGAGCGAAGCGAGAACGAAGCCCGGTGAAAGGCGCGTCTCGACGCGCCGGGATGGGCGGGTGAGAAGAGGCCGTTTTCAGCGGCCTGTCTTCGCCGACTTGCCCACACTCAGATACTGATTGATCCCCGCGGCCATTTTACGGCCTTCGGCGATCGCCCAGACGATGAGGGAGGCGCCGCGCTTGGTGTCGCCGCCGGCAAAGACGCCGTCGAGGTTGGTCATGAATCCTTCGTCCACCGACACCGCCCCGCGCTGATCGTACTTCACACCGAGACTGTCGAGCAGGCCGTTCTTCACCGGACCAGTGAAGCCCATGGCGAGCAACACGAGATCCGCATCCATGTCGAAATCGCTGTTGGGAATGGGCACAAACTTTCCTGCTTCAAACTTCACTTTGTTCGCATGCAGCTTCGTCACCTGGCCGTTGTGACCTGTGAACTTGGTCGTCGAGATACTCCACTGCCGGTCGCAGCCTTCTTCGTGCGCATGCGACGTGCGCAGCTGCATCGGCCAGAGGGGCCAGGGGGTCGAACTCGACCGGGACGGAGGCGGCTCCGGAAGCAATTCGAACTGATGCACTTCCGCGCAGCCTTGGCGATGGGCGGTGCCGACGCAATCGGACCCGGTATCGCCGCCGCCGATGACGATGACCCGCTTGCCTTTGGCAATGATGGGCTCGTCGGTGATGGGAATGCCCGCCGTCCGCTTGTTCTGCTGGGTGAGATATTCCATCGCGAGGTGCACGCCCTTCAGCTCGCGGCCGGGAATCGGCAACTCGCGGGCCTGCTCCGCGCCCATGGTCAATCCCACGGCATCGAACTGCTTGCGCAGCTGCTCGCCGGTGATATCTTTTCCGATGGCCACGCCGGTCTTGAATTCGACGCCTTCGGCCTTCATCTGCTCCAGCCGCCGGTCGATGACCCACTTTTCCATTTTAAAGTCGGGGATACCGTAGCGCAGCAAGCCGCCGATGCGGTCGGATTTTTCGAACAGGGTGACGCTATGGCCGGCGCGCGCGAGTTGCTGCGCGGCGGCTAAGCCGGATGGACCGGAGCCCACAATGGCCACAGTCTTGCCCGTCTTCACGACCGGCAACACCGGCTCGACATAGCCTTCGTTGAAACCCCGGTCGATGATGTTCCACTCCAGCACGCGGATGGAGACCGGATCCTCATTGATCCCAAGGACGCAGGCGCCTTCACAGGGAGCCGGGCAAAGACGCCCGGTGAACTCGGGGAAATTATTCGTGGTGTGCAGCGCCTTGAGCGCGTCTTTCCAGCGGCCGCGATAGACGAGGTCGTTCCACTCGGGGATCAGGTTGACGACGGGGCAGCCGGTCGTGCCCTGGCAAAACGGCACTCCGCAATCCATGCAACGCGCGCCCTGGACCTTGAGCTTGTCCTCGGTGATGGGCTCGTACATTTCCTTCCAATCGAGCACGCGCAGCTCGATCGGTTTCCGCTTGGGGCCCTCGCGGGCATATTTCATGAAACCCTTTGGATCGCCCATTCCCGTAGTCCTTTTATTTGCTCGCCGCCGCTTTTTTCTTCCGCTCTTCCAACACGCGCTTGTAATCCACCGGCATGACCTTCGCGAACTTCGGCAGGATCGCGTCCCAGGAATCCAGGATGCGCTTCGCGTTCCGGCTGCCGGTGCACACAAAGTGCGACGTAATCATCTCATGCAACAGTTTCTTGTCTTCGGCCGTGCCGACTTTTTCCAGCTCGACCATGCCGGTATTGCAGCGCGCCGAGAACTTGCCCAACTCATCCAGCACAAACGCCACGCCGCCCGACATGCCGGCTGCGAAATTCCGTCCGGTGCGACCGAGCACGACGATAACGCCACCGGTCATGTATTCGCACCCGTGATCGCCGGTGCCTTCCACGACGGCCCGCACACCGCTGTTCCGCACGGCAAACCGTTCGCCCGCCATGCCGTAGAAATAGGCTTCACCCTGCGTCGCGCCGTAGAGCGAGGTGTTACCGACGAGAATCGTTTCCTCGGGCGTATAGATCGCGTTCTTCGGCGGGAAGACAATGATCTTGCCGCCTGAGAGCCCCTTGCCGATATAGTCGTTCGACTCGCCCTCCAGCGTCAGCGTGATGCCGCGCGAAAGGAACGCGCCGAAGGATTGTCCGGCGGAGCCGCTGAACTTGATGGAGATGGTATCGGGCGGCAGTCCCTCCAGCCCGTACTTTTTCGCAATGCGACTCGACAACATCGTGCCGACTGTCCGGTTCACGTTGCGAATCGGCAGATCCAAGGTCACTTTCTCGCCTTTGTCCAGCGCCGGTTTGCAAAGCTCGATCAACTTGTTGTCCAGCACATCGGCCAGCCCGTGATCCTGCTTCTGCACGCAATGGCGCGGCACATCCGCGGCCACATCCGGCGCCTTCAGCAACGGTGTCAGGTCGAGCCCTTTGGCCTTCCAATGGTCGATGGCCTTTTGCACTTTGAGCTTGTCGACGCGGCCGACCATTTCATTGATCGTCCGGAATCCCAGCTTCGCCATGATCTGCCGGAGTTCTTCGGCGATAAAGAAAAAGAAGTTGACGATATGTTCGGGCTGCCCGTTGAACTTCTTGCGGAGTTCCGGGTCCTGCGTCGCAATACCGACCGGACAGGTATTGAGATGACACTTCCGCATCATGATGCAGCCTTCGATGATCAACGGCGCCGTGGCGAACCCGTACTCTTCCGCTCCTAGCAACGTGGCAATGGCCACATCCCGGCCGGTCTTCATCTGCCCGTCGGTCTCCACGCGAATCCGCCCGCGCAGGTCGTTCAGCACCAGGGTCTGATGCGTTTCCGCCAGTCCGAGTTCCCAGGGCCCGCCGGCATACTTGATCGACGAGAGCGGCGACGCGCCGGTTCCGCCGGAATCGCCGCTGATGAGCACCTTGTCGGCATGCGCCTTGGCTACACCCGCCGCCACCGTGCCGACACCGACTTCCGAGACCAGCTTCACCGACACGGCCGCGTCGGGATTGGCATTCTTGAGGTCGAAAATCAGCTGCGCCAGATCTTCGATGGAATAAATGTCGTGGTGCGGCGGCGGCGATATCAGCTGCACGCCCGGCGTGGCGTAGCGGAACTTGGCGATGTTCTCATCGACCTTGTGGCCCGGCAACTGCCCGCCTTCGCCCGGCTTCGCGCCTTGCGCCATCTTGATCTGCAGCTCTTTCGCATTCACCAGATAGTGGCTGGTGACGCCGAATCGCGCCGACGCGACTTGCTTAATGTAGCTGTTCTTCGAATCGCCGTTGGGCAGCGGCTTGAATCGTTCCGGATCCTCGCCGCCTTCGCCGGTATTGCTCTTGGCGCCGAGGCGATTCATGGCGATGGCCAGCGTCTCGTGGGCTTCCTTGCTGATCGAGCCGAACGACATGGCGCCGGTCGTGAAGCGCTTCACGATCTCCTTGGCCGGTTCCACTTCATCGATCGAAATCGGCTCCGGCAGGAACTTGAAGTCGAGCAATCCACGCAAGTTCGAACGCCGCTTACTCTCGTCGTTCACGAGTTGCGAAAACTCGGCGAACGTCTTGGGATCGTTGTTCCGCGTCGCGTGCTGCAGCTTGTAGATCGTGTCCGGATTCCAGTTGTGATGCTCCCCCTGAATCCGATAGTGAATCTCGCCGCCGAAATCCAATTGCCTGATCGGCGCCGGCTCATAGGCCAGCCGATGCCGCCGCAGCGTTTCTTCGCCGATGTCACGAATGCTGATGCCTTCGATCCGTGACGGAGTTCCCGTGAAGTAGCGGCTGATGAGTTCATGGTTCAGGCCGATGGCTTCGAAAATCTGTGCGCCGCAGTAGGACTGCACCGTGGAGATCCCCATCTTCGAGAAGACTTTCAACAGCCCCTTATTGATGGCCTTGATGAACTTGCCTTCGGCGGTCTGCGCATCGAGTCCTTCCGGCAAATACCCGTCGCGCTCCATGTCCACGAGCGATTCGAAAACGAGATACGGATTTACCGTCCCGGCGCCGTATCCGATGAGGCAGGCAAAGTGATGCACGTCGCGCGGCTCGCCGCTTTCGACGGTCAGCCCAACTTCGGTTCTGGTGCACTCGCGCACGAGGTGATGGTGGACGGCGGCCACACCGAGCACGCTCGGGATCGGCGCCCACTCTTCGTTCACACCCCGGTCGCTGAGGATCAGGAACTTGTAGCCTTCTTTAATGGCCTGCGAGGCCTGGCGGCAGAGATCATCCACCGCCGCGCCCAATCCCTCCGGTCCCTCGGCGACCCGGAAGAGCATCTTCAAGGTCTTGCTCTTGAAATGGGGATCGGCGATCTCGCGGATCTTCTGCAGATCGGCATTCGTCAGAATCGGCTGTTTCACGCGGATGCGCCGGCAGGACTCCGGATTCTCATCCATCAGGTTCGGCTTGGGTCCGATGCTGGTCGTGAGCGACATGACCAGCTCCTCGCGGATCGGATCGATCGGCGGGTTCGTCACCTGCGCAAACAGTTGCTTGAAATATTTGAACAGCAGCTGCGGCCGGTCCGACAAGACCGCCAAAGGCGTGTCCGTCCCCATCGAGGAGATCGCTTCCTCACCGTTCACCACCATCGGCGTGAGGACCATCTTCAACTCTTCGACCGTATAACCGAACGCCTGCTGCCGCTGACGCGTCGTGGGATGGTCGGGCTGGGGGACATTCAACGGCTCGGGCAATTCATCCAACGAAATCCGATGCTGCGTCACCCACGAACGATAGGGTTTCCGGCTGACGATCTCGGCCTTCACTTCCTCGTCGTCGATAAAGCGCCCCTGGACCGTATCGATCAGGAACATGCGGCCCGGCATGAGCCGGCCCTTCTGCCGGATCTTGTGCGTCTCCATCGGCAGCACCCCGGCTTCCGACGCGAGCACCACGACGCCATCGGTGGTCACGAGATAGCGGCAGGGACGCAGGCCGTTCCGGTCCAGCGTGGCGCCTATCAGCTTGCCGTCCGTAAAGCAGACCGCCGCGGGACCGTCCCAGGGCTCCTGCATCGCGGCGTGATATTCGTAGAACCCGCGGCGATCAAGATCCATCTGCGGATTGGCCACCCAGGGCTCGGGAATGAGCATCATCATCACGTGCGGCAGCGAGCGTCCGCCCATGGTCAGAAACTCAATGGCATTGTCCAGACAAGCCGAGTCGCTCTGTTGCTCGGACACGATCGGATAGAGCTTTTCGAGGTCCTCGCCGAACAGATCGGAATTGAGCCGCCCCTGGCGGGCACGCATCCAATTCACATTGCCCTTGAGCGTATTGATCTCACCGTTGTGGCACATGTAGCGGTAGGGATGGGCCAGCGGCCAGGTCGGGAAGGTATTGGTGCTGAACCGCGAGTGAACCAGCGCCAGCGCGCTCGTCAGGCTCGCATCCTTGAGGTCCTGATAGTAGGCCGACATCTGATGCGGCAGCAGGAGCCCCTTGTAGACGATCGTGTTCGCGGACAAACTGGGGATATAGAAATACTCGCGCCCCTGGATGGCCGACTGGCCCACGGCGTTCTCAACCCGCTTCCGAACCACATAGAGCTTCCGCTCAAACTGGGCCTCATTGAGCACATCGCGGGCGATGAAGATCTGCCGCATGAACGGCTCGGTACTGCGCGCTACCGGCCCGATGGCATCGCTCTTCACCGGCACATCGCGCCAACCCAGCAGCCGTAAGCCTTCTTCGGCAATCACCTTCGCGAATAACTGCTCGCACTGCTGGCGGCGATCGGCCTGAGGAGGCAGAAACACCATGCCCACGCCGTACTCGCCGGCATTCGGCAAGGCCACGCCGACGTCACCGGCCGCGCGCTTCAAAAACTCATGCGGGACCTGGAGAAGAATACCCGCACCGTCGCCGGTGCAGGGATCGCAACCCTGCGCGCCGCGGTGGGTCAGATTCTCCAGAATCTGCAGCCCTTGCTGGACGATCGCGTGAGACTTTTGGCCTTGAATGTTGACCACAAAGCCCACCCCGCACGAATCTTTTTCGTGTTCAGGGTCATAGAGGCCTTGCTTCGGTGGAAGCCCGGGTATCGGCATCATGGCAATCTCGTGTCGCTTAGGAAGAAGGTGATGACTTCGCGGTCAGCGGCCACTCATAACATGCAGAGGCAAGCACGCGATATCGTGTCGTTTTATGGGCAGTCTCTCGCTTGTTCTTTTCTGCACCGCACCTTACTGGATGGGCTCCCGCGCTGTCAAGATTGTGCAGGCCGATCCGGCCCTGTTTGCTTGACTTTGTTTACTCCACTGCCCTACCATCCGCGGCATGTCGAACGGCCCCGGTACCTCGACCATTAACAGCATGGCAGACGTCTGGGAGGCGTATCGCGCCGAACTCGACGGCGTCGAACATCAGGTTCGCCAGAACCTCGACTCCAGCGTCACCCTCGTCAATACCGTCGCCGCCCACATCCTCAACAGCGGGGGCAAACGCGTCCGTCCGCTTCTTCTTTTGCTATCAGCCCGTCTCTGCGGCTATACCGGTCGCGAGCATTATCAGCTCGGCAGCCTGATTGAATTTATTCATACGGCCACGCTGCTGCATGACGACGTGGTGGACGAAGCCGACATCCGCCGGGGCCGCCGCACCGCCAGAAAAGTCTGGGGCAACCAAATCAGCATCCTTGTCGGCGACTACCTCTATTCAAAAGCCATGGCGCAGATCGTGGAGTTTCGCAGCCACGGCATGAATGAGGTCCTCGCCGAAGCCTGCACCAAAATGGCGGAGGGGGAAGTCCTTCAGCTCTATTACAACGGCAATCCCTCAATGCCGGAGTCCGATTACATCAAGATCGTCGAACACAAGACCGCGGGCCTGATCGCCGCCGCCTGCCGCATGGGCGCCATCCTTGCCGAGGCCTCAGAAGAAAAGCAGTCCGCGCTCTTCCGCTTCGGCCAGTATCTGGGCATCGCCTTCCAGGTCGCCGACGACACGCTCGATTACAATGCCGACGGCGAACGATTAGGGAAGACCCTCGGCCAAGACTTGCGACAGGGCAAAGCGACGCTGCCCCTGCTCCATCTGCTCGACCATTGCAGCGAACCGGACCGCACCATGATCAAGGACCGGATGGAAACCCGCACTCTGAGCCGTGAAGATCTTGAGCGGATCCTGGGCTTGATGCAGGATGCCGGATCGCTGGCCTACGCGATGGAACGGGCGAAAACCTATATCGCCGCCGCGCAACACGAACTTGAAGCCTTTGAGGACTCGTCGGCACGCCGGGCTCTGGCCGTCGCCGCTGACTACATGATTACCCGCGATCGGTAACCGTTCCTCCCGCTCCCTCTTTTCCCCACCATGGTGTCGGCGAGAAGACGGGCACAAAGCCGGACGCCGGGTGGATGCCTTTTCGGTCTCACACGTTCACGCCGACCACTTTTCACAGGAGCACGAAACCATCATGGCCCAGATCCTTCCCTTTCGCGGTGCGCGCTACGATGCCACCATTGCCGGTGCGGCACGCGATGTCGCCGCGCCTCCCTATGACATCATCGACACAGCCGGCCAGAAAGCCCTCTACGACCGGAACCCGCACAATGTCATTCGCCTGGAACTGGGCATGGACCAGCCCGGCGACGGACCGACCAACAATCGTTATACCCGGGCCGGCGCCACGCTCTCGCAGTGGATGCAATCGGGCGCGCTGAAACGGGACCCACAACCGACGATTTACTACCACACCATTGAATATGTTCCGCCGGGAGCCGATCCGAAGGGCCCGAGGAAAACGCTGCGAGGCTTCATTGCCACGTTCAAGCTGGAAGAGTTCGGCACCGGAGCAATCTATCCGCACGAGAACACCCGCGCCGCCGCCAAGACCGATCGCCTGAATCTGATGGAAGCCTGCCGCGCGAATTTCAGTCCGATCTGGTCGCTCTATTCCGATCCCCAGGACACCATCCTGTCGGCCTTGGCCCAGGCGGCAAAATCGACTGCGCCCTGCGTGGAATTCCGCGACGATGTCGGGTTCGAGCAACGCCTCTGGGCCATCTCCGACCCGGCCATCACCCAGAAAGTCGTGACGACCATGGCCAGCAAGCCCATCTTCATCGCCGACGGCCACCATCGGTACGAAACGGCGTTGAATTATCAAAAGCTGCGCCGCCAGCAGGCCGGCCAAACGGGGAATCTCCAGGGCCTGCAGCCCTACGACACGGTCCTCATGCTCCTCACGCCGATCGAAGATCCGGGACTGACCGTACTGCCCACGCACCGCGTGACAACAACGCCGTTGCCGTCGTTCGATCAGGTGAAGGCGCTGTTCGCCGACACCTTCGATCTGAAGGAATATCCGTATACCAGCCAGACCAAAGCCACGGTTCGCACAGAGTTCATCGACGCGATGCGGACACAAGGGCGGACGACGCCGATGTTCGGGTTAGCGATCAAAGGCCGCGAGGCCTACCTGACCCTGGCACTCAAGGCCGCGCATCGTCCGCCGGCCAGCGCCTCTCCCCGGACCAAGCTGGATGTCTCGCTCCTGCAACAGCTGGTCGTCGCCAAGCTCTGTCCGACGCAACAGGAACAGGAAGCCATTCTCTATACGAAAGACGACCACGAAGCCCTGGATTGGGCGGCAAACGGCACCGGCACCGGGGCGTTGCTCTTGAACGCCACCAAAGTGAGCGAGGTCAAGGACGTGGCCACCGCGGGCGAGCGGATGCCGCACAAGTCCACCTACTTCTTCCCGAAACCGCTGACCGGACTGGTCATGAACGTGATGGAGTAAATTCAGTGATGAGGGATGTGTGATCTGTGATGAGTGGGAGTGGCGGCCGGGAATGATTGCATCCGAAGCCAACCCGTCACTCGTCACCCATCACCGTTCACGTGAGTTATGAAGGCTAAGATCCTCATTGTCGACGACGACGCGGACATCGTCACAGTGCTAGAGGACCGGCTGCAAGCCTCGGGCTACACGACGGTCATCGCCCGGGACGGACAACAGGCCCTGGACCAGATCGAGCAGGAATCCCCCAACCTGATCCTGCTCGATCTCGACCTGCCGAAACTGACCGGCATTCAAGTCCTCAAGCGGCTCTCTCAGATCAAACACGTCGAAGACCTGCCCGTCATCGTCATGACTGCGCACGGATCGGTGAACGCCGCCGTCGAGGCCATGAAAGAAGGAGCCTACGACTTTCTCACCAAGCCGCTCGACAAAGACCACCTCCTCATCGTCATCCGCAAAGCCCTTGAGCGCGACTCGCTCAAGCGGCAAGTCGCCTACCTGCGCTCGGAAGTCGACGGCCGCTATGCCAACATCATCGGCGCCAGCCCGACCGTCCGCACGGTCGTCGAAGCCGCGCAACGGGCCGCACGCTCCGACGCCAGCGTTCTACTGCTCGGGGAAAGCGGCACCGGCAAGGAACTCTTCGCCCGCTCCATCCATCAATGGAGCCATCGGCACGCCATGCCGCTGGTAGTGATCAACTGCGTCGCCTTGACAGAGACTCTGCTGGAAAATGAACTCTTCGGCCACGAGCGCGGGGCCTTTACCGGCGCCGACCGGCTGCAGAAGGGCAAGCTGGAAATGGCGGACGGTGGGACGGTCTTTCTCGATGAAATCGGAGACATGCCGCTGCCGCTCCAGGCAAAACTCTTACGCGTCTTGCAGGACCGCGAATTTCAGCGCGTGGGCGGCACCCGAACGGTCTCCGTCAATATCCGGATCATCGCCGCGACCAATAAGGACCTGCGACAAGCGGTCAAGACCGGGCAGTTCCGCGAGGATCTCTACTTCCGCCTCAACGTCATCACCCTCACCCTGCCGCCGTTGAGGGAACGCCGCGGGGACATACCCGCGCTGGCGCAATTCTTCCTCGAACGGCATGCCCGGGAAGCCAAACGCCCGGGGGCGACGCTCAGTTCCTCCTCGATAGAGGCCCTCACCCGGTATCCCTGGCCGGGGAATATTCGTGAATTGGACAATGTCATTGCCCGGGCAGTCGTACTCAGCCCGACCGATACGATTGAACCGGACATGATCGCGTTGCTTCCTGAAGATGCCCGTCTCTGTAGGGAGGAAGGACCGGAGCTTTCGTACCTCGATCTGCCCTATCACGAGTCGATGGACGCGCACAGCCGCCACATCATTACGCGAGCGATTGAAAAGGCCGAGGGGAGTCAGACGCGCGCAGCCGAACATCTGCACTTGCAGCGCACCTATCTGGCGCGGCTGATTAAGCAGCAACGTGACCGGCAGGAAGGACGAGGGGAGAGCGGTGGAGAGCTACAGGGAAACTAGCGGGCTGCGAGAAAGCGACATTACAGCCGGCGCAATCAGCGCCTGACGATGCTAGGGAAGGTCTGATTAATTCCCGTTTACGCCGCGCCATCGGTTTCTGAGGGCGTTAGCACGGGTACTCAGCTGGAAATTCGCTGGGCCGGGAGCGTTTCCCGTGGGGGGCGCCCGCCGTCGGGCCGCCCAGAACCCCGTT
>JAURZE010000001.1 GCA_030653545.1 Nitrospira sp. | reverse complement strand
AGAGGTGGCTCCGCTTGGTTGGACAGTTTCTGCCCGTTCATAAGTGGCGCCTGGCGGATGACTGACTACGCGGCGGTCTGCCGTGATGTCAGATGGTCATAATAGACCTGGTCAGGCGTCTGGCCGTCAAGGGCCTGATGCGGTCGGGTCTGGTTGTAGAACATCAGATAGTGCGCCAAGCCCTGCTGCGCAGCCCCAACCGTCTCGTAGGCGTGCAAATACACCTCCTCGTATTTGATACTTTTCCAGAGTCGTTCCACAAACACATTGTCTCGCCAGCACCCTTTGCCGTCCATGCTGATCTGGATGCCATGCTGGGTCAGCAGCCCTGTGAATTCCTGGCTCGTGAATTGGCATCCTTGGTCGGTATTGAAGATCTCGGGCGGGCCATAGCGGCTCACGGCCTCCTGCACCGCGTCCAGACAGAAATCGGTGGTCAGCGTGTTGGACAGCCGCCAGGCCAGGACCCGGCGACTGGCCCAGTCGAGGACCGCAAACAAATACACAAAGCCCCGCGCCATCGGGATATAGGTAATATCGGCGGCCCAGACATGATTGGGCCGCGAGATCTTCAGGTCGCGCAGGAGATAGGGGTAGACCTGTTGGGCCGAATGCCGACGGCTGAGAGACGGCTTCCGATACAGGGCCTCAATACCCATGCGGCGCATCAGGGTGGCCACATGCCGCCGCCCGATGGCGCGGCCCTCTTGTCGCAAGAGATCGCGCAACATGCGCGCCCCGGCAAACGGATAGTGCAGATGCAGCTCGTCGATCCGCCGCATCAACACCCGCGTGGTCTCGGAGACCGGCGTCGGGTGGTAGTAGGCGGTTGATCGGGCCAGGTTCAGCAGGTGGCATTGCCGCACCACCGGCAAGGGATGCGTGCGATCGATCATGGCTTTGCGCTCCGCAAGCCGGCCTTGGTGAGCGCCCCTTCTAAAAAATCGTTCTCCAGCGCCAGTTGCCCGATCTTCGCATGCAGCGTCTTGAGATCCGGCGTCTCTGACGGAGGCGTCGCCCCGCCAAACACGTCGGCGGCCCGCGCGAGCAATTGCTGCTTCCATTCGGTGATCTGCGTGGGATGGACCTGGAACTGTTCGGCCAATTCCGCCAGCGTCTTGTCGCCTTTGACTGCGGCTAAGGCTACCTGGGCCTTAAATATGGCTCCGTGATTCCGTCTCGTGCGCTTCATTGCCTCGCTCCTCTGGTTCGCCACCACCTGGTGGCTTTGGTGAAGCCAGGCTACCACTTACCACACTGTCCGAATTCCCGGAGCCCCCTCT